>JAYSEE010000156.1:956-8610 GCA_041914045.1 Ferrovibrio sp. | reverse complement strand
GGGGGGCGCGGGATGCGGCGCCCGGCCGGTGGGGGGCGCCCCGCCCGGCCAGCCGGTCGCGCGCCGCCGCCAGCTTGGCGGCATCGGGCAGCAGGATGGGCGGCGATTCAGGCATGGCGGAAGTTTAATCGCATGAGCCAGCAGACGCCAGCGCAGGCCCAGCTTCTCCAGCAAGCCCAGCTTCTCCAGCAAGCCATGGCGGCCTTGCAGGCGCAGGATTTCGCCGCCGCCGCCGATGGCTTCGAGGCCGCGCTGGCCGGCATGCCCAGCCACCCCGGCATTCTGCGCAGCCTGGTGATGCTGCGCGGCCGGCTGGGCGAACACGCCAAGGCCCTGGCCCATGCGGAGGCTGCCCTGGCGCTGGAGGGCGGCGATGCAGACGCCGCCTTGCAGGACCAGCGCTTGGCCGCGATGGCGCGCTGCGGCCAGGCGGAACAGGCCCTGGCGCTGGCCGGGCAAGTATCGTTGCCGAACGCCGCCTTCCGCCGAGGCGATTGCCTGCTGCTGCTGCAACGCCCTGCGGACGCGCTGGCGGAACTGGAAACCGCCTTGCAGGCGCAGCCGGAGCGGCCCGATATCCTGACGCTCGCCGCCGAGGCTGCCTATCGCTGCGGCGAACTGGAAGCCGCGCGGCTTTGGCTGGACCGCGCCGCCGCGCTGGAGCCCGACAACCGCTCTACCCGCATGGCGCGCGCCACCATCCTGCTCAGCCTGGGCCCCGGCGACCAGCTGCGCTGGCATCAGGGGCTGCTGGATTACGAGGCCCGGCTCTGGCCCGACGACGCCCTGCGCATCGAACGGCGGCTGGACCTGCCGCGCTGGCAGGGCGAGCCGATGGCCGGCCGGCATCTGCTGATCTGCGCCGAACAAGGCATCGGCGACCAGATCCGTTTCGCCGCCGCCCTGCCCGCCCTGCTGGCGCGGGGCATGCGCATCACCATCGAATGCGCCGAGCGGCTGGTGCCCCTGCTGGCGCGCAGCTGGCCGCAACTGACCGTGCATGCGGCGCAGGAAAAGCGCCTGGGCCGGGATCATGTTTTCGTTTACGACTGGTTGCCGCGGGATATCGGCAGCGGCCGGCCGGACCGCTATATTGAATCCGGCAGCCTTGCCCTGCGGCTGTTCGAATTGGGCGTGGTGCACTAAGCGGGCGTTTTCGATTGCGGAGCATGAGATGCAGCAGGACTTCAATTCCCTCAACAAACTGATCGAAGTGGCGATGGATTTCGCCGTGCGCTACGGCCTGCAAATCCTCGGCGCCCTGGTGGTCTTCTTCATCGGCCTGAAGCTGGCGATGTGGCTCGGCCAGCGCACCGCCGATTTCGCCGAGCGCAAGAAACTGGATGTCACCCTGGCGCGCTTCTTCGGCAATGTGGTGAAGATCGTGGTGCTGATCGCCGTGGTGCTGATCACGCTGGGCAATTTCGGCATCTCGATCGCGCCGCTGATCGCCCTGGCCGGCGCCAGCGCCTTCGGCGCCACCTTGGCGATCCAGGGGCCGCTATCCAATTACGGCGCCGGCCTGGCCATCATCCTCAGCCGCCCCTTCGTGGTGGGCGACACCATCGAGGTGAAGAATGTCAGCGGCGTGGTGGAGGATATCACCCTGGCCGCCACCCGCCTGCGCAACGAAGACGGCGAGGAAATCACCGTTCCCAACAAATCCATCAACGGCGAGATCATCGTCAATTCGCGTAGCCACCGGGTGGTGGATACCAGGGTGACCCTGGAGCATGGCGCCGATCACATCGCCGCTTTCGACGCCATCCGCAAGGCCCTGGCCGGGTTCGAGGGGGTGACGACGGGGCCGGCGCCGCAGATCGGCATCCATGAATTCACCCCTGCCGGAGTGGTTGTAGGCGTTCGTTATTGGGCGCCGAGTCGTCAGTATTTCCAGACGCGGTATTCCGCAAATACTGCTATCCTTGAGGCATTAAGAACGGCGAGCATTCTACCGAAGGTTTGAAATTGGCAGAAATCAGCGAAAAATAATTTTCAAGGAAACTTGCCAATTTTAGTAATTGTTAACACTGTAGCTCTAAGTGTATCGCATTGGCATAGGCCCAGAAAGGAACTTGACCATGTCGAACTCAGTCAACACAAACGTCGGCGCGCTCGTCGCGCTGTCCTCTCTCCGTCAGACCAATTCCGACCTGGATAAGGTTTCGAAGCGGATCCAGACCGGCTATCGCGTGGCGGATGCCGCCGACGATGCCGCCGTATTCGCTGTCGCCCAGGGCATTCGCGGCAATATCAAGGCTTTCGCTTCGGTGCAGTCCTCGCTGGCTGCCGGTGAAGGTCTTGGTCAGGTCTCCGCGGCCGCTCTGACCGGCATTTCCGATCTGGTCGGCGACCTGAAGGCGAAGTTCGCCAACCTGGCCGACGGCTCGCTCACCTCGCAGCAGCGCGTTACCTATCAGAACGACGCTTATCAGCTGGTGCAGCAAATCACCAACTTCATCAATCAGGCGACCTATAACGGCAAAAACCTGCTGAACTCGGCCGCCACGATCTCGTTCGTGTCGGACGTGTCGGGCGCTTCCCTCACGCTCCAGACCGGCACCAACCTGCTGAACTCGGTCACCGCCGTGTCGGATGCCATCGGCAACTTCACGGTTGCCGCCGATTACAGCACCGCGCTGACCGATCTGAGCACCTTCGAAAACCTGGTGAACTCGATCTCCGCCCAGGTGGCCGCTCAGAGCCGTTCGCTCTCGCTGCAGCGCAGCTTCGTGGACGATCTGGTGGACGCGACCAAGACCGGTCTTGGCGCCCTGGTGGACGCTGACGTGGCCGCCGAATCCGCTGCCCTGCAGTCCCTGCAGGTCCGTCAGCAGCTGGGCACGCAGGCGCTGTCGATCGCCAACCAGCGCCCGAACACCCTGCTCAGCCTGTTCGGCTAAGCCTGAACCCTTTCTTGTCTATGCCAGAAACGGCGGTCCTCGTGGCCGCCGTTTTCTTTTGCACGCTCAATATGTTGCGCCGATTTTTCGACAGCGCCCGGCAAAGGTTGACGCCACCCCTGCCCCGGAATATGGTCCGCCACCTCTTGGGAGCCCGTAGCTCAGCTGGTAGAGCAAGCGACTTTTAATCGAGAGGTCCCGGGTTCGAATCCCGGCGGGCTCACCAACTTCCCAACATATTCCCCGATCCACGGCTGCCGCCGAAAACAATCGACAAAAGCCCGGCAGCGCGCGATTCTGGCGGCCGAATATCCGCAACCCATAAGTTAGATGCTTCGCAACATCTTCGAAACCAGATTCGCGCTCGATCCGGCTTTGGATTTCGCGCATCCCGAACTGCACAAGCTGGCGGCTCTGTGGGAGGAGAAACGCGCCGGGCGCATTGCGCCGGACCGGGCGGATTTTTCGCCCTTCCTGCTGCAGCCCTATCTGCCGCGCATCCTGATCTATGAAATCGTGCAAACGCCGGAGCGGCGGCGCTATCGCATCCGGCTCTACGGCACGCTGATCATCCAGTATTCCGGCCGCGATCCCACCGGGAAATTCGTCGACGAGATCATGACGCCGGAAGCCTATGCCGAATTCGACCGCGGCCTGTCCTGGGCCGCGGATAACGCCAAGCCGCTGCGCGCAGCCGGCAGTTATTCCTTCGTCGACCGCAGCTTCATAAAATTCGAGTCCATCACTCTGCCGCTCACCAATCGCGGTAGCCGGATCGAGCAATTGCTGAACATCACCTATTACGATGACGAGCGCTGATCAGGTCTCGATCCGGTATTGACCGACCAGACCGGCAAGCGCATCGGCCTGCTGCGACAGCGCCTGGGCCGAAGCCGTGGTCTGCTCCACCAAGGCGCTGTTGCGCTGGGTGAGTTCGTCCATCTGGGCGATGGCGACATTCACCTGCTCAAGCCCCGTCGCCTGCTCTCGGCTGGCCACCGTAATCTCGGCGATGATTTCGGAGACCTTGCGGCTGGCCGCCACGATATTGCCCAGCGCATCGCCGGCGCGGTTCACCAGCGCGGCACCGGTTTTCACCTGGGCGTTGGAATTCTGGATCAGCGTCTTGATCTCGCGCGAGGCGCTGGCGCTGCGCTGCGCCAATCCGCGCACCTCCTGTGCAACGACGGCGAAGCCCTTGCCCGCCTCGCCGGCGCGCGCCGCCTCCACGCTGGCATTCAGCGCCAGCAGGGTGGTTTGAAAAGCGATCTCATCCATTAAACTGACGATTTCGGAAATCTTCTGCGAGCTTTCGGAAATATCGTTCACCGCATGCACCGCCTGCTGAACGATGGCGCCGCCCTCTTGCGCCACCTGCGCCGCATCATGCGCTAGATGATTGGCGGATTCGGCATTTCCGGCATTCTGCTTCACGGTCGCGGTGATCTCATGCATGGAAGCTGCGGTTTCCTCCACCGTGGCGGCCTGGCTTTCCGTGCGCCGCGCGAGATCGACGCTGGCGGAGGAGATTTCCGACGAAGTATCGGCCACGCTGTCGGAGGATTGCTTGATGCTGCGCAGGATCGACGTGGCGGTATCGAGGATCGCATTCACGCCGAGGCAGAGTTCCTTGATATCCTCGCCCATGCCTTCGGTGTTGACGCGGCGCGACATATCGTTCTGCTGCGCCGCCGCCACCACATCGTCAACCGCCGCCTTGAGCAACCGCGCCTGCCGCACCTGCTCGGTGACATCGGCGGCGTATTTCACGATCTTGAAAGCCCGGCCCTTGGCATCCACGATGGGATTGTAGCTGGCCTGGATCCATACCTCGCGGCCATCCCTGGCGAGGCGCTTGTAACGGCCGATATCGAATGTCCCGCTGCGCAGCTTCTGCCAGAATCGCTCGTATTCCGGCCCCGCCGCATAAGCGGCGTCGACGAAGATGCGATGATGCTTGCCGACGATATCGGCCAGTTGATATCCCATCAGGCCGAGGAAATTCGCATTGGCGTAGCGGATGCTGCCATCCATGTTGAATTCGATCACCGCCTGGGATTTGCGGATGGCGGCGATCTGCCCGTCGGCATCGGCCTGCTGCTCTTTCTGCGCGCTGATATCGGTGGCGAATTTCACCACCTTCAGCACGCGGCCGGCCTCATCGAAAATCGGATTGTAGCTGGCCTGGATCCAGACCTCGCGGCCGCCTTTGCCGAACCGGCAATATTGCCCGGCATCGTATTCCCCGCGCCGCAGCTTGTCCCAGAATGCCTTGTAGGTGGGCTGCGCCGCCTCATCGGGGTCGACGAACATGCTGTGATGGCGGCCCTTCACTTCATCCAGCGTATAGCCCAGCGCCTTCAGGAAGTTTTCGTTGGCGAAGAGGATGGTGCCATCGGGGCTGAATTCGATCAGGCCCTGAGACCGGCTGATCGCCGTGACGATGCCGTTCGCGGTGCGGTCCTGGGAGGAAAACAATCTTGCGAAGATCATGCCGCTACACCCTCGCGTTTACGCGCTGTTTCGGTGTTGGGAGTTCTTAGCCGCAAATGTGTAAGATCGTCCGTGAACTGCCTTTATACTAGTGCAATGATATATGAAACGTATTTATAGGTGAATATCATTTCTCATTAATTGCCAATATCGACATGAGTTCAATTCTTGACTGCAACTTCAGGCGTTGCAGATGCCGCGCGTCAACACGGTTTCAGAACCAGCGCTGGCCGGCCCAAACCGCCAGATGCGCTAGGCCATAGGCTAGCGCGGCAAAGCAGGCTGCGATGGCGAAGACCTTCAGGTGACGCCGCAGCTTTTCCATGTTCAGAGCGGCTCGATATCGCCGCGCGCTTGTTCGGCGTGGAACGCGGCGGCGAAATCATCCAGCCGGCCTTGCGCGATGGCTTGGCGCATGCCGGCCATCAGGTCTTGATAGTAAGTCAGGTTATGCGCGGTCATCAGCATGGCGCCGAGGATTTCATCCGAACGCACCAGATGATGCAGATAGGCGCGGCTGAAATCGCGGCATGCCGGGCAACGGCAATGCTCGTCCATCGGCCGATGATCCTCGGCATGACGCGCATTGCGGATATTCAGCGTGCCGCGCCGGGTGAAAGCCTGTCCATTGCGGCCCGAGCGGGTGGGCATCACGCAATCGAACATGTCGATGCCGCGCTGCACCGCGCCGACGAGATCGGAGGGCTTGCCCACACCCATCAGATAATGCGGACGATCCTCCGGCAGATGCCGCACAGTCACATCCAGGGTGGCGAACATTTCGTCCTGGGTCTCGCCCACCGCCAGACCGCCGACGGCATAGCCATCGAAGCCGGTGGCGATCAGGCCCTTGGCGGATTCCTCGCGCATCGCCGCATCGGTGCCGCCTTGCACGATGCCGAACAGGCCATAGCCCGGGCGTTGCGCGAAGGCCGCCTTGCAGCGCTCGGCCCAGCGCAGACTGAGGCGCATCGCCTCGGCCACGCGCTTTTCATCGGCCGGCAGCTTCACGCATTCGTCCAACTGCATGGTGATGGTGGCATCCAGCAGATGCTGGATTTCGATGGAGCGTTCCGGCGTGAGATCGTAGCGCGCGCCGTCGATATGCGATTGGAAGCTGACCCCGGCTTCCGTCACCTTGTTGAGCTGCGACAGCGACATCACCTGAAAGCCGCCGGAATCGGTGAGGATCGGCCCCGGCCAATGCATGAATTTATGCAGGCCGCCCAGCTTGGCCACGCGCTCGGCGGTGGGCCGCAGCATCAGATGATAGGTGTTGCCCAGAATGATCTGCGCGCCGGTTTCAGCCACTGCCTCGGGCGTCATCGCCTTCACCGTGGCGGCCGTACCCACCGGCATGAAGGCCGGCGTGTCGATGCCGCCATGAGCGGTTTCCAGCCGGCCCAGCCGGGCCGCGCCATCCTTGGCAAGAAGCGAAAAAGACAGGCTCATGATGCGGACCGCCAGAGCAGCGAGGAGTCGCCGTATGAGAAGAAACGATAGCGCGCCGCCACCGCATGCGCATAGAGGGCGCGTTGCGCCGGCTGCCCGATAAAGGCGGCCACCAGCATCAGCAAAGTGGATTTCGGCAGATGGAAATTCGTCATCAGTCCATCGGCCACGCGGAATTCGTAACCCGGCGTAATGAAGATGTCGGTCTCGCCCCGGAAGGGTTTCAACACGCCGTCTTTAGCGGCCGATTCCAGCAGGCGCAGACTCGTCGTGCCGATGGCGATCACCCGCCCCCCCGCCGCCCTGGCGGCCTGGATGGCGGCAACGGTCGCCTCGCTCAGTTCGCCCCATTCGGCATGCATGCGGTGTTCGGCCACCCGCTCCGCCTTCACCGGCAGAAAAGTGCCGGCGCCGACATGCAGGGTGACTCCGGCGAATTTGACGCCGCGCGCTTGCAGCCGCGCGCGCAATTCGGGGGTGAAATGCAGTCCCGCCGTGGGCGCGGCCACCGCGCCGGGTTTATCGGCAAATAACGTCTGATAATCCGAGCGGTCGCGCGCATCGGCGGCGCGGCGGGCGGCGATATAGGGCGGCAGCGGCATGGCCCCGGCCGCTTCCAGGGCGGCGATTACCTCGGCATCCGGGCGATCCAGCCGCAGCCGCAAGCCATCCACGCCTTCGCCGCGCTCGGCCACCTCGGCGCGCAGGCCGCCCTCGAACAGAATCACATCGCCCAGCTTCAAACGCCGGCCCGGCTTGGCCATCGCCGACCACAGCCCGTCGCCCAGCGGCTTGAGCAGCAGGGC
>JAYSEE010000156.1:0-946 GCA_041914045.1 Ferrovibrio sp. | reverse complement strand
GCCGTCGATGCGGGCCGGAATCACCTTGGTGTCGTTGAACACCAGCAGGTCGTTGGGCCGCAGCAAAGCGGGCAGATCGCGCACCGTATGCTCATGCCCATCGGAGGGCCAGAGCAGCAGGCGCGCCGCATCGCGCGGATGCGCCGGCCGCTCGGCGATCAGCTCGGGCGGCAATGCGAAGTCGAAGTCGGAAACCAGCATCGTGGCTAGCCCGGTCAGCGTTTATGCCAAAACCTGGGCCTGGGCCGATATCACATGTCGGCGGCGACGCGCAGCGTGATGATCTTATCGGGATCGCTCACTTCGCCATTGCGCGCCTGGCTGCCGCGCTTGATGGCGTCCACATGCTCCATGCCCTCGGTCACTTGGCCCCAAACGGTGTATTGCCGGTCGAGGAAACGGGCATCGTCGAAGCAGATGAAGAACTGGCTGTCGCCGCTATTGGGATCCTGGGCGCGCGCCATCGAACAGGTGCCGCGCATATGCGGCTCCTCGTTGAATTCGGCCTTCAACTTCTGGCCCGAGCCGCCGGTGCCGGTGCCGCGCGGGCAACCGGTCTGCGCCATGAAGCCGTCGATCACGCGATGGAATTTCAGGCCATCGTAAAAATGCGCCCGCGCCAGCTCCTTGATCCGCGCCACATGGTTGGGCGCCAGATCGGGCCGCAAAGTAATGGTCACCCGGCCATCCTTGAGTTCGAGATAAAGGGTGTTTTCCAGATCGGCGGCCATCGGTTTGCTCCTTGGATTTCGGGGTTCAGGCCGCGTCGGCGGGGCGCATGCGTTTGATGCGGTCCGGGTTGTCCACCCGGCCGCTTCCCGGCGCGCCCTTCTTGATGCGGTCCACATGCTCCATACCGGAAACCACCTGGCCCCAGACGGTATATTGTCCATCCAGATGCGAGGCGGCGGCTAGGCAGATGAAAAACTGGCTGTCGGCGCTGTTT
>JAYSEE010000155.1:0-8696 GCA_041914045.1 Ferrovibrio sp. | reverse complement strand
CCATGCGGCGCACCACCGGCAGATCCGCATCCGCGCCATAGACATGGAATTCGCCGATGCCGACATAGCGATGGCGGGCCAGCCGCTGTTGCAGATAATCGATCACGCTGTCGTCGCGCACCCATGTGCTGATATCGCCGCGCTTGCGGTAGGGCCGCAGCATCGGCAGCACCAGATCGGGCGCCAGCGCGCGCAGCTTCTGGGTGCCTTCATCGTCCGAACTGGAAACCATCGCCTTGCGCAGGCCGGCCTGGCGCAGAATCTTCACCGCCTCGGCCGGCGGCACCACATCCCAGGCATCATGGCTGTAATGCAGATGGGCATCGAAAATCGGCATATCGGCGGCATGCAGCGGGCCAATCAGCGGCGGGGCGCTCAGCAGCAAGCCGGCGAGCAGCATTCCCAATCCCAGGCGCATGAGTCCCCCTCCTGTCGCAAGCGCAGTCAGACTATACCGCCAAAATCCGGCGGCCCAATAACATGCGCGAGATATGCGGGAGAAAGACATGGTCGGAGCGACTGGATTCGAACCAGCGACCCCTACACCCCCAGCGTAGTGCTCTACCAGACTGAGCTACGCTCCGACCGTGTTAGGCTGCCCGGCCGGGTAAGCAGGCGGGGCGGCGAAACGGGGCGCACTATAGCCAGCACCCTCCCCCCGCGCAACCGCGCCAAGGGGCGCTTCTCAGCGCCTGACGCGGGCGCTCAATTCGGCATGCAGGGCTTCCAGTTCGCCCAGCGCGCCGCGCAGGGTCTGCTTCAGGCCGTTCATGTCGAGCAGCAGGTCGAACGGCATCATCACCTGGCGCGGATCGGTCACCGGGCGCAGATCCACCGGCTGCGGCTTCTTGCCGCCGGTCTTTTCAGCCTTTTCGGGCTTCCCGGGTTTTTCCGGCGGCGCTGCCGCCGCAAGCGGTTCCGGAGCGGGCTTGCCCTGGGCTTGAACCTGCACCTTGGCTTTCACCGCCTTGGCCAAGCCGCCTTCGCGCAGCAGCTTTTGCACGCCGCGGATCGTATAGCCCTGGTCATGCAGCAGGCTGCGGATTTCGCGCAGCAGCTCCACATCCTCGACGCGATAATAGCGGCGGCCGCTGGCGCGCTTCACCGGGCGGATATGGTGGAATTTCTTTTCCCAGAAGCGCAGGGCATGCTGCGCCACACCCAATTCCTCGGCCACTTCGCCGATGGTGCGGAATGCGCCTTGCGCCTTTTTCTCAGGCTTCTCGGCGGGATTCTCGATTTTCGGGGATTTGGCCACAGCTTTAGGAAATTACAGCGAAATCACTCGGAAGCCGGCTTCTTGCGTCCATGCATGCCGGCATTGATCTTTTCCTTCAGCACATGGCTGGCGCGGAAAACCAGCACTTTGCGCGGGTCGATCGGCACTTCCTGGCCGGTCTTGGGATTGCGTCCCATGCGCCCGCCCTTCGAGCGCACCTGGAAGGTGCCGAAGGACGAGATTTTCACCATGCTGTCTGCGATCAGGCTTTCGATGATTTCGTTCAGCACGGTTTCCACCAACGCAGCGGACTCGCTGCGGGAGAGACCCACTTCCTGGTAAATCGCCTCAGCCAACTGCGCGCGCGTCAGAGTGTTCCCTGTCATGCGCCGCCCCCTCGATTAGAATTTGTCTTGGCAAGACGCTAACTTATGCGTCGGGGCGCGTCAATATGAGGTTGCCCGGGAATCGCGCCGAATCGGCGCTTACCAGCGCACCAGGGCGCTGCCCCAGGTGAAACCGCCGCCCATGGCTTCCATCAGCACCAATTGGCCGGGCTTGATGCGGCCATCCTGCACCGCCTCGGCCAGCGCCAAAGGCACCGAGGCGGCCGAGGTATTGCCATGGCGCTCCACGGTCAGCACCACCTTGTCGGTGCCCATGCCCAGCTTCTTGGCGGTGCCGTCGATGATGCGCTTATTGGCCTGATGCGGCACCAGCCAGTCGATATCGCTGGCGGAAAGCCCGGTATGGGCCAGGGTTTCCTTCACCACATCGGCCAGATTCACCACGGCATGGCGGAACACTTCCTTGCCCAGCATGCGCAGATGGCCGGTGGTCTGGGTGCTGGAGGGGCCGCCATCCACATAGAGATAATCATGGTGCCGGCCATCGGAATGCAGATGGGTGCTCAGCACGCCGCGATCGGCCATGCCGCCCTCGCCCTGCTCGGCCCGCAGCAGCAGCGCGCCGGCGCCGTCGCCGAACAGCACGCAGGTGGTGCGGTCGTTCCAGTCGAGGATGCGCGAGAAGGTTTCGGCGCCGATCACCAGCGCCATCTTGCTCTGGCCGGCCTTGATGAAATTATCGGCCACCGCCATGGCGTAAACGAAGCCCGAGCAGACCGCCTGCACGTCGAAAGCCGCGCCATGATGGATGCCCAGCGCCGCCTGCACGCGGCAAGCCGTGGCCGGAAAGGTTTCGTCCGGCGTGGCGGTGGCCAGCACGATCAGGTCGATATCGCTGGCTTGAATGCCGGCATGCGCGATGGCGCGCTTGGCGGCTTCGAAGGCCAGATCGGAGGTCTTTTCGCCCTCGGCGGCGATGTGGCGCTGGCGGATGCCGCTGCGCTCGACGATCCATTCGTCGGTGGTATCCACCATGGTGGACAATTCGGCATTGGTGAGGATGCGGGCCGGTAGATACGCGCCCACCCCGGCGACGACGGACCGGATCATACTGCCTCCCCTAACCTTTCAAACCGCATCACCTGTCAAACCGCATCAACCGGCATTGGCGCGTCAACCTGCTTGGGCGGCGGCGGCCGCTTCGGTTGGTCCTGCGGCCAAGGCCTCGGCGAAAGCGCCGGCGAAGTCGGCGCGGATTCGCTCAATCAACCGATCCTGCGCCATGTCGATGGCGACTTCCAGTGCCGCGCCGAAGCCGACATCGTCGGTGCCGCCATGGCTTTTCACCACGATGCCGTTCAGCCCGAGCATCACCGCGCCGTTGTAGAAGCGCGGGTCCATGCGGGCGCGCAGCATCGCCAGCCCCGAAGTGGCGAACAGATAGCCGATCTTGGTGAAAATCGAACGCTGGAAGGCCGACCGCAGCAGGCTGCTCATCAGCTTGGCGGTGCCTTCCACGGTTTTCAGCGCCACATTGCCGGTGAAGCCGTCGGTCACCACCACGTCCACATCGCCCTTGGCGATATCGTCGCCTTCGATGAAGCCGCGAAAATCAAAGGGCGGGTCTTGCACGGCGCGCAGCAGCTCGGCGGCGCCGCGCACTTCATCGTTGCCCTTCATCTCCTCGGCGCCGACATTGAGCAGACCGACGCGCGGACGATGCCGGCCCAGCGCGGAATGCGCCAGATTGGCGCCCATCACCGCGAACTGCACCAGATTGCGCGCATCGCAATCCACATTGGCGCCGAGATCCAGCATCACCACCTCGCCCCGATGCGTGGGCAGGAAGGATGCCAAAGCCGGACGATCAATGCCCGGCAGCGTACGCAGAACGAATTTAGCCAGCGCCATCAGCGCGCCGGTATTGCCGGCGGAAACCACGGCCATCGCTTCGCCGCTGGCCACGGAGTCGATGGCAAGCCGCATGGATGTGTTGCGGCCACGGCGCAGCACATGGCTCGGCTTGTCTTCGCCGGCCACTTTCTCGCTGGTATGGCGGAGTTCGCAACGCTCCTGCAGCGCCGGATAACGCTTGAGCAGGGGCTCTACCTGCGCGGCATCGCCGAACAGGATGAAACGCACTTGGGGAAATCGCGGCAATATGCCCGCTGCGCCCTTGATTGCCATGTCGGGGGCGTGGTCGCCTCCCATGGCATCGAGCGCAAGGGTTACCGTGGCGGGCACGCGCCGGAATCCCTACCCGTTTGCTGGGGCGATCAGGCCGCAGCTTCCGCGCTGGCGACCACTTCGCGGCCATCGTAATGACCGCAAGCGCCGCAAACATGGTGCGGGCGCTTCAGTTCGCCGCAATTCGGGCATTCATGATGCGCAGCGCTCTTCAGGGCGTGGTGCGAACGACCCATGTCGCGCTTCGACTTGGACTTCTTCTTCTTCGGAACAGCCATGACACGTCTCTTCTTTCGTTACGCCTTGCGGGCAAGGCGGTAGCCGGCCAGCTGCGGCCTTATGGGCGCGGCAGCGTAACCGACCGGTAAAAATCCCCGTCCTTATACTCTCGGGCGTCCCGGGGACCAAGGGCTTGCCCGCAACTATTCGTTACTTTGGCCAGGGGTTCCTGGCCGGGGTGGTTACTCTTTCCCTGGGGCTTTTTTCAGCTTGGCCAGGGCGGCGAAGGGGCTTGCCGCCGCTTCGTCCTCGGGGTCCGGCCGGTAGCCGGCGGGAAACTGGGCGTCCGGCTTACGCGGATACGGGTCCAGCGACAGCGCCAATTCCTCGGCCACCGCCTCGCCCAGGTCGATCCGGCCATTCTCGATCGGATCGGGCGGATCCACCGCATCCGGGTCGAGCCAATCGGCATCGTCCTCGTCGCCGGCCTGCCCATCTACGTCAGTCTGGTCGTCCACGCTGGCCTGCAGGGGCTGAATCGCGTCCGCCGGGGCGTAAATGCGCTCGAAACCAGCCTCGACATGCTCTGGCACCGGCTCCAGCGAAACCACGCAGGTCTGCTCGACATCGGCAACCAGGCTGCCGACCAGACGGAACTGGCCGTCCTCGGGCGCCGGCTCCAGGCGCAGCTCGGCTTCCAGGCTGAAAACCGCCGGAATCCCGAAACGCTTGGCCAGGGCCGCGCATTGCGCCGGGCTGGCTTTCAGGCGCGCATTCACCCCTGTCGGGCCGATCTGGGCGACCTCCACGACATGGGAAAATTCACTCTGTACTGGCGCCTTGGGCACGATCATCCACTCCGATCCCGGCTGGCGACTCCGCTCCGGTCAAGGCGGCGGACCATAAGAGCGCCGGGGCGCTCGGTCAATGTCTTTTTGGGGCGCTTTGCGGCTGTTAGGGAGCCGGAAAGCCGATCCGCCCTTTCAGCAGGGATTCGGCGGGCTGGGCGGCCAGACTCGCGATGGCCGAACGGGTGTAGCCGGCCAGCCAAGCCAGGTCGTTCTGGGCCGGATTCGCCACGGTTCCATAGACGTTCCGGCGCAAAGCCTGCTCCAGAACATCCGGGGCCGCGCTGGGTTCCAGCCCGGCATCATAGGCGGCGGCTCGGCCGAAAAACGCCTGGGCCATCTTTTTCACTTTCTTGCCCACACTCAGGTCGCCCACGCCGATTTCCCGCAGGTTGGCGTCCATATCGTCGAAAATCAGATCGAAAAGCTGCTGCGACATCGCCTCGGCCGGCTGCCCGAGCTCCTTGAGGCGGCGAAAAGCCAGATAGGCATGCAGCACCAGCATATCGAAGCGGCCATCCAGGCTGTCGGGCACGCCATGCTGGGCATAAAACGCCGGTTGCCGCGCCTGCCCCACGATGGCGGCGTGCAAATCCCGCACGACGGTAGAATCATCACTTCGATTCAAAAATGAGAAAATCTTATTAAGCATTTGATTTAACTATCTCCAAGGGTTGCGGAGCAAGCCTGGGTTTGCCTTCCGCCAGCGAACAAGATAATATCCCGCACCTTTAAGAGCGAGTCTTGCGCCAATGCCATTGCCGCGTATCCATAGCCTTTTCTGCGCCGCCGCCCTGGCGGTCGCCCTGGCTGCCTGCGCGCCCCGCACCGATTACCGTGGCGCCAAGATCGACGAAGACGCGCTCAAGAGCATCCAGGTCGGCGTCAGCAACCAGAATCAGGTTGCCACCCTGCTCGGCTCGCCGTCCACCACCTCCACCTTCGAGCAATGGGGTACGGTCTGGTACTACATCTCCTCGGAAACCGAGGCGGTGGCCTTCCTGGCGCCGGAAACCATCGACCAGCAGGTGCTGTCGATCGCCTTCGACAAGGAAGGCAAGGTTGCGGCGCTGAAGCGCTATGGCATGAAGGATGGCAAGCAGGTGGATTTCGCCAGCCGCGAAACGCCGACCAAGGGCAAGGAGCTGACCGTGCTGGAACAGCTGCTGGGCAATTTCGGCCGTTTCAACAATTCGGGCACGAAGAAGTAGCCTCGGATCGCCGCTGCCCCATGGCGCAGAATCAAGACCCTCCCTCAGACGATCCCTCTCCCGCCAGCGGCCCTGGTAGCGGTCCTGGCGACCCGAAATCCGCCGTCCCGCATGGCTGGCGCGCGCGCTGGCATGAGTTTCTGCTGGCGCTGACCATTCTCACCCGCCTGCCGCTGCCCGCCGAGCATCCGGGCCGCGACGGCGTGGCGGAAGCCGCCTGGGCTTTCGCGCCGGTGGGCGCCGCCATCGGTTTGCTGTCCGGCCTGGTCTTCGTCGCCGCCAGTTCGCTAGGGCTCGGCGTGAATGTGGGCCTGACCCTCGCCATCACCGCGCAATTGCTGCTGACCGGCGCGCTGCATGAACGCGGCCTGGCCGCCGCCGCCGACGCGGCGATGCTGGGCAGCAATGCGCTGAACCGGCTTTCGCTGCTCAAGCAGACCCGGCCCGGCGTGGCCGGCATCCTGGCCTTGCTGATTGCATTGAGCCTGCGCCATGGCAGCCTGTCGGAACTGGCCGGCGAATTGATCGCGGTGGGCGACGAATTCGAGGCGACCGCCAGCTACGGCGTAGCCGTCACCATCTCCTTCATCCTGGCCGGCGCGGCTTCGCGCGTTGTGATGGCCTGGGTTTGGAATGCGCTGCCGGCGGCGCGGGCGGAGGATGCCGAATTCGATGGCCATGTCACCCTGCGCGCCGCGCTGATCGGCACCGCCATCGTGGCTGCCCTGGGCGCGGTGCTGCTGAGCTGGAAACTGTTCGTGGTGATCGCCGTCGGCCTCGCTTTGCTCACGCTGGCGGCCATCGGTTTGCTGCGCGGCTATTTCGGCGGCCAGGCCGCGCAACCGCTCGGCGCCGTGCAGCAATGCGCCGAAATCGTCGTGCTGCTCTGCCTCAGCGTGATGGCGGTGCCGGTTTAAGCCGTCAGCGTTAAGCCGCCCGGCTTTAAGCAGACGGCGTGAAGGCTTGCTGGATGGTCTGGAAAGCCGGCAGGGCTTCGTGCCGCCGCCAATGGGCATGCAGCGCCGGATAATCCTGCAAATCGAACAGGCCGGGATGCGCGTCGTTGAGGAAACGCAGCGCTACCGTCACGGCGATATCGGCATGGCCGATCCGCGCGCCGAACCAATGCGGCGTCGGTTTCGCGGCGCGGTCGGCTTCCAGCGCATCCAGCACGCCGCCGATCTGCTGGCGGCAGCGCTGCACCCAGATATCCGACACGGCGTCGTGCAAGCGCTTTTCATAAAACAGGCTGACCGTCTTTTCCGCCATGCCGGTGGCGAGCGCGGCCACTTTCAGCGCCAGATGCCGCGCCGGTTCGTCTATGGGGAACAGCCTTTGCTCGGCCGGCATCAGGCCATCGAGATAATCCAGGATGCTGTGGCTTTCGATCAGCGACGAGCCATCCGCCAGCACCAGGGTCGGCACCCGCACCAGCGGATTATAAGGCCGGATATTGTCGGGATCGCCGAAGACCGACCAGGGCTGCTGCTTGAACGGCAGGCCATAGAGGGTGAGCGCCACGCCGACGCGGCGCACGAAGGGAGAGTCGTATTGTCCGATCAGCATCATGCTCATGGCGGCAGCCTGCCATGAAAGCCGCAAAAGAAAAAGGCCGGGTTCGCACCCGGCCTTTTCCGTTTCACTTGACGTGAAGCTTAGTGCGCCAGCATCGCCAGCAGCAGCAAGGCCACGATGTTGGTGATCTTGATCAGCGGGTTCACCGCCGGACCGGCAGTGTCCTTGTAGGGATCGCCGACGGTATCGCCGGTCACGGCGGCCTTATGGGCATCCGAGCCCTTGCCGCCATGATTGCCTTCCTCGATGTACTTCTTGGCGTTGTCCCAGGCGCCGCCGCCGGCGGTCATGGAAATCGCCACGAAGACGCCGGTCACGATCACGCCCAGCAGCATCGCGCCCACCGCCGCGAAAGCAGCGGCCTGGCCGGCGATCCAGCTGATCACGAAATACAGCACGATCGGGCTGAGCACGGGCAGCAGGCTGGGGATGATCATTTCCTTGATCGCGGCGGCGGTCAGCAGATCGACGGCCTTGGAATAGTCAGGCTTCGCCTTGCCTTCCATGATGCCCTTGATCTCCTTGAACTGCCGGCGCACCTCGACCACCACCGAACCGGCGGCGCGGCCCACGGCAGTCATGCCCATGGCGCCGAAGAGATACGGCAGCAGACCGCCGATCAGCAGACCCACCACGACGTAGGGGTTGCTGAGCGAGAAGTCGATCGTCACGCCCTTGAAGAAGTGCTTCAGATCTTCCGTGTAGGCGGCGAACAGCACCAGCGAGCCGAAGCCGGCCGAACCGATGGCATAGCCCTTGGTCACGGCCTTGGTGGTGTTGCCCACGGCGTCCAGCGCGTCGGTGGTCTTGCGCACGTCCTTCGGCAGGTCCGACATTTCGGCGATGCCGCCGGCATTGTCGGTGACCGGACCATAGGCATCCAACGCCACGACCATGCCGGCCAGCGCCAGCATGGTGGTCACCGCGATCGCGATGCCCAGCAGACCGGCCAGCAGGTTGGTGGCGATGATGCCGCCGACGATGAACAAGGCCGGCAGAGCGGTGGCTTCCATCGACACGGCGAGGCCCTGGATCACGTTGGTGCCATGGCCGGTGGTGGACGACTGCGCCACGCTGCGCACCGGGCGAT
>JAYSEE010000154.1:0-8732 GCA_041914045.1 Ferrovibrio sp. | reverse complement strand
ATGCTTGAAGATGGTGCGGTTCCACACCTTGGCCATCACGCCTTCCCACGGCACGCCATTGGCTTGCAAGAAGGAATGGAAGCCCATCACGCCCAGGCCCACCGAACGCTCGCGCATGGCGGCATAGCGCGCCTTGGCCATGCTTTCGGGCGCCTTGTCGATGAAATCCTGCAGCACATTGTCGAGGAAGCGCATGCAATCCTCGATGAAGCGCGGCTCGTCCTTCCAATCGTGGAAATATTCCAGGTTCAGCGAGGACAGGCAGCAAACCGCCGTGCGCGCATTGCCATGCTGGTCGATGCCGGTGGGCAGGGTGATTTCGCTGCACAGGTTGGAGGTCTTCACCCGCAGGCCGGCCAGCTTGTGATGCTCGGGCAGGGCGCGGTTTACATGGTCGATATAGACGATGTAGGGCTCGCCGGTCTCGATGCGGGCGGTGAGGATGCGAATCCACAGCGCGCGGGCCGAGATGGTCTTCTGCACCGTGCCGTCATGCGGGCTGCGCAATTCCCATTCGGAATCGCTTTCCACGGCGCGCATGAAGGCGTCGGAGATCAGCAGGCCGTTATGCAGGTTCAGCGCCTTGCGGTTCGGGTCGCCGCCGGTGGGACGGCGGATTTCGATGAACTCCTCCACTTCGGGATGGTCCACCGGCAGATAGCAGGCGGCCGAACCGCGGCGCAGCGAGCCCTGCGAAATCGCCAGGGTGAGGCTGTCCATCACGCGGATGAAGGGGATGATGCCCGAGGTCTTGCCGTTCTGACCGACCTTTTCGCCGATCGAACGCAGATTGCCCCAATAGCTGCCGATGCCGCCGCCGCGCGCCGCCAGCCAGACATTCTCGTTCCACAGGCCGACGATGCCGTCCAGGCTGTCGGTGGCTTCGTTCAGGAAGCAGGAGATCGGCAGGCCGCGGCTGGTGCCGCCATTGGACAGCACGGGCGTGGCCGGCATGAACCAGAGCTTGGAGATATAGTCGTACATGCGCTGGCCATGCGCCGTGTCGTCGGCGTAATGGCTGGCGACGCGGGCGAACAGATCCTGATAGGACTCGCCGGGCAGGAGATAGCGGTCGTCCAGCGTCGCCTTGCCGAAATCGGTCAGCAAGCGATCGCGCTGGCGATCCATTTCGATGCGAATCCCACGTTCGGTCTGCAGCGTGTTCAGCACGATCGGTTCCCCTCGGTGTGGCGCGGTCTGGCCGGCGCCCGTATCTCAATCGGTTGCGGAGCGGAATGCTCCCTGGAAAGCCCCCGTTCGTCTCGATCCGGGCCGCGCACGGCCCTGCCA
The DNA here is from genome assembly GCA_041914045.1 of Ferrovibrio sp. GTDB lineage: Bacteria > Pseudomonadota > Alphaproteobacteria > Ferrovibrionales > Ferrovibrionaceae > Ferrovibrio. The sequence goes on along the minus strand of JAYSEE010000154.1, from coordinate 7,442 downwards.
AAGCCCAAAAACCGCCCTGAACGCGCAAAAAACCGCTAAAACCAAGGGGTTTTGAAGCATCACGGCGCCTCGACTACGGCGAACCGCGACGAACACAAGATATGGTAGCCATCCTTAACGGACCGTCAACAGGATGTATGACTTATCCCTGTAAAAATTATCCTTGACGAGTCGGTCACGTCGTGGGCGTTCAGGTTTTTCGCCGCGTCGCTGCATTATGTTGCGCTGCAACAAAAATGCCTGTGGATAGCGGGGATAACTCCTGCTGGTGCCGGATCGGCGGCTCGGACCCTCTGTCGTTGCGTTGGCTCGTTGGGTCGGCCGCCAAGTCGGGCGAAGAAATAATACCCTATTAACCAAATCTCTCTAGGCTTGGCATGAGGCAAAATAGGCCGTTGAAAGCCGTAAAACGCGAAAAACGGTGGGTAACCCGGTGGGTAAGATTTTGACTGGCGCCGATTCAGTGATTGAATGCAGCCAGACCGGCCCCGGAAAGCGATGAGGATGCGATGCTGATCAAACATCCGCGAGCGGATATGGGCGCTGCCGCGCAGGCCGCGCCCAGCCAGGCGACCATCGAACGTGCGGAGGCCGAGGCGGCGGCGCTGATCGGCCTGCCGGCGCTGGAGCGCAAGCGGCGGGTGATGCTGGCGGTGGGCGCGGGGCTGAGCCTGCTCTGGCTGGCGATTGCCTTCAGCTACATCCAGGTTTCCATCGGCTGGAGCAATCTGTGGCAGGCTTTGCCGCATGAGTTGGGCGCTTTCGCCGCCGGCGTGGCGATGCCGCTGGCCTTTCTGTGGCTGGCGATCATCAGCGTCACGCGCGGCCAGCAGGCCAAGCTGACCGGCGCCGCGCTGCATCAGATTCTGCTCGACCTGACCTACCCCACGCCGGAAGCCGAACGCCGCGTTTCGGCCCTGGCCAATGCGCTGCGCCGGCAGGCGCGCGAGATGGAAGAAGCCGCGCAGAGCGCCACCGACAAAGTGCTGGCGCTGGGCCAGAGCATGGCGAGCCAGCAGGAAGCCCTGCTGGAAGCCACGCGCGGCATTGATGGCGCGGTAGCCAATGGCGCGCGCGAATTGACGCAGACGCTCGGCAATTCGCAGCGCGCGTTGATCGCGGCGGCGGAAAACCTCAACAGCGATCTCGACAGCACCGTGAAGGGTTTGGCCGCGCGCTTCCAGGAGCAATCCGGCGTGCTGCTGTCGGCCGCCGAACAGGACGGCCGCGAGATGGAGAACAAGGTATCCGGCCTCGGCCATACCGTGAGCAGTCAGGCGCAGATTCTGCTGCAGGCCGCCGATGTGATTCTGCGCGAGGTGGAAACCGCGCGCGGCGTGTTCCAGGGCAAGGCCGCCGAGATCGCGCGCATCAGCAGCGCCATCCAGTCGCAGAACGACCGCGTCGAAGACTTGTCGCGCCGCCATGGCGAATTGATGGATCGCGCCGTGGAGCGCGCCGCCGAAGTGGCTCAGGCCATTGCCGGCCAGCTCGAATTGAAGATCGCCACATTGGAGCAGGCGGTTTCCCAGGCCGGCGAGCAGGCCACGCGCATCGGCGCTGGTTTCGCCGACAGCGCCAACACGCTGACCACCGCCGCCGAACTGACCGCCGCGCGCGCCCAGGCCGCCGGCGAAAGCTTCAGCCGCGAAACATTGGGCTTCCAGGCCGCGACGCAGCGCGCCATCCAGACCGCTGAAGCCGCCGGCACCGTGCTGCGCGAACGCATGCGCGAGGTGGATCAATCCACCAATGCCGCCATCACCAAGCTGCGCGATGTGGGCGAGACGGTACGCGCCGAAGTGGGCTTGCTGGACGACAAGGGCGGCCGCGTCGCGGAACGTCTGATCAATGCCGGCGAAACCATGCGCGAGCGCACGCAGACGCTGGAACAGGCCGGCGCCGCCGCTACCCGCCAGGCGGAAGCCTTCGCCGTGGCCGCCACCCAGGCCGAGCAGCGCCTGCGCCTGACCGGCGATCTGGTGCGGCATCAGACCGATCAATTGAGCCATGCCGCCGAACTGGCCGATCAGCGCCTGGCCGGCGCCGGCGAAAGCATGCGCCGCGAAGGCGCCAGCCTGTCGGCCAATATGCAGAAGCTGTCGGAACAGGCGCTGGAAATCGGCGACCGCATGGCCGACCGCGCCCGCGCGCTGGAAGCCGCCGGCAATGCCGTGCTGGCCAAGGCCGATGCGGCGGATACGCAGCTCAAGCAGCGTGTGGAAAGCCTGGGCAATGCCGGCCGCGAGGCGGTGACGCTGGCTTCCAGCGTGCAGGAAACCATGGCGCAGGCCAATCAATTGTTGGCGCAGGCGATCCAGCATGGCGATGCCCATGTGGATGCCGCCGGCCAGATGCTGCGCAAGCATGCCGAGACGTTGGAAAACACCACCCAGGGCATCGCCAGCCATCTGCATCGCACCGGCGATACCGTGCGCGAGCAGGTGGACGAACTCGACCGCGCGGCGCAACGCACGGCGCAGCGTCTGCGCGCTGCCGGCGAAAGCGCCGGCCAGGATGCCATGCAGTTGCAGACCGCCGCCGAACGCACGGCGCAGCGCCTGCATCAGGTGAGCGAAACGGCGCAGGAGCAGACCCGCGCCCTGGCCGCCAGCGGCGAACGCGCCGCCGTGGAAGCGCAGCTTGCCGGCTCCACCGCCCAGGCGCGTGCCAAGGATCTGGCCGATCTGGCCGCCGTGGTGGCCAATGCCATGGCGCAGCTGGCCGAACGCGCCATCGAGCAGAGCGCGGCGCTGGCCGATATGGGCGATCGCGCGCGGCTGGAAGCCGTGGAGCTTGCCGCTACCGCCGAACGCGCCAAGGGCAATCTGGATCAGGCCGGCGAAACCGCGCGTGCCCGCAGCGAGGAATTGTCGGATGCCGCGCGCGCCGTGGTCGGCCGCACGCTCGATCTGCGCGACACGATTCACGATCAGGCCGGTGCGCTCACCGATCTGGCCCGCGAACTCAATCTGCAGGCCGAGAGCATCCGCGAAAGCTTCCGTGGCCGGGTGCAGGAGCTTTCCGAAGCCTCCGACACCGCCGCCAGCAAGACCGCCAATATCGGCGACAGCCTGCGCCGCCAGGCCCAGGAAGTCGCCCGCGTGTCGGACGAAGCGGTGGCGCATGTGGCCCAGGTCGGCGCCACCTTCGATGCCCGCGCCCGCGAGATCAATCTGGCCGTGGGCAATGCCTCGGCGCGCATCGACGATGCTTCCGAAACCTTGCGCGGCCGCACCCGCGAATTGGCCAATGTGGTGGAAGACGCCATGAAGCAGACCGACCGCATGTCGGATGGCTTCCGCCGCCAGGCCGAGGAAGTGGAACAGCGCGCCGGCCGCGCCTCGGAGAAGGTGGGCGAGATCAACGACCGCCTGGAGCGTACGGCCTCGGAATTCTCCGCCGTTACCGACCGCGCCACGGCGCGCGCCTCGGAAACCGCCGAAGTGCTGGCCAAACGGGCGCAGGAGCTTTCCTCGGCCGCCGCCAAGGCCGCCAGCGAAGCAGCCAATGCCGAAGCCAGCCTGAAGGCCGATGCGGCTGCCCTGGCCGAAGCCGCGCGCACCGCCAGCGTGGAAGCCGATGCCTTGCGCAAGGCCACGGCCGCCTTCCGCGGCGAACAATTCCTCAAGACCGCCGCCTTCATCACCGGCCATCTGAATTCGCTGGCCATCGACATCACCCGGCTGCTGAACCGCGACCTGTCGGAAGACTTGTGGCGGCGCTATTACAAGGGCGAGCGCGGCCTGTTCACCCGCAAGCTGATCGACCAGCGCGATCTGGACAAAATTCGCGGCAAGTATGAAGGCGAAAACGAATTCCGCGATTACGTGGACCGTTACCTAGCCGAATTCGAACGCGTGCTGGCCGGCGCCAAGGGCGTGGAGCATGAGGAATTGCTGACCTCGGCTTTCGTCACCGCCGATATCGGCAAGGTGTATCTGCTGCTGCGCGAAGCCGTGGGCAAGAATCGCGGCTGAAGCGATGAGCGGCTCGGATTTACGCGATTGGGTGGGGCGCACCGAGACCCGCGAGGATACGCTGCGGCCCGAGCAGGTGCGGGCGCTGAGCGCCGCCTTGGGCCGCGACGACAATCTGCTGCCCGGCACGCCTTTGCCGCCCTTGCGGCATTGGCTGTATTTCCTCGACATGCAGGCGCGCGATGCCTTGGGCCGCGATGGCCATCCCAGGCTGGGCGACTTCCTGCCCGATGTGGCGGCCTATTGGGGCGTGCCGGTGCGCCGCATGTGGGCGGGCAGCCGGGTCGATTTCAATGCGCCGCTCTGGCTTTGCGAGCCGGTGACCAAACGCAGCACCATCGAGGATATCAGCGAAAAGCATGGGCGCGTCGGCAAGCTGGTCTTCGTCACCGTGCGGCATGAGATTTTCGATGCCGCCGACCGGCTGGCGATCACCGACCGGCACGATATCGTTTATCGCCCCGACGATGCGCCGAGCGGCGGCGCCGAAACGGCGCCCGGCGGCGCCGGCGTGACGCGCGAATTCAATGCCGATCCGGTGCTGCTGTTCAGATATTCGGCGCTGACCTGGAACGGCCATCGCATCCATTACGACCGCGATTATGCCCGCGATGTGGAAGGCTATCGCGGCCTGGTGGTGCATGGCCCGCTGCTGGCGACCTTGCTGGCCGATCTGGCGCAGGATACCCATCCGTTGCGCGCCATGAAGCATTTCGCCTTCCGCGCCCGCCGCCCGGTGATGGACGGCGCGACTTTCACTTTGAATGGCCAAGTCCTGAACAGCCAGGCCCCGAACAGCCAGGCCGGGGACGAGGAAGCCATGCGGCTCTGGGTGGCCGATGCCGATGGTAATCTGGCGATGCAGGCGGAAGCGCGGTTTTCATGAACCCGCCCGATCCGCGCGTTCCGGAGGGTTTCGAAGCCCTGGTGATGCATAGCGAGTTCATCGACCTGATCGGCCCGTATTTCGGCAAGCCGCTGCCCGAGGGCGGTTTCCGCTACGGGCTGCTCACCGACAAGCGCCATACCAACACCAACGGCGTGGTGCATGGCGCCGCCTATATGGGCTTCGCCGACACGATCATGGGCCATGCGGTGATGCACCATACCGGCCGCCGCTGCGCCACCGTGGCGCTGCATTCGCATTTCATTGGTTCGGCCGCGCCCGGCGATTGGCTGGAGGCGACGGCGACGATCACCCGCGCCACGCGCTCGATGGTTTATATTCAGGCGGAGATTTTCGCTGGCGGCACGGTGCTGCACACCGCCAGCGGCATCTTCAAGCTGTTCGCCGAATTGCCGAAGGAATAAGCGGCTATCGCCGCCCGCGCTTGCGTGGCTGGGTCATGGCGGCGAGATCGAGGATGTCGTCCAGCTTGTCGGCCTCCACCCAGCCTTTTTCGAGCGTGAGTTCGCGCACGGTCTTGCCGGATTTGAGCGCCTCCTTGGCCAATTGGGCGGCGCGTTCATAGCCGATATAGGGATTGAGCGCGGTGACGATGCCGATGCTGGCCTCCACATGCTTGCGGCAATCGTCGCGGTTGGCGGTGATGCCGCGCACGCACAGCGTGGTCAGCGTGTTGGCGGCGCGCACCAGCAATTGCAGGCTGCTCATCGTGTTGTGCACGATCACCGGCTCCATCACGTTGAGCTGCAATTGCCCGGCCTCGGCGGCCATGGTCACGGTCATGTCGTTGCCGATCACCTGGAAGCAGACCTGATTGACCACTTCCGGGATCACCGGATTGACCTTGCCCGGCATGATCGACGAGCCCGGCTGCATCGGCGGCAGGTTGATTTCGTTCAATCCGCCGCGCGGGCCGGACGACAGCAGGCGCAGATCGTTGGCGATCTTCGATAGCTTCACCGCCACGCGCTTGAGCATGCCGGAATACAGCACGAAGGCGCCCATATCCCAGCTCGCCTCGATCAGGTTGGCGGCGCGCAGCATGTCGATGCCGCTCACCCGCGCCAATTCCTCGATGGCGAGGCTGGAATAATCCGGGTCGGTGTTGATGCCGGTGCCCACCGCCGTGCCGCCGAGATTCACTTCGCGGAACAGCCGCACGACCTCTTCGCCGCGCGCCACGTCTTCCTTGATGTTGATGGCGAAGGCCTCGAATTCCTGGCCCAGGGTCATCGGAACGGCATCCTGCAACTGGGTGCGGCCGAGCTTGACGATATCGGCAAATTCCACGCCGCGCTGGCGGAATTCGTAAGCCAGGTTCTCCAGCGCGCGGGTCAATTCGGCATGGCTCAGCAAGGTGGCCAGCCGCACGGCGGTGGGATAGGCGTCGTTGGTGGATTGCGACAGATTCACATCGTCGTTGGGATGCAGATGGGCGTAATCGCCCTTGCCATGGCCCATGATTTCCAGCGCGCGATTGGCGATCACCTCGTTGGCATTCATGTTGGTGGAGGTTCCGGCGCCGCCCTGAAACACGTCGATGGTGAACCAGTCATGCAGCTTGCCGGCGATCAGCTCATCGCAGGCCGCCGTGATGGCGTCGCATTTCGCCTGCGGCAGATAGCCTAGCTTCGCATTGGCCAGCGCGCAGGCTTTCTTCACCATGCCGAAGGCGCGGATCAGGTTGGGATAATGATTAAGGCCGATGCCGGAGATGCGGAAATTCTCCAGCGCGCGGCGCGTCTGGATGCCGTAATAGGCGTCGGCCGGAATGGCCATATCCCCCAGCGAATCATGCTCGATGCGCGTGGCGGCGGTCTGCTTTGTCATGATGTTTGCCTTCTTGGCGGCGAGACGGTCAACGCGATCATTCTGCCCAAAAAGCGCCGTTGCCGCGAGAGTTGCGGCGGCGCGAATAGTGCAAATAACGCGACAGCATTGCTGACTTATTCCCAGGGAGCCGACCCTGGTCAGACGGTTCTTTTCGCCTTGTCCTTGGCATTGGTGGCTTCGATGGCGGAGCGGATGTCGCGCCAATCGGCATCGGAGAGATCCGATAATGCGCCGAAGCCGGCGGCCGAGTTGAGCCATTGCCCGCCATCAATGGCGATGGTTTCGCCGTTGATGTAGCGCGCGCCATCGGCGATCAGGAAAACCGCCAGATTGGTCAATTCCTCCATCGCGCCGACGCGGCGCATGGGAATCGCCTCGATCATGCGGCGTTCGAGTTCAGGCGTTGGTGCGAGGCGCTTGGTCATGCCCTCGGTGGGGAAGGGGCCTGGCGCGATGGCGTTCAGCCGGATGCCCTTGGGCCCCCATTCCACGGCCAGGCTCTGCGTCATCGCCGCAACGCCGGCTTTCGACATCGCCGAGGGCACCACGAAGGCGGAGCCCGAACGCACCCAGGTGGTGACGATGGATACCACGCTGGCATCGTGGCCGCCGGCGATCCAGCGTTTGCCGCAGGCTTGCGTGACATAGAAACTGCCATGCAGCACGATATTGGCGATGGCGTCGAAGCCGCGCGGGCTCAGCTCGTCGGTGCGGGCGATGAA
>JAYSEE010000153.1:0-8747 GCA_041914045.1 Ferrovibrio sp. | reverse complement strand
CCCCTGGGTTCGGTGGAGCGGCTGGCCGATGCGGTGATGGAAAACCTGATCGGCGACGAGGTGGCCGCCTGGCCCGCCCTGCTGGCCGAGCCGAACGCCAAGCTGCATCTCTACGGCAAGGCCGAAGCCCGCCCGGGCCGCAAGATGGGCCATGTCACCCGGCTCTACCCGCTGGGCCGGCGCCCCGCGCCGTAAACGGAGGATTCCACACCTCCATCCCGGCATTGGCGTTTCCGCCAAAGGCTGGTATGATTAACCATCTGTCTGGCTGCCGAGAACGGCGGCCATCGTCGCCGCGGCAGCAGAATATGCCCAACAGCGATGCAGGAAGATCGGCCATGGCCACCACCATCGACGGCACCAGCAGTTCCGCCACCGCTTCGTTGCAGCGGCCGGTTCTTTCGTCCACCGATCCGAGTTCGGGGTCGGATAACCGCGCCGTCGGCAATAGCCGCCAGCAGGAACGCCAGACCCAGGAAGCCGCACGGCAGCGCAGCGACGAAGCCTTCCGCCTGGATATCCGCTCGCAGGATTCGCGCACCGAAGAAACGCGCGCGGGAGAAACCCGCGAGGGCGAGAGCGCCGATGCCGCGCGCCAGACGCAGCAGAGCCAGGCGCAGCAGAGCCAGAACCGCCAGCCCCCTCAAGATGAGCGCGAAACCAGCAGCCTGCAGGTCAATTTCAGCGCCAATGGCAATGTGAATACGGCGACCAGCCCCAATCGCGCCGGCCAGTTCATCAGCCTGTCGGTCTAAGCCGCTTCGCGAAACGGCGCGGATCTGGCAGACGCGAAAGCAGTTTGTCCAGCCCGCCGCGCGCCTTCTGAATCTTCATCACATCCTCGATCCGCCGCGCCAGGAAACCGCGCGTGGCGGCGAAGCCTTCGCTGTTGTCGTCCAGCCAGGTCAGCAAGGTGGCGCTATACACGCCGGCCAGCAGCAGCCGCTTGCTGTAGAAATTGAAATCCGTGGCGGTGTCGCCGGCTGCATACCAAACGGCATCCACGGTGCGATAAAGCTGCGCCAGGAAGCGCGGCGCCAGATGCGGCAACGGCGCCAATGCCAGCGCGCGGCGCAGGGCCTCGCGATGCGGCGCGGCGCTTTCCAGCCGCAGCATCACCGCCAGCGCGATGCGGTCGCGAATCTTCAAGGCCGCGCCGTCGCGCGCCTCGAAGGCCGCGATCATCGCCGCATCGGTTTCGCGCACCCAGAAATCCAGCGCCTCGAACGCGCCGCCGGGAAATACCCGCGCCGTCATGCCGGCATCGAAACCGCAATCTTGGGCCGCGCGCGCCAGGGCTTGGCCGGTCCAGCCATCGAATCCGGCATGGCTGAGCAAGGCTTCCAACAGACGGCGCTTTTCCGCCAACAGATGGGTTTCGGGGTCGTTTTCCATGGTCCAGCCTCCTGGTTCGGCGGGGCTTACGGCCCGAATCTAGGGGAAAATGCGCCGCAAAGCGACCGCCAGGCCATCAGCGCCAAATCCGGAGGCCGGAAATTGGCGATTTTTTCTGCTAAAATGCCCGGAAATCCCGCTTCACAAAGCCCAACGGGCATGTTAGAAGCCCACCTTCGTCGGAACAGACCGGAATCGCCGGTAGGTCTCCGCCCCGAAATTCGAACCACCAACCGCCCGAAGGCATAGGCCAAAGGCTGCTTCGACGCCCGGCTCGCATCCGCGAGCGGAACGCCGGGCTAGAACCGAAAGGACAGTGCGACAGTGCAAGTTCTCGTGCGCGACAACAATGTCGATCAGGCTCTGAAGGCGCTCAAGAAGAAGATGCAGCGCGAAGGTATTTTCCGCGAGATGAAGCTGCGCGGCCATTACGAAAAGCCGTCCGAGCGCCGTGCGCGCGAGAAGGCCGAGGCGATCCGCCGCGCCCGCAAGCTGGCCCGCAAGCGCGCCCAGCGCGAAGGCACTGCCTAAGCCAAACCGTTTGCGCCGCAAGCGCATCGCGAAAGCCGCCCAACCGGGCGGCTTTTTTGTTTTAGGCCGGCCGATTCCTTGGATAATAAGGATAAAATTATTTGACCCCACCCAACCTGTCGTGACGATTGCATTCCACTGATTGCGTAAGCGCCAAAAAACAACAATCGCGTAACGGCATATTCGTGGGGGGCGGTCATGACGAGAGGTGGTCTCGGTCTTGAGGCGAAGCTGACCATGGCTCACGCCGCGCTGGCATTCGCAGCCTTGCTGGTGGTTGCGGGCAGTCTATGGCAAACGCGCGAAATTGAATTGCAGATGACCAGCAACGACGAAATACGCTCGGTCCTGCTGCTGCTGGAAATCAAGCTGCTGATCGGCCTGGCGCTACTGGCTTGCATTGCCATAGCCGTCGCCATCTATGCCCGACGCATGCTGCTGCGGCCCGTGCTGTCTTTGGGCGATGCGGTGGAGGCGTTGGCCAAGGGCGATTACTCGCGCCGGATCGGCAATACCGGACGCGCCGACGAATTGGGCGGCATCGCGCGCGGCATCACGGAATTGCAAAATTGCGCCGCCGACAATGCCCGCATCGAAAGCGCGCTCAATTCGGCGAATGCCAATCTGATGCTGGCCGACAACAGCAATGTGATCCGTTATCTGAATACGCCGGTGGCTGCGCTGCTGCGCAATGCGGAAGCCGACATACGCAAGGATTTGCCGCAATTCGACGCCGGCAAGCTGATCGGCCAGAATATCGACCTGTTCCACAAGAATCCCGCCCATCAGCAACGCATGCTGGCCGGCTTGCAGCATGCGCATCGGGCGCAGATCGCAGTCGGCGGCCGGGTTTTCGATCTGCTGCTCAACCCCGCGCGCAACGCCAAGGGCGAGCGCATTGGCACCGTGGTGGAATGGGCCGACATCACCGCGCAGAAAAAGATCGAGCAGGAAATCCGCGACATGGTGCGCGCCGCCGCCGAGGGCGATCTGTCGCGCCGCCTGAAGCTGGACGACAAGGCGGATTTCCTGCGCCGATTGTCGGAAGACATCAACCGCATGGCCGAGGTGACGGAAAGCGCGGTGCAGGATGTGGCTGAAAACCTAAGCCTGATGGCGCGCGGCGATCTGAGCCAGCAGGTGAGCGGCGATTACAAAGGCATGTTCGGCCGCTTGCGCGACGACGCCAATGCCACCGCCGCCAAGCTGCGCGAATTCGCCGCGCAACTCGGCGACAGTACGCGCCAGGTGCGCGAGGCATCGGCGGAAATCTCCTCGGGCAGCCAGAATCTAGCGCAGCGCACCGAGGGCCAGGCCTCCAGCTTGGAAGAAACCGCGGCGGCGATGCATGAAATGCTCAGCACGGTGCGCCAGAATGCCGAAAATGCCAAAGCCGCGAATACACTGGCCGCCGCCGCCCGCAGCACCGCCGAAAAAGGCGGCCGCGTGACCGCAGAAGCGGTAACCGCCATGAACGCAATCGAAGGCAGCGCGCAGAAGATCGGCGACATCGTCGGCTTGATCGACGAAATCGCCTTCCAGACCAACCTGCTGGCCCTGAACGCATCCGTCGAAGCCGCCCGCGCCGGCGAGGCCGGCAAAGGCTTCGCCGTGGTGGCCCAGGAAGTGCGTGCGCTGGCGCAACGCAGCGCCAATGCCTCGAAAGAGATCAAAACGCTGATCGGGATTTCCAACAGCCAGGTGAAAAACGGCGCCGGATTGGTGAACCAGGCCGGCGCCTCGCTGGAGGAGATCGTCGGCGCGGTGAAGAAGGTGTCCGACATCGTGGCGGAAATCGCCGAGGCCAGTCAGGAGCAATCGCGCGGGCTGGAAGAGATCAATGCCGCCGTGGCGCAGATGGACAACATCACCCAGCGCAATGCCGGCTTGGTGCAGGAAACCAGCGCCGCATCCCGCCTGCTGGCGGATCAAGCCGAAGCGCTGCAAACCCTGGTAGGGTTTTTCAAGATCGGCGCACAGGATCATGCATCGCCTCAGACGCCAGCGCCGGCCTCGGCATCGGCCCTGACTATGGCGCGAATCGCGGCGGAATAGCATTCTGCCGGCATGGCTTACCTTATTGCGCTGGGCCGCCGCGCTTGGCGGCTGTTCCTCGACCTGATCAAGATCATGCTGCCGGTAATGCTGGCGGTGAAGCTCGCCGAGGATTTCGGCCTGGTCGCCTGGCTGGCCGCCTTCATCGCGCCAGCCTTCGGCATCACCGGCCTGCCGCCGGAAGCGGCGCTGGTCTGGGTCAGCACCGCGCTGGTGGGCATCTATGGCGGGCTGGGCGCATTGCTCGGCCTCGGCGGGCAGATAGCCCTCAGCCAAGGGCAATTGGCGGCGCTGGCGGCGATGATGCTGTTCGCCCATGGCCTGCCGATGGAACAAGCCATCGTGCGCCGGGCCGGCGGCAGCTTTTGGTTCACCGCCCTGCTGCGGCTGATGACCGCCCTGCTCTATGGCAGCCTCGTGGCGCATATTTCTGCGGCCAGCGGCTGGTTGAACCAGCCCGCCGATCTCAGCCGCCTGGCCCATCAGGCCGCCGGCGGCAAGGCGGATTGGGCTGCCTGGCTGCTGGGCGCGGCGGAAAGCTTGGCAATGATCGGCCTGATCATCCTGGGACTTTTGATCCTGCTGGACGCCATGGAGCGCCTTGGCATCACCCGGCGCTTCACTCAGGCACTGGGCCCGCTGCTGCGTTGGTCCGGCCTGGACGAAAAACTTGCCCCGGTCACCACCCTGGGCGTGCTGCTGGGCCTCACCTATGGCGGCGGCTTGATCATCGAGCAGGCGCGCAACGGCGATTTCACGCCGCGCCAAGTGGTGCCGGCGCTGTGCTGGCTGTCGCTGTCGCATGCGCTGATCGAGGATACTTTGCTGCTCTTGCTGCTGGGCGCCGATATCTGGGTGATCCTGGTCGGCCGGGTGATCCTCACCCTTGCCATCGTGGCCCTGCTGGTGCGGCTGATGCAGCACCTGCCGGACGATACCGTGCAGCGCTGGCTCGCGGCGTAAGCCCGGCCCTAAACCCTGGCGGAGAATTCCAGGAAGCAGCCATGGGCGGCGGCGGCAGGCACCAGCACGGTGCCATCCAGCGCGCGGGCATGCTGTATGCCGGTCAGCTTGAAATACCGCGCCGCCGCATCGGGGTTATGCACGCGCAGCCGCATGCCGGCCACATAGGGCAACGGCCGTTCTGGATGTTCGATATCGGGGAACAGCGTGTCGATATCCGTGGGCGTGACGAAAAGCAGATGCTCGCTGCCCACGCGCGCCGCCAGCATGCGATCCGTGCGCACGCAGGAGCCGGCGCCGAACAAGCGCTCGTAGGATTCTTCCAGCGCGGCCGGTTCTTCGCAGACCACCACGCAGCCGGCCAGATGCGTCGCGCCATTGGGATGCAGCAGCCAGTCCGGCCGGCGCAGCAAATCCGGCGTCAGATGCTGGCAGACGAACATCGAAGCTTGCGGCGTGGCTTCCGGCGGCAGATGCACCAGCGCGAAGGCCGGCAGCGCCTCGCCTTCGGGCAATTCCAGCGCCCGCTTCAGGCTTTGCACCTCGGAAGGCGCGAAACCCGATTGCAGCAAGGCCGCGCGGGTGGCCGCTGCATCCGCGCTGCCCAGCACCAGCTTATGCACGCCCTCGCCGCGCTCGGCCAAAGCGGTTTCCAAACCGGCGGTGAAGCCGCCCGGTTCGGCGATGCCGAGCAACTCGATGTAATTGCCGGCGAACATGATGCAGTAATTGCCCGTCGCCCAGCCGATATGCCGGCCGCGCGGCGTGAGCGCGAAGCCCAGCCGGGCATAGGTCTCCCGCGCCGCCTCAAGATCGGCGGCGGCCAGAACGGTATGGTCTATGCCGGCAAGGCCATGCGCCATGGCGCCGACCTCAATGGCCGTCGAACTCGCAGAGCGCCAGCACCTTCACATCCATCGCCTCGAGCCGCTTGCGTCCGCCGAGTTCGGGCAGGTCGACGATGAAGGAGCAGCCGATCACCACTCCCTGGTAATGCCGGATCAGCTTGATCGCGGCTTCGGCGGTGCCGCCGGTGGCGATCAGGTCGTCCACCAGCAGGATCTGCTCGCCGGGCTGGATGGCGTCGACATGGACTTCCATCACATCGGTGCCGTATTCGAGCTGATATTGCTGCTGCATGGTCTTGTAGGGCAGCTTGCCGCGCTTGCGCACCGGCACGAAGCCGATGGAAAGCTGATGCGCGATGGCGCCGCCCAGGATGAAGCCGCGCGCCTCGATGCCCACCACCTTGTCTATGCGGGTGCCGGCGAAGGGCTGCACCATCTCGTCGACGGTCTTGCGAAACCCGCGCGCATCCTGCAGCAAAGTGGTGATGTCGCGGAAGATGATGCCCGGCTTCGGATAATCCGGGATGGCGCGAATCTTGTCCTTGATACCCTGCATCGGAAATCGCTTCCTTTTCTCTAGGCTTTCAGCACGCGGCCGGCAACGGCGTCGAGCTTCTTCAGAACTTTCGGATCGCGCTTTTCCGGCGCGGTGATCAGCGCGGTATCCAGCACCGTATCGCAGCCCTGCGGGCAATGATCCGGGCGATCGACCAGATGCTTCACCGCATGCGCCACCAGCGACTGGCCCTTCTCGGCATTGTCGAGCAGCACGCGGATCACGGCGGCCACGTCCACATGGTCGTGGTCCGGATGCCAGCAATCGAAATCGGTGACCATCGCCACGCTGGCATAGCAAAGCTCGGCCTCGCGGGCCAGCTTGGCTTCCGGTGCGTTGGTCATGCCGATCACGTCGCAGCCCCAGCTCTTGTAGAGAAAGCTTTCCGCCTGGGTGGAGAATTGCGGCCCCTCCATGCAGAGATACGTGCCGCCGCGCTGGGTGGGAATGCCGGCTTCCTTGGCTGCCGCCTCCAGCGCATCCCCTAAGCGATGGCAGACCGGATGCGCCGCCGAGACATGCGCCACCATGCCGGTGGAGAAGAAGCTCTTCTGCCGCATGAAGGTGCGGTCGATGAATTGATCGACGATGACGAAATGCCCCGGCGGCAAATGCTCCTTGAACGAGCCGCAGGCGGAGACCGAGATCACGTCATGGCAGCCGACGCGCTTCAGCGCATCGACATTGGCGCGGTAATTCACTTCCGAAGGCGAATGCACATGGCCGCGGCCATGGCGCGGCAGGAAGATCAGCTCGGCGCCATCCAGGCTGCCGAACAGCAATTCGTCGGACGGATCGCCCCAGGGCGTGGAGACCTTGCGCCATTTGGTGTTCTTCAGGCCGGCCATATTGTAGATGCCGCTACCGCCCAGCACGCCGATGCGCACCGGCTCGCCCTTCTTGGCGATATAGGGCTTGGTCCAGCCGGCCGCCTTCACGGCAGCCTTCTTGGCCGGAATCTTCTTGGCTGGAGCCTTCTTCACGGCTGCCTTCTTGACGGCTGCCTTCTTGATCGTGGCCTTCTTGGCAGCAGGCTTTTTGCCAGCCGGCTTCTTCGTCTTAGCTTTCGCCATGGTCGATCCCTCGAATCCCGCAAACCCGCGCGACTAAAGCAAACGGCATTCGCGCGCGCAACAAAAAAGGCCGCCGGATCGGCGGCCTTTTCGTTACACCGCTGTGCCAGCGATCAATGCAGATCCTTCCAGATGCGCTTCTTGGCGGCCAGGAACAGGCCGGTCAGAATCACCAGGAAGATCATCACCTTCAAGCCCATGCGCTTGCGTTCTTCCAGCTTGGGCTCGGCGGTCCACATCAGGAAGGCGGCCACGTCATGCGCCATCTGCTCCACGGTGGCCTTGGTGCCGTCGGCATAGGTCACCTGATCCGCATTGAGCGGCTTGGGCATGGCGATCTGGAAGCCCGAGAAATACTTGTTGTAATGCAGGCCCTCGCCCAGCGCGAAGCCGGCCGGCGGCTGCGT
This sequence comes from Ferrovibrio sp., assembly GCA_041914045.1. Classification (GTDB taxonomy): domain Bacteria; phylum Pseudomonadota; class Alphaproteobacteria; order Ferrovibrionales; family Ferrovibrionaceae; genus Ferrovibrio. Next base: position 919 of record JAYSEE010000153.1, on the reverse strand, counting down.
ATAGCCCGAGCCCAGCAGAGCGGCGATGTAATCCGGGCCCTGCGCACGCGCTTTGGCGATCAGCGAAAGATCCAGCGGATAAGCGCCGCCATTGGCGGCACGGGCCGCCTTCTCGTTCGGGAAGGGCGACGGGAACTTGTCCTGCGGCAAGCCGGGACGCTTGAACATCTCGCCGTCGTCGTTCGGGCCATCGGTCACTTCGAAAGTGGCCGCCAGCGCCTTCACTTCGGCAGCGGAGAAACCCGGACCGCCGATATCCGCGAGATTGCGGAAGGCGACGAACTTCATCGCGTGGCAAGCCGCGCAGACTTCCTTGTAGACCTGATAACCGCGCTGCAGCTCGGCGCGATCGAAGGTGCCGAACGGGCCGTTGAACGACCAGTTCACCGCCGGAGCATGCTCGGCATCGCCGGCAGCCATCGCGGGAGCATTGAGGCCGAGAGCAACCACCGCAGCGGCAGCCAGGGACTTGAGGATGCGAACAGAAACCATGGGGGCGAAATCCTTGCGCATGGCCATCACTCCGCCGCCTGGGCTTTCAGCACCGGCTCGCTGATCGAGGCCGGCAATTTTGTCGGCTTCTCGAACCAGCCGACCAGCGGCATGATCACCAGGAAATGCAGGAAGTAATAGGCGGTGCAGAGCCGGCCGATCACCAGCGGCAGGCCCTCGGCGGGCTGGCCGCCGGAATAGCCCAGACCGATGCAGGCGATCAGGAACACCCAGCTCAGCTGCTTGTAGATCGGACGGAAGCGCGCCGAACGCACCTTCGAAGTATCCAGCCAGGGCAGCAGGAACAGGATGGCGATGGCGCCGAACATCAGCAGCACGCCGCCCAGCTTATCCGGCACCGAGCGCAGGATGGCGTAGAACGGCAGGAAGTACCATTCCGGCACGATATGCGCCGGCGTCACCAGCG
>JAYSEE010000152.1:0-8824 GCA_041914045.1 Ferrovibrio sp. | reverse complement strand
GGTGAAGGAAAGCTGGGGCCGCTTCTATGTCGAGAAGGGCACCATGGTGGCCGTTACCCAGGCCTGCAAGGTGGCCGCGATCTCGCTGGACCAGCTGGCGCAGCGCCTCGGCGTCAGCCGCGTCGCCCTCAGCCTGATGCTGAACGGGCAAGACGCCATGAACCGCCAGACCATGGAGAAGCTGCAAGGCTTCGTCGGCGAGCAGGCGCAGCGCATGCGCCCCCGGGACTGAACGCACTTAAACTACAGCGTCAGCACTACAACGTCAGCGAGCCGCCCTGCACGCGCACATGATGCGCCTTCAATTCGCGCACGCTCTTGCAGCCGCAGGCATGGGCGATGGCTTCCACGTCATGCAGCACGGCCTTGGCGTAATTCGCCACGCGCACGCTTTTCTTGCTCGGATCGAGGCCGCGCATGAAGCGCGGTTCGTTGGAGGTGACGCCGGTGGGGCAATGGCCGGTATTGCATTTCATGGCCTGGATGCAGCCCAGCGCGAACATATAACCGCGCGCCGAAACCACGAAATCCGCGCCCTGGCATAATGCCCAGGCCACCTTGTCGGGCGTGAGCAGCTTGCCGGAAGCGATGATGCGAATGCGGTTGCGCAGACCGTATTGCCGGCGCTTCTCGGCCAGCAGCGGCAAAGCCTGCACGATGGATTGCCCGACATAATCGGCCAGCGGCGCGGGCGCCGCGCCGGTGCCGCCCTCGGCGCCGTCGAGCTGGATGAAATCCGGCGCGGCGATGGGATTATGCTGCAAATAGTCGAAGAGCTGGTCGATGAAGCTGTCGTCGCCCAGCGCCATCTTGATGCCGACCGGCTTGCCCACCACCTTGCGCACGCGGCCGATGAAGGCGACCAGGGAAACGATATCGGTGATCTCGCGATGCCGGCTGGGCGAGATGGATGGTTTGTTGGCCGGGATATGGCGGATGCCGGCGATCTCGTCATTCACCTTGGCCGCCGGCAGGATGCCGCCGCGTCCCGGCTTGGCGCCCTGGCTCAGCTTGATGCAGAACATCTTCACTTGCGGATGCGCCGCCATGGCGGCGAGCTTGGCGTCGTCGAGATTGCCATCGTCGTCGCGCACGCCGTATTTCGCGGTGCCGATCTGGAACACCACGTCGCAGCCGCCCTTCAGATGATACGGCGACAGACCGCCCTCGCCGGTATCGAGCCAGATGCCGGCCATCGCCGCGCCTTCCGACAAAGCCGTCACCGCCGCCGACGACAGCGCGCCGTAGGACATGCCGGAGATATTGAAGAAGCTCTTCGGCTTGTAGGGCTGCGGTACGATCCCGCGGCCGATCCATTTGCCGGTATAGGGTTCCGCCTCGTCGTCATTCACCGGAAAGGCGGAATGCAGGAAATAGATATGGCCATGCTGCTGGGCATCGACTTCGCTGCCGAAGGCGACGTAGTTCGACACCGCCTTGGCCGAACGATACACCCAGGCGCGCGTAAGCCGATTGAACGGCCGCTCTTCCCAATCCGCCGTGAACCAGTATTGGCGAAAATACTCGCCGAGATTTTCCATGATGTAGCGGAAGCGGCCATAGATCGGGAAATTGCGGCGGATCGCATGATCGCGCTGAATCCAGCGGTCATAGATGTAGTACCAGCCCATGGTGCCGCCGGCACCGGCAACGACGATGAATGCCAAGCCCCACCAGATCATCTACGCCTCCCCAACCGAAAACATGCAAAGTATAGGCAACAGGTAAAGGAATTCCGCAAAGAATTTATTACCGGAAGATTCCTCTACCGCAGTGCAGCAGAAGCATCGGCGAACCAGAACCAGGTCAGCTCATGCTTGTTGTGATGCAGATGCAGCAGCCGCGCGCCGGGAATGGCGGCAAAGGCCCGGGCCGCCGCGTGATCGGTCTCGCCCTGGAATTTCACCGTGCAGACCATGCGCGAGGCTTTGCCCGCCGCGATCCAGCGCTGCACCAGCGCCAATAGCCGCGCCGGATAGCAGATCACATCCGAAAACAGCCAATCGACCTTCGGCTCAAGGCGCGGATCCAGCCCGAAAGCGCTGCCCTGACGCCAGACCACGCCCGGCATGGCCGCCACATTCGGCGCCAGCGGCGCTTTGTCGATGGCTGTTACCTGCGCGCCGAGTTTCGCCAGCACCCAGGTCCAGCCGCCGGGGCAAGCGCCGAGATCGAGGCAGGTCTGCCCGGGCTGCGGCATTTCGCCAAGCCGGGTAAGCGCCTCCCATAGCTTGAGATAGGCGCGGCTGGGCGGCTCGGTTTTGTTTTCGGTGAAATCGTAAACGCCGTTGGGCCGCGCACTATCGCAGCGCGCGGCATAAAGCAGCCGATCCGGCGCCAGCAGCGTGTAGCTGCCCATCGGCGCTGGCGGCAGCGGCGTGCCGAACACCAAGGGTTTGGCGGAAACATGGGGCAGCTTGTCCTGGATCAGGCTGGCGCGGCGATGATGCAGCGGCGCATAACCAGCCCAGTTGCGCTGCTCGGCCTTCAGCAGCGTTGCCGCCTCGGCGATGGACGCGATTTGCGCCTCGCGCGGTTCGTGCCAGATATTCGCCGCCCAGGCTGCCGGCTCCGCCGGCTCATGGCTCAAAAAGAGCCGGCCATGTTCGGCCTGCAGGCGTGAGCCAAGCTCTACGCGCAGATCGGCTTCGAAGCCGTCGGCGGCGAGATAGGCGGAACGGTAGGAAATGGCGAAGCCTTAGCGCCGCGAGGGCTGCGGACCGGCATTGCGCGCAGTCGGCACCACCGCCGCGCCGCCGCCGGCCGCCGGCGAAACCGTCAGTTCCACCTTGGAGCCGTACAGCGAAGCGGCGGAGACCAGGATCGAGGCCACGCGATCGCCGGCCGCCGACATATAGGTGAGATGGCTGATCTCGGAACGCACCACCGAAACCTCCACCCAGCCATGATTGAGCATCTCGCGGCGGATGAAATCGAACATGTCGTTGGCGGTGGAATTGATCGAGTAGGACAACCGGCCGATCCAACGGTCGCCTTCGCCGAGGATGATCGTGCGGTTGGTATCCAGGCTGTAGCCTTCCGGCAATGCGATGCCGGAAATCTGCGGCGGGGCGGCGCGCGAAGAATTATCCGGAGCCTTGGTGTTGCCGCCGCCCAACTGTGCGCCCTGGCAGCCGGCCAGTGCGAAAGCGGCGAAGGCGAATACTGCTACAAGGCTGGCCGGGCGTGTCATCGGCGAAATCCTGCTCCCTGGACTGCGAATCGGTAATCGGGAATTTACCATAAAGACGGACGCATTCCGACCAGCTTTTCACCCTCACGCTGTTTGGCGTTTCCGCAATGCAATCGCAGAAAACAAAGCCGCCTTGCCGACGCCGAAAAATTACTTTAGACTTAAAATAATTTCCGAAGCGCCGCCCGCAACCAATTCAGGAGCAGCCCGTGCCGGTATCGAGCCTCGGCCCGCGTCGTTCAGAGGAATTCGCCGGCCGCCATGTGTTGGTGACGGGAGCCTCGCGCGGCATCGGCTGGGCGGTGGCCCAGGCTTTCGCCGCAACCGGAGCGACATTGAGCCTGGTGGGCCGCGATGCCGGCAGATTGCAGCAGCGCGCCGATGCGCTGGCCGCGCGCGGCTTCGCCGCCGATGTGGCCGACGAAGCCGCCATCGGCAAGGCGATTGCGGATGCCCAGGCCGCGCAAGGCCCGCTGGATATTCTGGTCAACAATGCCGGTTTCGGCGCCAGCAAGCCGTTCGCCAAGATGGACACCGCGCATTGGCGCGAAATGCTGGGGGTGAATCTGGATGGCGTGTTCTTCGCCACCCGCGCCGCCCTGCCCGGCCTGCTGAGCCGCCCGCAGGCCCGCGTGATCAACCTGGCCTCCACGGCGGGCCTGACCGGCTATGGCTATGTGGCGGCCTATTGCGCCGCCAAGCATGGCGTGGTGGGCCTCACCCGCGCATTGGCCCGCGAATACGCCAAGCGCGACATCACCTTCAACGCGGTCTGCCCCGGCTATGTGGATACCGAAATGACCGAAACCACCCTCCGCACCATCACGGAAAAAACCGGCCGCAGCGCCGAACAGGCTTTGGCCGAACTCACCGCCGGCAACCCGCAGGGCCGGCTGGTGAGGCCTGAGGAAGTGGCCGCCACGGTGTTGTGGCTGGCTTCCACCGCCGCGGGTTCGGTAACCGGCCAGGCGATTGCGGTGGCCGGCGGCGAGGTGATGCCATGAGCGACGCGCAGCGCATGTCCAACGAACCCAGCGACCGCGAAACCGCCGCCCATCGCGGCGACAAGCTGGAATTGCGGCTCTGGCTGCGGCTGCTGACCTGCTCCAGCCTGATCGAGCGCGAGATCCGCAACGCGCTGCGGCAGAATTTCGATACCACCCTGCCGCGCTTCGATCTGCTGGCCCAGCTCGACCGCGCGCCCGACGGCCTCACCATGGGCGAGCTTTCCGGCCGCATGATGGTGTCGGCCGGCAATATCACCGGCCTCACCGATCGGCTGGTGGAGGAAGGCCTGGTGAAGCGCACGACATCGGAGCATGACCGCCGCTCGTCGCGCGTGCGTCTCACGCCGGAAGGCAAGCGCGCTTTCGACGCCATCACGCCGATCCATGAACATTGGCTGGAATCCATGATGGGCGAACTGACCCGCGAGGAAATGCGGGCGCTGATGACCCTGCTGGCAAAACTAAAAAATTCCGCGCGCAGCCATGCGCCAGGCAATATTTCGGGAGAAGACGCATGAACGCCATCGCCGCCGCCATCGACGCCGGCAGCTATCAGCCGCAGCATTTCCTGTGGAGCCGAAACGGCAAGGTCGCCACCATCACGCTGAACCGGCCGGAGCGCAAGAATCCCCTCACCTTCGACTCCTATGGCGAATTGCGCGACACATTCAATGCGCTGGGCCAGAGCAAGACCGTGAAGACCGTGGTGGTGACCGGCGCGGGCGGCAATTTCTGCTCCGGCGGCGATGTGCATGAGATCATCGGCCCGCTGGTGAAGATGCAGGAAAACGGCGACATGCCGGGTCTGCTGGCCTTCACCCGCATGACCGGCGATCTGGTGAAGGCGATGCGCCATTGCCCGCAGCCGATCGTCGCCGCCATCGACGGCGTTTGCGCCGGCGCGGGCGCGATCATCGCCATGGCCTCCGATCTGCGCATCGGCACTGTGCGCGCCAAGACCGCCTTCCTGTTCGTGCGGGTGGGCCTGGCCGGCGCCGATATGGGCGCCTGCAACATCCTGCCGCGCATCATCGGCGCGGGCCGCGCCGCCGAACTGCTCTATACCGGCCGCAGCTTCTCGGGCGAGGAAGGCGAACGCTGGGGCTTTTTCAACCGCCTGGCGACGCCGGAAGCCGCGCTGAGCGAAGCCCAGGCGCTGGCTGCCGAACTGGCCGACGGCCCCACCTTCGCCCATGGCATCACCAAGGATTGCCTGCATCGCGAATGGAGCATGGATATCGATTCCGCCATCGAGGCGGAGGCCCAGGCGCAGGCGATCTGCATGCAGACCAAGGATTACGGCCGCGCCTATCGCGCCTTCGCCGCGAAGCAGAAACCGGTTTTCGAGGGCGACTAAACATGGCCGACCGCAGCTTTCTTACCTGGCCTTTCTTCGATGCGGCGCATCGCAAGCTGCAAGCCGATCTGAGCGCCTGGGCCAAGCAGCATGCCAGCCAGCATGACGAACACGAGGATATCGACGCGCTTTGCCGGGGCTTCGTGGCCGGGTTGGGCAAGGCCGGCTTCCTGCGCCTGACCGTGCCTGCCGATGGCGGCGGGCTGCATGACCGGCTGGATGTGCGCTCGCTCTGCATCGCGCGCGAGACGCTGGCCTATCATCATGGCCTGGCGGATTTCAGTTTCGTGATGCAGGGATTGGGCTCGGGCCCGCTTTCGCTGTTCGGTACGCCGGAGCAGAAGCAGCGCTGGCTGCCCGGCGTGGCCGAGGGCAAGCGCATCGCCGCGCTCGCCATGTCGGAAGCCGATGCCGGATCGGATGTGGCGAATATCTCGACGGTAGCAACGCCGGACGGCAATGGCTTTACGCTGAACGGCGAAAAAACCTGGATCAGCAATGGCGGCATCGCCGACCAATACGCCGTGATCGCCCGCCTTGGCGATGCGCCCGGTGCGAAAGGTCTGGCGGTGTTCGTGGTCGATGCCAAGACGCCGGGCTTCAGCCTCGCCGAACGTATCGACGTGACCGCGCCGCATCCGCTGGGCCGGCTGCGTTTCGAGAATTGCCGCATTCCCGGCGACCAGTTGATCGGCAAGCCCGGCGAAGGCTTCAAGATCGCCATGAGCAACCTGGATGTGTTCCGCTCGACGGTTGGCGCCGCCGCGCTCGGTTTCGCGCGGCGCGCGCTGGACGAGGCTTTGGCCCGGGTGCGCGAACGCAAGGTGTTCGGCAAGGCGCTGGCGGAATATCAGCTCACCCAGGCACGCATCGCCGACATGGCCACCGAGATCGACGCCGCCGCCCTGCTGATCTATCGCTCGGCCTGGACCAAGGACCAGGGCGCGGCGCGCGTCACCCGCGAAGCCTCGATGGCCAAGATGTATGCCACCGAAATGGCGCAGCGCGTGGTGGATGGCGCGGTGCAGCTCTGGGGCGGCCTGGGCGTAACGCGCGGCAATATGGTGGAAAGCCTCTACCGCGAAGTGCGCGCGCTGCGCATTTATGAAGGCACCACCGAAATCAACAAGCTGGTGATCGCCGGCCAGACCATGTCGGCCTTTGAAGGGGATGCTGCGCCATGAAGCTGCTCGAGCCGCTGAACATCAATGGCATGGTGCTGCCCAACCGCGTGGCGGTGCCGGCGATGGTGACGCGGCTCTCGGGCGAAGACGGCTTCGTCAACGACGACATCATCCAGCGTTATGTGCGCTACGCCCAGGGCCATGTCGGCCTGATCGTGGTGGAAGCGACGGCGGTGCATACCAACAAATCCGGCCCGCTGCTCAGGTTGTCGGACGACGAATTCATCGACGGCCATCGCCGCCTCACCCAGCGCGTGCACGACACGTCGGACAGCAAGGTCGTGCCGCAGATCATCCATTTCCTGAAAGTAGCGCGCAACGGCTGGCGGCAGACCATCGACAGTTTGAGCGAAGCGGATATCGAGAATATCATCCGCCAGTTCGGCGAGGCGGCGGCGCGGGCGCGCGAAGCCGGCTATGACGGCGTTGAACTGCATTCCGCCCATGCCTATACGCTGTCGTCGTTTCTGTCGCGCCGCAATCCGCGCCGCGATGCCTATGATGGCCGCAGCCTGGAAGGCCGGCTGGCGATGTTCGGCCGGGTGATGGACAGCGTGCGCCGCCATGTGGGCAAGGATTGGGCCGTGGGCGTGCGCTTCCTGGCCGAGGAGGCCATCAAGGAAGGCTATACGGTTGAGGATGCCAAGCGCATCGCCCTGCGCATGGCCGATCTGGGCGTGGATTACATCTCGCTCAGCGTGGGCGGCAAATTCGAGGATGCCGTGCATCGCGAAGGCCAGCCGCTTTACCCCTATACCGGCTATTCCGGCGACCGCTGCATGCCCGGCGACTGGTATCCGGCGATGCCGCATGCCCATCTGCCCGCCGCGATCAAGCAGTACATTAATGCCAAGGGCTTCAATGTGCCGGTGATCAGCGTGGGCAAAATCAGCGATCCGGCGGATGCCGAACGCCTGCTGCGGGAAGGCAAGGCCGACATCATCGGCATGGCGCGGCAATTGCTGGCCGATCCCGATTGGGTGCGCAAGGTGGAGGAGAACCGCACCGACCGCATCGTGCGCTGCATCTATTGCAATGTGTGCAAGCAGCTCGACGAGAAATTCAAGGAAGTGAACTGCTTTCTATGGCCGAAAAATGCCCGCCAGGCGCCGCCCGACGATCCCGGCGGCGAGGCGCCGCATTGGCCGGAAGGTGGCGCCGGCCTGAAGCTGGAAACCGAGCGCGGCCGCATCAAGCTGGCCTGGAAGTCCGCCCTACCCGGGGCCGCCGCGGTCACCGGCTATAATATCTACCGGATCGAAGCCGAGGATGATCCCGTGATCGTGGAGGCCGGCAAAACCACCAAATATACCGATGCCAATGTGCTGGGCGGCCTGCGCTACGGCTATTTCGTGCGCGCCCATGATGCCCAGGGCCGCGCCACGCCGCCCAGCGACGTGCTCTATCTCGACATGCCTCGGCCCGAACTGGCTGCCAACGAGGCCAGCCATGCATGACTTCGAGCCTTCCGCCCATCTAGACTCTTTCCCGCGCGATCATCTGCCGCCTTTCGAGCAATGGCCGCCGATGAATCTGCAATGCCTGCCGGAGATCGCCGCTTATCCGCGCCGGATGAATTGCGCCCGCGAATTGCTGGACAAACAGGCGGCGGTTTATGGCGACAAGCCGGTGATCTATTACGGCGACGAAGTGTGGAGCTGGAACCGCCTGCTGGAAACCGCCAACCGCATCGCCCATGTGCTGGTGGACGACCTTGGCGTGCGGCCCGGCAACCGCGTGCTGCTGCGCGCGCCGAATAATCCAATGTATGTGGCCTGCTGGTTCGCGGTGATGAAGGTGGGCGCGGTGGCGGTGGCGACCATGCCGCTCTATCGCTGGCGCGAACTCACCTACATGACCGACAAAGCCGAGATCAAGGTGGCTTTGTGCGACTGGCGGCTGCGCGAGGAAATGCAAACCACGCTGAAGGAATCGCAATTCCTGGAACGCTGCCTGTACTTCATGGGCGGCGAAGACAGCCTGGAAAGCCGCATGGCCGCCAAGCCGGCGCAATTCGAGACCTGCGACACCGCCTGGGACGATGTCTGCCTGATCGCCTTCACCTCGGGCACCACCGGGCCGG
>JAYSEE010000151.1:0-8884 GCA_041914045.1 Ferrovibrio sp. | reverse complement strand
ATGTGGTGACGCCCGAGGTCCTGCAGCAAGGGGAAGGCTTTGTGCGCCCCGATGAGCCAGAAACCCAGCCGCCAGTTGCGTGGCTTATATGGCAAGACGGGGTGCTCTCGGCCCCTGAAGACAAATCGGTGATGGTGATTGGTGTCGATGCGGCTCAGGCCCAGACACCTTGTGCATGGCCTGCACCGGCTCCGGCGATTGTGACACTCGCGGAGGACGGCTGGCGGCTGCCTGTCATTTCTTCCGAAGCACTTGTTGTCGCTCGCCCCTCCGATATGTCGGTCGAAGATATCCTTGCCAGCCTTGGCTCATTTCCCGAGCCAGGTGATGCTGACAGCGAAGATGAGGGTGAGGAAGGCGAAGAGCCGCTCACCGACGCCTCAGATACCACCGAAGCTCCGCCAGCTGCCTATCCCATTCGCAGGATGATGGAACTTCTGGTGCGTCTTTGTGAGACACAGGCAAGGTTGGACCCGCGGGACTGGCAAAGGTGGTGTCGGGAGTTGCAACAGAACCTTTGCGCTATCGCGTCTCGCGAAAAAACGATGCTCGAGTTCTTCCGGAACGCCAGGGCAAATCCTCTGCCTGCTCTGGCAGATCCGCGTATGCGCCCGGAAGGGGTTTCGCCAGACCTATTGAGAGATGCGCTTTTGGCAGTGTCCGTCGCGTGGGAGCTCAGCGCTTACCCATCGCTCTGGGAACGGGAGGCCGCGTGATGGTGGACTGGAACGAGGTCGCGAGCATTCTGGATCGTATCGCAGGGACGTTTGACGATACTCTGCTAGATCATGGCCAGAAGGCGAGTGTCACAGAACTGGCGTGCCGTATCCGGGCGGGCCAACGCTCGGCCCTGCTGGCTGATGAGGTGGGTATGGGCAAGACCCGCATTGCGGCGGCGCTGATCGCAGCGGTGCGGGAGGCGGGCGGGCGCAGCGCCATTGTTCTGCCCGCGGGCCTTGGGGCACAATGGCAGCAGGAACTGAAACGGTTCAACGCCGACGACAAGACATTGCTGCCGCTGCGCAGCTATGATGGTTTCATCTCCGGTTTCTTGCACGATACCGATGCGGAGGGGAGCGCAAGACGGATACACAGCCATAAGGAGTGGCTTTCGGATCGCCGCAAGCAGCGTGAGTTGCCGGAGAACGGCTGGGCCGCCGAAGAGATCATAATGATCTCTCATTCCTTCGCGAACATGCAGTTTCCCAATCGTGGAGAAGGCCCCGCTGGAGGCTGGCGCCGGGAACTCTTACCCAACGTCGCCCGCCTGATTGACGGCCGACGGCGCAACTTCATGCGCGAAAATTTCCATTCGGGTGAGGTGGGCTATGTATATGCCAGTCGCCGTGCGGCGCGGCACATTGCCCAAACGATTCTGGACCACGAACTGTCGCGCGATGCCATTGACGGCGATCAGAAATGGCTTTCGGCGGACGATTACAAGAACAGGATCCTGCCGCTGATCGGCTATGGTCTGGGTCAGTTTGATCTCATAGTCGTTGACGAAGCCCACAAGGCGCGCGGCGCAGATTCAAGCCTTTCGCGCATTCTCGGCCCGGTAAGCTGGGAAGCGGATGATCCTTTTCGTCTGGGCATGACCGCAACCCCGGTCGAGCTGGACTCCAGCCAGTGGATCGACACGCTGGAGCGGCTCAATGGTCGCGATGACGATCAGGATATTACTGCGCTCGCAGAGCTGACGGAATGGATCACCGGCTATGTGGATGTTGTTCGTCGGATTCAAACCGAAGAACTGGACGAGACGCTGACCGGGGAATTCGAGACCTCCGCCCGGCAGTTCTGCGCAGCATTGCGACCATACGTCCTGCGCCGGGACAAACGCAGTGACCCCGAATTCTGCGTCTTCAAAGACAGTCATGGTGATTATCGTGAGGTCACCGATATCCCGGTTTCACCGGAGGCAGAGGGTTTTACCCGTGACTGGTTGCGCCGCTTTTGTGCGGCTGAGGCGCTGTCGTTACTCCCTCAGGATGATCCGCGTGTGAAACGGGTCAGGCTCGCCGTTGCCCAGGGGTATGGGTTCGGCTTTGGAGAGGATGAGGAAGACAGCCCTTCAGGCATGACAGATGCAAACCTCGTTGGTCCGGCGGGGTTTTGGACGGAAGCTTTCACCGCTGAGAGCAACGACATCTATAGCCACCCTGCGATCCTGGCGGCTGTGAGACAAATCGAGGCCTATACACGGGCCGGCGAGAAAGTGCTCGTCTTCGGCAGGTTCCTGACGCCGATGAATGTGCTGACCAGACTGCTGGACGCGCGTGAGATGCTGCGTCGTTTGCGAGACGGACAGCACTGGCCTGCCAGTGGGATCGGGGAGAGCAATATAGCAGCCGTCATTGCGGCGATGAGGGATCCTGATCTTGCGGTGGCGGGTGGGGTCGACGAAATCGATGTGATGTTGAAGACCCGCTATCAGGAGTGGGCGAGCGAGCGCCGGGCTGAACTCGCACGGCTTCATCGGGAGTTGGAAGACCTTGCGCTGGAGGGAGGAGCTGCTGCATTTCTGTCAGAGATTCTGCGCCATGAGGACGGCAAACAAGACCTTCAATTCGGGGCTTTGCTCGAGGCACTTGGTGGCAGGCGGGAAGTTGCGGGCGCTTCCTGGACGGGGCGGGAAATGCTCGGGCTGTTCGAAAAACTGCTCATAGAGCTTGCCGGGGATGATGAAGCAGAGAACAACGATACGCAGAAAGCCCGGCTGGATGCCTGGCTGAACGATTATTCCGGGCGCGAGGGCAACTTCGCCAGGATGATGTCAGGCGCAACCGCACCGCAAACGCGGCGTATGCTGCAATCTGCATTCAACCGGTCGTCCAGTTGGCCGATGGTGCTCCTCGCGCAATCCCGCGTCGGGCGTGAGGGCCTGAATCTGCATGAGGCCTGTCGCACAGTGATTCTACTGCACGCGGAGTGGAATCCCGGCATTGTCGAGCAGCAGATTGGGCGTGTGGATCGCAAGAACAGTCTTTGGCTTCGCGAATGGCGGAAATGGAGGGATCATGGTGATGGTCTCCCGCCCCGCATTCGGGTTCACCCTGTTGTCGTCAGTGGCACATACGACGATCACAACTGGCAGGTTCTCAAGGCGCGTTGGCTGGAACTGAGAGCGCAGTTGCATGGCGATGTCCTGCGTCCCGTTCCAGGTCGGTCAGAGGTGATAGATGACAAACGAACCTGCGCTGACCGCGTTCGGCGCGCAGTGCCGGATTTTTCGCCGGGAAAACGTGGCGGTTGAGTTGTAGTGTAACCGATACTCACGCTGCTGTTCGGAATAGGACGGAATGAAAGCTGCTATTTTTAGCAACCATTCTCCTCGCGTTGGATTTGGCGTTGATAGGAAAATGGCTGTTAGTAGGTCGCAAGTAATGGTGGTTGCAGCCTCCCGCAACCATCTTTACCGGCGTCGATTGCAAGTTGTGATCGATGCCGGTCCCCGCAACCATCTTTACTTGCTCGGGCAACAAGTGAAGATTAGATCCTGCCCCCGCAACCAATTTCCCGGACAAACGATCAATTTACTCTGCCGCATTCCATGGGCATTATTGCCTCATGGCATGAGGGCGGAGCGATTTCGCTTGCGGCAAGGCATCGGTACATGGCTGAGGGAATGGATTTCGACAATCTGGCGCTTTGGCTCGATCTGATCGGCACCTTTGTGTTCGGGCTCAGCGGCGGCGTGCTGGCGGTGCGCCGCAATCTAGACCTGTTCGGCGTAATCGTGCTGGCTTCGGCGGCAGCCACGGCCGGCGGCGCGATTCGCGATATGGCGATCGGCGCCCAGCCCGCGGCAGTGCTTCAAGACGAGCGTTATCTGCTGGCGGCGCTGGCGGCAGGCATTGTTGCGTTTGTGGCCCATCGCACCATCGAAAAACTCAGCAAGCCGGTAATGCTGTTCGATGCAGTGGGCCTTGGCGTGTTCGCCGTCAGCGGCGCGCAGAAAGCATTGCTGTTCGAACTCGGTCCTGCGCCGGCCTGTCTGATCGGCGTGTTGACGGCTGTTGGCGGCGGCGCGGTGCGCGATCTTTTGGTGGCGGAAGTGCCGCGCGTGCTGCGTGAGGAGATCTATGCCGTCGCGGCGATTGTCGGCACGATCCTGGTTGTCGCGGGGAACCATTTCGATTGGCCGCCTTTGCTCACCGCTATCGTGGGCTTTGCCGCCACTTTCGCGATTCGGCTGCTCAGTGTCCGATACGGGCTTCGGATGCCCAGGGCCCGTTAATCTGAATGCCTGTTGATTTAGACGGTTTTGTTGTCACGAAATGGCGGTGGTGGCCGTCTATTCTGAGTGGCCGTCTATTCTGAGTGGAATGCGAAAATGGGATCCATAAGGGACCTCTGGAAGGAGAAAGCCATGACACCCCGCATGACCGATCATTCCAAGCGCGCGGCGCCCGGCTATAAGGCGCTGCTGGGATTCGAGGCGGCGCTGAAGGAAAGCCCGCTGGAGCATAAGCTGCTGCATTTGATCAAGTTGCGCGCCTCGCAGATCAATGGCTGCGCCTTCTGCCTGCAAATGCATGCCGCCGAGGCGTTGAAAGATGGCGAAACCCAACTGCGTCTGCATCTGCTGGCCGGCTGGCGCGACAGTACGCTGTATTCGCCGCGCGAACGCGCCGCCCTGGCCTGGACCGAATCGCTCACCCTGGTGGCGGAAAGCCATGCGCCGGAGGCCGATTGGCAGGCCGTCTCGGCGGAATTCAATGCCGATGAACTGGCCTGGCTGTCCTATGCCATCGGCATGATCAATCTGTGGAACCGCGTGCAGGTCGGCTTCCGCGCGCCGCATGGCATGAGCCTGCCGAAAGAGCAGGCCTGAACACATAAAAAAAAGCCCGGCCGCTTCGCGCGTGCCGGGCTTTTTCGTTTGCGCGGCGCTGAAAGCCTAGAGGGCTTCCTTCGCGGCGACGCCTTTGTGGTAGGTGGTGTAGAGAATCACCGTCACGCCCAGGCCGCCGAGATGCTTTTCGATCAGCGGGCGCACATCGGCCCAATCCAGGCCGCCCACGCCGGTGGCGAGTTTGGGCAGCGCCACGCTTTTCGGTTTTTCCTGGCCGATCAAATGCGCCAGCGCTTTCAGCGCATGGTTCACATTGGGCAGGCTGGCCTTGCCGGGCTTGCCGCCGGCGGCTTCCGAGGGTTCCTGCGTCAATAGGTTGACGATGCGCATGCTGCCGCCTTCCGGCTTCGCGCCGGCCCAGGCCCAGATTTCGCCGGCCTTGGGATGGTTTTGCTGGCAGTAATGCCGGAAATCCTTGGCCATGGCGGGAAAGCGCTCGCGCAACGCCAGCGCCAAACCGGATTCGAAATGATCGCTCGGCGCCACGCCATGGGCGATGATATCGGCCTGGCTCAACAGGATGTCGCCTTCAACTTCACGGATCAAGATTGCCTCCTTCGATCTTTACGAAACCAGTGTATCGCGCCGCGCGAAATCCGCATTGCGCTGGATCAACGGCAGGCATATTCGCCATCAGTCGATGGTCAATACGGCCGCGCCTTGCAGCCGCCCGGCGCGCAGATCGTCCAACGCCTGGTTCGCCTGCGCCAAAGGATACGGCGTCGGATGCGTGCGAATCGGACTCTCCGCCAACAAGGCGAGAAATTCCTCGGCATCGCGGCGGGTGAGATTCGCCACCGATTTCACCATGCGTTCGCCCCAAAGCAGGGCATAGGGAAAGCTGGGAATGGCGCTCATATGAATGCCGGCGCAGATCACGCTGCCGCCGCGCCGCACGGCTTTCAATGCCAGCGGCACCAGGCCGCCCACCGGCGCGAATAGAATGGCGGCATCCAGTTCTTCCGGCGGCAATTCTTCCGATGCGCCGGCCCAGGCGGCGCCGAGGCTGAGCGCGAAACGCTGCGATTCTACGTCGCCCGCGCGGGTGAAGGCGTAAACCGCCGCACCTTGAGCGATGGCGAGCTGAATCAAAATATGCGCCGCCGCCCCGAAACCGTACAGGCCGAGCCGGCGCGGTTTATCCGTCATGCGATAGGCGCGATACCCGATCAGCCCGGCGCAAAGCAGCGGCGCGGCCTCGATATCGCTCAGGCCATCGGGCAGCTTGAAGCAATAGCGATGATCCACCAAGGCGCGGTCGGCATAGCCGCCATCAATCTGATAGCCGGTGAAGCGCGCCTCGGCGCATAGATTCTCCTGCCCGGCGCGGCAATAGGCGCATTCGCCGCAGGTCCAGCCCAGCCAGGGAATCCCCACGCGGTCGCCGATGGCCAGGTCATGCACGCCTTCGCCCAGCGCCGCCACATGGCCCACCACTTCATGCCCCGGCACCAGCGGCAATTTGGGCGCGGTCAATTCGCCATCCACCACATGCAGATCGGTGCGGCAAACGCCGCAGGCGCTCACCCGCACAGCCACCTGGCCTTTCGCCGGCGCGCGATCCGGCGCTTCGGTCAGCACCAAAGGCAGGCCGGCGGCCTGCATCAACATCATGCGCATGACGTTTCTCCTTCGCTGCATTCAAGCGGGCCACGGATGCAGGCGCGGGTCAAGTGGTTTGCAGGGCGGCCGTGCCGGGCTAGACTTTCGGCTATTCAAGCAAACGGGTGCCGCGCCATGAGCGAACTTTTCTGGCTGTTCTTCATCGTGATGGCTTTGGAGCCGATGCTGCGGCAGCGCCTGTTGGTGCTGCTGCGCAGCCGCAAGATCATGCAGCTTCAGCAACGGCGCGGCAGCCGGGTGATAACCTTGGTGCACCGGCAGGAAACCATGCGCCTGCTGGGCTTTCCGCTGATGCGCTACATCAATATCGACGATGCCGAGGAGGTGATCCGCGCCATCGGCGAAACCGCCCCCGACGCTCCCATTGATATCGTGATGCATACGCCGGGCGGCCTGGTGCTGGCAGCGGTGCAGATCGCCTCGGCCTTGCGCCGGCATCCCGGCAAGGTCACGGTTTTCGTGCCGCATATGGCGATGTCGGGCGGCACCTTGATCGCGCTGGCGGCCGACGAGATCGTGCTGGCGCCGCATGCCGTGCTGGGCCCCATTGATCCCCAGGTGGGCGGTTATCCGGCCGCCGCGCTGGCCCGCGTGGTGGCGGAAAAGCCGATTGCGGAGATCGACGACAAGACGCTGATCCTGGCCGATATCGCCGCCAAGGCCACGGTGCAGCTGCATCGCACCGCCAGCGATCTGCTGTCCCGCCATATGGATGCCGGCAAGGCGGCTGAATTGGCCGAGCAATTGAGCAAGGGGCAATGGACCCATGATTATCCCATCGCCGCCGATCAGGCGATGGAGCTTGGCTTGCCGGTGCGCACCGATCTGCCCGAGGAAGTGGCCGACCTGATGCGGCTCTATCCGCAGCCCATGCGCACCATGCCCACGGTGGAATACGGCCCGCCGCCGCCGATGCCCGAAAAGGGCAGGCGCTGATCGCGGTTATTGCACGCTGAGCAGCGCCTTGCGGAAACGCAAGGCCGCGAGCGTGAAGAACACTACGCCGGTGGCGCCCAGCGCGATCATGCGCGGCCAGACGATGGCGAAATCCGCGCCGCGATACAATATCGCCTGCGCCAGCCCCACGAAATGCAGCGCCGGCGAAACCTGCATGGCGGTTTGCAGCCATTCGGGCATGCTTTCCATCGGCGTGGTGCTGCCCGACAGCAGATTCATCACCATCAGCAGCGGGATCGAAAGCAGGCCGAATTGCGCCATGGAGGTGGAGATGGTGGCGATCAATATGCCCAGCGCCGCCACGGAAAACATGTACAGCGCCGAAGATCCGATGAAGAGCGGAATCGAGCCCGCCACCGGCACTTTCAGCAGCATTTCCACCACCACCAGCAGCGAGAATGTGGCGGCCAGCAGGATCACCAGGCCATTGGCCCAGATCTTCGCCAGCATGATTTCGATCGGCGTTACCGGCATCACCAGCAGATGCTCGATGGTGCCATGCTCGCGCTCGCGGATCAGGGCGGCGCCGGTCAGGATCACGGCTAGAATGGTGATGTTGTTGATCACCTGCATCACGGCGGTGAACCAGTCGGATTTCAGATTGGGATTGAAGCGCGCCCGCACCACCATGTCGATGGGCTGAGTTCCGGTGCGGTTGGGCAGGGCGGCGGCCACTTCCTGATAGATGATGCTCTGGATATAGGCGGTGCCGTTGCCGGCCTGCGACATGGCGGTGGCGTCGATATTGATCTGCACCGATGGATGCAGGCCGGCCAACGCATCCTGTTCGAATTTCGGCGGAATCTCGATCACGAAAACATAACGGCCGGCATCCATCGCGGCGTCGATCTGGCTGGCGTCGATCAAGTCGGCCGGCTTGAAGAACGGCTTCAGCAGCGCATCCTGCAATCGGCGCGACAGCGGCGAACGGTCTTCGTCCACCACCGCCACGGCGGCATTCTCCACCTCGAATTTCGCGCCCGTGGCCACGGCATAGACGGCGAAGGTGAAGGTGTAAACGATCAGCCCCAGCAGCACCGGGTCGGCGCGCAGACTGTATAATTCCTTGATGCCGAGCCGGAAGATGCGGGCCAGGGTATGGATCAGGCGGGCGACCATGCTCAGGCCCCCTGTTTGCGCAAGGCGACCACGGAGGCCAGGATGAAGCCGATGCCGAACAGCGCCAGCATCACGATGTTCTGCCACACAGCGGCCAGCCCCAATCCCTTGGCGAAGGCGCCCAGGCTGATCGGCTGATACCAGGCGGCGGGAAAGCCCAGGCCGATGATTTGCCCGGAACCGGACAGCGAGGCGACCGGCACGAACAGGCCGGAGAAATTCACCGCCGGAATGATGGCGAGAATCGCGGTGGCGAAAATCGCCGCCACCTGGCTGCGCACGAAGCTGGAAACGAACAGGCCGAAAGCCGTGGTGGCCAGCACATAG
>JAYSEE010000150.1:0-8923 GCA_041914045.1 Ferrovibrio sp. | reverse complement strand
CAGCTTGGGCCCCTGCAAATCGGCCAGCAGGCCGATGGGGCGGTTCAGTTCGCGCTCCAGGGCGCGCACGGCGTGAATGCGCTGGCGGTGATCGTCATGGCTGCCGTGGCTGAAATTCAGCCGGAACACATCCGCCCCGGCCTCCACCAGCGCCCGAATCTGGTCCGGCCGGGAGCTGGCCGGGCCCAAAGTGGCGACAATCTTGCAGTTTCGGCCTCTTTTTGTGCTATGCTCGCCATGCATGCGGGTTCTCCCTTGCCAACCAACAAGTTAGGCCTTTCCGGCCCCCCCTCCAAGTAAATCTGCGCTTTGTAGCGGCAAGAGCGTTGCATTTTTATGTTGCGGTGCGGTAAACCCCGCCGCAGTGCAAACCAGCCTTCCCCCTGGAGCCTCCCCATGGATATCGCGCGAATCCCCGTCGGCAAGAACCCGCCCTTCGACATCAATGCCGTGATCGAAATCCCCGCTGGCGGCGTGCCGGTGAAGTATGAATTGGATAAGGATTCCGGCGCCCTGTTCGTGGACCGCTTCATCCACACCGCGATGTTCTATCCGGCCAATTACGGCTTCATCCCGCACACGCTTTCCGGCGACGGCGATCCCTGCGACATCCTGGTGGTGAGCCAGATTCCGGTGGTCGCCGGCGCGGTGATCCGCTCGCGCCCGATCGGCGCGCTGCTGATGGAAGACGAAGCCGGCGGCGACGAAAAGATCATCGCCGTGCCGGTGGACAAGCTGCACCCCTTCTACACCAACGTGAAATCCTACGAAGATCTGCCGCCCAGCCTGCTGATGCAGATCGAGCATTTTTTCAGCCACTACAAGGATCTGGAAAAGGGCAAGTTCGTGAAGGACACTAAGTGGGTGGGTCCGGAAGAAGCCGCCAAGCTGATCACCGCCGGCGTGGTGCGGGCGGCCGGCCTGTCGGCTTAATCGCGCCCGTTAGCCCCGAATGCCTGCGCGGTAATCGCGCAGGATGAATTCCGCGCCCTTCTCGGCGATCATCAAGGTCGGCGACGCGGTGTTGCCCGACGTGATCAGCGGCATCGCCGATGCGTCGATCACCCGCAGGCCCTGCAAGCCGCGCACGCGCAATTCGCCATCCAGCACCGCCATGGGATCGTGATCCGGCCCCATCTTGGCGGTGCTGACCGGATGGAAGATGGTGGCGCCCAGATTGCCCGCCACATTGCGCATATCTTCTTCGCTTTGCACCTGCGGCCCCGGCAGATATTCCTCCGGCTGGTATGGCGCCAAGGCCGGCGCGGCGGCCAGCCGGCGCGTCAGCTTGATGCTGTCTATCGCCACGCGCTGATCCTCCGGCGTGGCGAGATAATTCGGCTGGATGGCAGGCGCGGCATAGGGATCGGCGCTTTTGATCCGCACATGGCCGCGGCTGGTGGGCCGCAGATTGCAGATGCTGGCCGTGAAGGCCGGGAAATCATGCAGCGGGTCGCCGAACTTGTCCAACGACAGCGGCTGGATATGGAATTCCACATTCGCCGTGGCATGCTCCGGGCTGGAGCGCGTGAACATGCCGAATTGCGAAGGCGCCATGGTGAGCGCGCCGCGCCGGAACAGCGCGTAATCCATGGCGATCTTCGCCTTCGCCAGCAGCGAACGGTCGATCTCGTTGATGGTCTCGACATTCGAAACCTTGAAGATCAGCCGCAATTGCAGATGATCCTGCAAATTCTCGCCGACGCCGGGCGATTCATGCGCCACGGCAATGCCATGGCTGCGCAGCAGGCCGCCCGGGCCGATGCCCGATAGCTGCATGATCTGCGGCGAGCCGATGGCCCCGGCCGCCAGGATCACCTCGCCGCGCGCCTTGGCCAGCCAGGATGCGCCGTCGCGGCGATAGACCACGCCGGCAGCGCGTTTGCCTTCGAGCTGCACCTGCTGGATATGCGCATGCTTGCGGACTTCCAGATTGCGGCGATGCAGGATCGGCTTGAGAAAGCCGGTGGCCGCCGACCAGCGCCGCCCCTTGCGCTGGTTGACATGGAAATAGCCGCTGCCCTCATTGTCGCCGCGATTGAAATCGTCGGTGGCCGGAATGCCGATCTCGGCGCCGGCGCGCTGCACGGCATCGAGGATTTCCCAGCGCACGCGCGGCTGTTCCACGCGCCATTCGCCGCCGGATTTGTGCAATGCGTCGCCGCCGCTGAAATGATCCTCATGCTTGAGGAAATACGGCAGCACGTCGTCCCAGCCCCAGCCGGCAAGGCCGAGTTGCCGCCAATTGTCGTAATCCTGCACCTGGCCGCGCATATAGACCATGGCGTTGATCGCCGTGCAGCCGCCCAGCACCTTGCCGCGCGCATAGCCGATGCTGCGGCCGTTCAGGCCCGGCACCGGCTCGGTGGCATAGCACCAATCCGAACGGGGATTGCCGATGGCGAACAGATAGCCGATGGGGATATGGAACCAGATCCAATCGTCGTCGCCGCCGGCTTCCAGCAGCAGCACGCTGATATTGGGATCGGCGGACAGGCGGTTGGCCAGCAGCGAACCCGCAGTGCCCCCGCCGACGATGACGTAATCGAACTCTCCGCCTTCACGCAGCGTTTCGGACACGGCAATCCTCCCAGAAACTTTTATCCGGAGCGGAGATACTGAATCGCCGCATCGCGCTCGAACAAATACAGCAGATGGCGCAGCGCCTGTCCACGGGCGTCGGACAAATCCGCGTCGCGCTCCAGGATCAGCCGGGCATCGTCGCGCGCCATCGCCAGCAGGTCGCCGTCATGGGCCAGATCGGCCAGCTTGAAATCCGGCAGGCCGCTTTGCCGCGTACCGAGCAATTCGCCGGCTCCGCGCAATCGCAGGTCTTCCTCGGCGATTCGGAAGCCGTCGTCGGTCTCGCGCAGGATTTTCAGCCGCGCCCGCGCCGTCTCGCCCGGCTTGCCATGATACATCAGGATGCAGGCGCCGGGCCGGCCGCCGCGCCCGACCCGGCCGCGCAGCTGATGCAGCTGCGCCAGGCCGAAACGCTCGGCATGCTCGATCACGATCAGAGTGGCTTCCGACACATCGACGCCCACTTCGATCACCGTGGTGGCGACCAGCAATTTCGTATCGCCGCGCAGGAAAGCCTCCATCGCCGCATCCTTGTCGGCGGCCGGCATCTGGCCATGCACCAAGCCGATCACCGGGCCGAGCGCGGGCTCCAACGCTTCGCGCAAAGCGGCATGGCGTTCGGCGGCGGCGGCAAGATCGGAGACTTCGCTTTCCTCCACCAGCGGGCAGACCCAATAAACCCGCTCGCCGGCCTCGATCTTGCGCTGCACGGCCCCGACCACTTCCAGCATGCGGTCGGACGCCACCACGCGGGTATCCACCTTCTCGCGGCCCGGCGGTTTCTCGGTGAGCTTGGACACATCCATGTCGCCATAAGCCGTGAGCGACAATGTGCGCGGAATCGGCGTGGCGGTCATCACCAGCATGTCGGCCGCCTCGCCCTTGCCGCTGAGCAGCAGGCGCTGGCCGACGCCGAAGCGATGCTGTTCGTCGATCACCGCCAGACCGAGATCGCGGAACGCCACATCCTCCTGAAACAGCGCATGCGTGCCCACCACCATATGCGCCTCGCCGCTGGCCAGGCTTTCCAGCAAGGCGGCGCGGGCCTTCCCCTTGTCGCGCCCGGTGAGCAGCACCAGCTTCAGCCCCAGCGCCTCCACATGCGGGCGCAGGCCGGCGGCATGCTGACGCGCGAGGATTTCGGTGGGGGCCATCAGCGCCGCCTGCGCGCCGGCTTCCACCGCCGCCAGCATCGCCATCAGCGCCACCATGGTCTTGCCGCTGCCCACATCGCCTTGCAGCAGGCGCAGCATGCGATGATCGGAGGCCATGTCGCCGGCAATCTCGGCAATCGCCATGGTCTGCGCATTGGTGAGCGGCCAGGGCAAGCGCTTGAGCAGAGCATCGCGCAAACGGCCATCGCCCTTCAGCGGCCGACCGGCGCGGCGCTTGAGCCGGCGGCGCACCAGCAGCAAAGCCAATTGGTTGGCGAGCAATTCATCATAGGCCAGCCGCGTGCGATGCAGGGCCGGCGGCTCCAGATCGTCGCTATCCTGCGGGCGATGCAGCTTGCGCACCGCTTCGCGCCAAGCCGGCCAATGCTCGCGCGCCTGCAAGGCGGGATCGAGCCATTCCGGCAGCACCGGCAAACGCTCCAACGCTTCGTCGATCAGCTTGGCCAGCACGCGCGCCGTGAGGCCGGCGGTGAGCGGATAGACCGGCTCGACGGCGGCCAATTGCTCGATCTCCTCCGCCGTGCCGATGCGGTCCGGATGCGTCATCTGCGCCTGGCCTTCGAACAATTCGAATTGCCCGCTGATGACGCGCTGTTCGCCCGGCGGCAAGGCGCGGTTGAGGTAATCCGCCCGACCGTTGAAGAAGACCAGGGTGAGCGAGCCGGTCTCGTCGCTGACCACGATCTTGTAAGGCTGGCGCGGATTGCGCGGCGGCAGATGGCGCTCCACCGTGATATCCAGCGTGCAGATGCGGCCGGGCTGGGCCTCGATGATTTTCGGCCGATAGCGGCGGTCGACCAAGCCGCTGGGCTTGTGCCACCACAGATCGAGCAGCCGCCCGCCGGCCAGCTTGGCGATCAGGGCCGCCAGTTTGGGGCCGCAGCCTTTCAGCCGCTCTATCGGCGTGAAGGCGGGATTGAGCAATTCGGGCCGCATCGGCGGGTGAAAACCTTGTGCGCTGTCGTTGCCGCGTACTATATCTGTGCTCCACCCCAAGAGCCAGTCATGCCAGAATCTCCATGCAAGAATCCATCGAGATCCGCCGCAAGCGCCTGATCCATCGCAGCCGCTATACCGGCATGAAGGAAACCGACCTGCTGCTGGGCGGCTTTGCCGCTAGGCATCTGCCGGATTTCGATGCCGCGCAGCTCGATGCCTATGAAGCCCTGCTGGAGACCAACGAAGATCCGCAGATTTATGCCTGGGCGATCGGCCGCGACCCGGTGCCGCCCGAGCATGACACCTCGGTGATGAAGCTGTTGCAGGCTTTCAAGCTCGACCGCTGATGGCTTTCGCGCTGCCCGATATCCTCGGCCGAGCCGGCCGCTGGGCCTTGGGCGGCGTGCCCGAGGGCCAGGATGCGCGCCTGCTGGCGGCGCTGGCGGCAAGGCTCGGGCGCGGCATCGTATTCGTCTGCCGCGACGATGCGCGCATGGCGGCGCTGGAACAGGCCTTGCGGTTTTTCGCGCCCGACCTGCCGGTGATCGGCCTGCCGGCCTGGGATTGCCAGCCTTACGACCGCGTATCGCCCAACCCGGAAATCGCCGCGCGGCGCATGGATGCGCTGAGCAGGCTGGCGCTGTCACCACCCCAGGAAAGCAAAACGGCCGGCGGCTGGGCTTTGCTCACCACCCTGAACGCCGCCTTGCAGCGCCTGCCGGGGCCGGATTATCTGCAAGCCACGGCCTTCTCCACGGCCAAGGGCGACCGGCTGAAGCCGGAAGACCTGCTCGGCTATCTCGCCCGCAATGGCTATAACCGCGTCGCCACCGTGATGGAGCCCGGCGAATTCGCCCAGCGCGGCGGCTTGATCGATCTCTATCCGCCCGGCACGGAGCTGCCCTATCGCGTGGATTTCTTCGGCGACGAGGTGGATACCATCCGCCGCTTCGATCCCGGCGACCAGCGCAGCATCGGCGAAACCGACAGGCTGTCGCTCACGCCGATGAGCGAAGTGCCGCTGGACGCGGAGTCGATTGCGCGGTTCCGTGGCCGCTACCGCGAATTGTTCGGCGCCGTCACCGACAACGATCCGCTTTATGCCGCCGTATCGGAAGCCCGCCGGCATATCGGCATGGAGCATTGGCTGCCGCTGTTTTTCGAACAGCTTGCCACGATCTTCGATTACATGCCCGGCGCGCCTTTGCTGCTCGATCCGCTGCTGGATGAGGCCGCCGACGAACGCTTCCGCGCCGTGGCCGATCATTTCGATGCTCGCCGCGCGGCGATGAATTCGGGCCTGGCGGATGCCGGCGGCTCGACCTACAAGCCTTTGCCGCCGGATCGGCTCTATCTCACCGCCGGCGAATGGAGCGCCAAGCTCGCCAAGCATCCCATCGGCATGCTGAATGCCTTCGAAAGCGTGGGCGTGAAGGACAGCATCGCGCTCGACCTCGGCGCGCGCCCGGGTCGCGATTTCGCGCCCGAACGCGCCCAGGCCGCCAAGGCCGCCGAACATCATCATGCCAGCGAGAAGATCGCGCCGAGCGTGGGCGTTTACGAGGCGCTCGGCGGCCATCTGGCCAAGCAGCTCGGCCTGGGCAAGCGCGTGCTGTTCGCCGCCTTCTCGCTGGGCGCGCGCGACCGATTGGGCCTGGTGCTGCGCGATCATGGCATCGAGCCGTTGCAGGACATCGAGGCCGTAGCCGACCTGGAAAGCCTGCCGCGCAATGCGGCCGGCATCGCCGTGCTGCCGCTGGAGCATGGCTTCGATGCGCCCGATCTTTGCGTCATCGCCGAGCAGGATATCCTGGGCGACCGCCTGGTGCGGCCCAAGCGCCGCCAGCGCCGGGCGGAGAATTTCATCGCCGAGGCCGCCGGGCTGAATGCCGGCGATTATGTTGTGCATGTGGATCACGGCATCGGCCGCTATCAGGGGCTGGTGACGCTGGACGTGGCCGGCGCGCCGCATGATTGCCTGCTGCTGCATTACGAAGGCGGCGACCGGCTGTATCTGCCGGTGGAAAATATCGAGATGCTGTCGCGCTATGGCGGCGGCGATGCCGAGGTGGTGCTCGACAAGCTGGGCGGCGTAGCCTGGCAGAACCGCAAGGCGCGCATGAAGCGCCGCCTGAAGGATATGGCGGAAGCCCTGATGCAGGTGGCCGCCGCGCGTGCGCTGCGCACCGCCGAACGCCTGACGCCCCCAGACGGGCTGTATGAGGAATTCTGCGCGCGGTTTCCCTATGAGGAAACCGAGGATCAGGCTCGCGCCATCGAGGATACGCTGGAAGACCTGGCCGCCGGCAAGCCGATGGACCGGCTGATCTGCGGCGATGTGGGCTTCGGCAAAACCGAAGTGGCCCTGCGCGCCGCCTTCGCCGCCGCCATGGCCGGCCAGCAGGTGGCGCTGATCTGCCCGACCACCTTGCTCTGCCGCCAGCATTATCGCGGCTTCGTGCAGCGCTTCCGCGGCCTGCCGGTGCGCATCGAGCAGCTTTCGCGCCTGGTGAACGCCAAGACGGCGAAGGATGCCAAGAAGGGCCTGGCGGAAGGCGATGTGGATATCGTGATCGGCACCCATGCATTGCTGAGCAAGAGCATCGAGTTCAAGCGCCTGGGCCTGATGATCATCGACGAGGAGCAGCATTTCGGCGTGAAGCATAAGGAACGCCTGAAGCAGCTGCGCGCCGAGGTGCATGTGCTGACCATGAGCGCCACGCCGATTCCGCGCACGCTGCAACTGGCGCTTTCGGGCGTGCGCGAATTGAGCCTGATCGCAACGCCGCCGGTGGATCGCCTGGCGGTGCGCACCTATGTGGCCCCGTTCGATCCGGTGGTGATCCGCGAAGCCTTGCTGCGCGAGCATTTCCGCGGCGGCCAGAGCTTCTTCGTGGTGCCGCGCATCGAAGACCTGGAATTCGGCATGAGCTTTTTGAAGCATCATGTGCCGGAATTGAAGCCGGTGATGGCGCATGGCCAGATGGCGCCGACCGATCTGGAAGACGTGATGAACGCCTTCTACGACGGGCAATACAACGTGCTGGTGGCGACCAATATCGTGGAAAGCGGCCTGGATATCCCCAGCGCCAATACGATGGTGGTGTATCGCGCCGATCTGTTCGGCCTGGCGCAGATGTATCAGCTGCGCGGCCGCGTGGGCCGCTCCAAGCTGCGCGCCTATGCCTATTTCACCTATCAGCCCGGCCGCATGCTGAATGCCAATGCCGACCAGCGCCTGCGCGTGCTGCAAAGCCTGGACAGCCTGGGCGCGGGCTTCACGCTGGCCAGCCACGATCTCGACCTGCGTGGCGCCGGCAATCTGCTCGGCGAGGAGCAATCGGGCCATATTCGCGAGGTGGGCTTCGAGCTGTATCAGGAGATGCTGCAAGAGGCGATCCAGGAGGCGCGCGCCCGCAAACGCGGCGAGACCGTGACGGATGCGGAGAAATGGTCGCCGCAAATCCAGATCGGCACGGCGGTGCTGATCCCGGAAGCCTATGTGCCGGATTTGAATCTGCGCTTGCAGCTTTATCGCCGCGTGGCCGAGTTGGAAAGCCGCGAGGAGATCGACGCTTTTGCTGCCGAGATGATCGACCGCTTCGGCGCGCTGCCCTTGGAGGTGAAGCATCTGCTGGATATCGTGGCGATCAAGCAGCATTGCCGGGTGGCGAATATCGCCAGGATCGAGGCCGGGCCGAAGGGCGTGACGCTTGCCTTCCGCGACAATACGTTCGTCGATCCGCCGGGATTGGTGCTGTATATCCAGCGCGCCAAGGGCCAGGCCAAACTGCGGCCGGATCAGAAGCTGGTGCTGATCCGCGAATGGCCGACGCCGGAAGACCGCCTGCGCGGCGTGCTGGAACTGGCTTCCGACCTGGCCGGCATTGCCGCCAAGGCGAAGAAGTAAGACCAATCGAATACCGTCATGCCCGCACTTGTTACGGGCATCCACCTTTAAGCAGCTTTGCTGCGCCCGGCATGGACCACCCGGTCAAGCCCGATGGTGACGGTTTGATGAGGGATGATAGGCTGCGCCCGTCTGCGCGGGCATGACGATGGGAAAGGTTACTCGGCCTCGCTGGGGGCGAGTTCTCCGCTGGCGAGTTCTTCGGCGACCTTGTCGATCACCTGCAACAGGGTTTCGGGCGATTGCGCGCCGGAGACGCCGTATTTGCGCTCGAAGATGAAGAACGGTACGCCGCTGACGCCCATCTGGCGGGCCA
>JAYSEE010000149.1:0-8932 GCA_041914045.1 Ferrovibrio sp. | reverse complement strand
TGCAAGGCTTGCAGCGGATCAAGCCTGGATCATGCGCCAGCTCGTAACCTTCAGCGTGCCATTGTCATTGCGTACATCGAATTCGAAAACCCGCGCGGTCGTGCCAACCGTTGGCACCGCCGCGGTATATCCGGTTCTCACGCCATCCACTTCGAGCTGCACGCGGTAAAACTGCTCCTCGCCCTTTTCCGATTTGCGCTCATCCAACTTCTGCAGACGGTTGAGCTTCATATTCCAGGGCGATGTCGCTTCGAGATAGACGCCATATTGCTTGCGATTATCCTCGAAATGCTTTCGCAGAGCCGCTTCCACCTGCGTCCAGTTCGCCGGATTCGCCATGTTGGATGCGCTTGAACCGGCACCCGTGCTTGCCAGTTTCGCCGCCGCGATCTTCGCGTTGGCGGCCCGCAACTCGGCCGCCGCATCTCCGGATGCCGGCGTGAAGGTGACGACGGTAACCGGATCGTATTTATTGTTGGCGCCCGAAGCCATATCGATGACCACGCCAACAGCCCCGCCCAGAAGGATGTTGCCGAAAGTCGCTGCCGCCAAATCGGATCTGATATGGGCGGACACGTCTTCATAGCCCGCCAGCTTGCAATTCAGGTCGATGCCTGAGCGGGTTTTATGCACCAATACGGCGCCCGGCGTGGTGGCCCTGCCGATCACGATGCCATCCCGGCGCAACACGCATTCGCCGCCCGGCGGATCGCTCTGGAAGCTGAGGGTTTGGGTTGTGCCTTCGGTAATCGAAGAACAGGCCGGCAGCAGCAGAAGAGCCCCGAAAACCCCAAATTTTCTTATCATCCGCCCCTCGATCCCCAAGCAGAAACATCTATTGGTGTGCCTTTCCGGAATATAACACTACAGGCGAGAAATTGGGCAACCCTTTTAGGTGTTGCAGCGCCTGACCTATGCTGACCCAATCGTTTGGATCACCGGAAAGGCCGCCGCATGCCCGCCACCAATGTCGATGCCGCCCAATCCCCGGCGGCTCAGCCCACAGCCGCCCAACAATGCCGTGCGGTGGCGCGTGCCTGCCGCACCGCCGTGCTGGCGACCAATATGGCCGGCGCGGTTTCCTCGCCTTACGCCTCCCTGGTGCTGGCGGCTTTCGATCTGGATGCCGCGCCGCTGTTGCTGATCTCGCAATTGGCCGAGCATACCAAGAACCTGCTGGCCGAGCCGCGCATCTCGCTGCTTTGCGACGGCACGGCGGGCTATGCCGAACCGCTGACCGGGCCGCGCGCCACCCTGCTGGGCCGCGCGCTGCGCAGCGACGAGCCGCGCCATCGCGCGCGCTTCCTGGCCCGGCATCCGGGCGCGGCGATGTATGCCGATTTCAAGGATTTCGCATTCTACAGGCTGGAAATCGAGCGCGCCCATATCGTGGCCGGCTTCGGCCGCATCCATTGGTGCGAGGATTACCGGCTGGAGGGCGATATCGCCCCATTGGCGGAAGCCGAAGCCGGCATCATCGCGCATATGAACAGCGACCATGCCGATGCGGTGGCGCTGTATGCCCATAAGCTGCTGGGCCGCGATGGCGATGGCTGGCGGCTTTGCGGCATCGACCCGGAAGGCGCCGATCTGATCCGTATGGCCGCGCAACAGGAGGGGGGGCAACTCGCCCGCCTGCCCTTCGACAAGCCGGTCTGGGATGCGGAAAGCGCCCGGATGGAACTGGTTCGGCTGGTGAAGCGCGCCCGGCAGGGAAATTAGGCCCTAAAAAAATTCCGGGGCGGTGTCGCCCCACAACACCGCCCCGGATAGCGTCGTCGCAACCAGCAGTGAGACGACGTTTCTCTGTGCTGGCTGCGATCTTATTAAGAATGATTTTCAAATGCAAGCGAAATCGCGAGAGATTCTCAAATAAAAAACGGCGACAGGACCGCTTCGCCCCATCGCCGCATTTTCGTTGAAAAATCAGGAATAAACTTACTTCTTTTTGCCATCGGCGGCGTATTGCGCCAGGAAAGCCGTGAGATTGGCGATTTCGGTTTCGTTGCGAATGCCGGGGAATACCATCTTGGTATTCGGAATCACGCCTTTGGGATCCTTGATGTATTTGGCGAAGCTTTCCGGGCTCCAGGCGATGCCGGAATTCTTGTTGGCGGCGGAATAGGCATAGCCCGCCACTTCGCCGGCCTTGCGGCTGAACAGGCCGTTCAGATGCGGGCCGGTCGTGTTTTTCGCGCCCTCGCCGATCTGGTGGCAGGCGCGGCATTTATTGAAGGATTTCTGCCCCGCTTCCACATCCTGGGCGGCGGCAAGGCCGGGCAGGGCGGCGGCGAACAAGGCAAGGCTGGCGATCAAGACGGTAGGGCGGAAGGTCATGCTGGTATCCCGGATGCTTCTAGGGCGGAGAACCATAGCAAAATAACGCCGAAATAGCCCGGCGGTGGATTGCCGCAGGGCCTAGTGGCTGGGGCCCGCGACTGGGGCCTGCGGACTATCGCTTCCGTTTACGGGTTGCCATGACAGGCGGCATGGGCAAGCCTAGGGGCATGATTCGTCTGTTGCTGATCCTCGCCTGCCTGCTTCTGCCGACGCTGCCCGCGCAAGCGCAATGGCCGAAATGGCCCGCCATGGCCGCGCATAAAGCGCCCAACGAACAGCCTTATCCCACCGGCATTGATCTGGGCTTTCCGGCCGGCGCGCCGATCGCCTTCACCCGCCCGGCCACCATGATCCGCGCCGACAAACCGCTTGGGAGGCAAATCGGCTGGCCCAGCCTGGTGGCTGAGTTGGCGATGCAGGACGGGCCGCTGACCGTGCGCCTGGTGGGCGCCAGCGCCAGCCTGCGGCCGGGCGAAAAGCAGCAGGCCGGCCAGCCGCTGGCCCTAGCCGCCGATCCCACGCCGATCTGGCCCGGCCTGCCCGGCCATGTAACCTTGGAAGTCTATCGCGATGGCAAGCGGCTGGACCCCACGCCCTGGGCGATCCGCCTGCTGCCGCAAGGGCTGCCGGTGCAGCTGACTCTGCCGGCCGATGCCGCCAATGCCTGGCCGCAATGGAAGCTGCGCGGCGAGGCTTATGCCAGCGCCCGCAAAGATGCGAAAGCCGCCGTGTCGCTGCTGCGCGGCGCGATGCGCTATCCCGCCTTCAAGGCCAGCAACCTGGATCTGGCGGAAGACCTGGCGCTGGCGGCCGCGGCGGCGGGCGACAAGCTGACCCAGGCGGCGGCGCTTCGCCGCAGCATCCGTCTGGCCCAGGCCGAAATGGCTTATGCCGAAGGCGGCCTGCCGGAAATCATCCTGGGTCCGGTTTCCGCCGCGCGCCATCCGGCCGCGCTGCAAGCCATCCTGAATCGCAATGAGGCGGCGCTGACCGCGCTGGGCCCGGTGACGGATAACGGGCAGGATGATGGCGGCGATAGTTCGGCGGAATAAAGGTTAGAGCCCGACCGAGCGAGCAGCGGTTAAAGACCGACCGAGCCGATATCGAGGAATTTGCGGCGGCGCGATTCGCGCAGCGCGCCGGGCTCCTGGCCTTGCAGGCCGCGCAACTGGGCTTCCAGCGCATCGCCCAGCGCCTTGATCGCGGCGGCCGGATCGCGATGCGCGCCGCCCACCGGCTCGGGCACCACTTCGTCCACCACTTTCAGCTTATGCAGATCGGCGGCGGTGAGCTTCAGCGCCTCGGCGGCATCCTGCGCCTTGTCGCCGCCGCTCCACAGGATGGCGGCGCAGCCTTCGGGGCTGATCACCGAATAGACCGCATGCTCGAACATCACCACCTTGTTGCCGGCGGCCAGCGCGACAGCGCCGCCCGAGCCGCCCTCGCCGACAATGGCGGCCACCAGCGGCACCCGGATATCCAGGCAGCAATCAATGGCGCGGGCGATGGCCTCGGCCTGGCCGCGCTCTTCGGCGGCGACGCCGGGATAAGCGCCCGAGGTATCCACCAGGGTGATGACCGGCAGGCGGAAGCGTTCGGCCAGACGCATCAGGCGGATCGCCTTGCGATAGCCTTCGGGCTTGGCCATGCCGAAATTATGCTTCACGCGGCTTTCGGTGGTACGGCCTTTTTCATGGCCCATCACCACCACGGCGCGGCCGCGAAAACGGCCCAGGCCGCCCTGGATGGCGGCATCGTCGGCAAAGGCGCGGTCGCCGCAGAGCGGCACGTAATCCTGGATCAGCGCGGCCACGTAATCGGCGTAATGCGGCCGATCCTGATGGCGGGCCACCTGGGTTTTCTGCCAGCGCGACAGCTTGGCATAGGTGGCCTGCAATTGCTGGGCTGCCTTGCTTTCCAGCCGGCTCAGCTCGTCGGCCATGTCGGCATTGCCGGTCGCGGCAAGCTGCTTCAGCTCGGCGATCTTGGCTTCCAGCTCGGCGAGCGGCTTTTCGAATTCCAGATAAGAGCGCATGGCGGCCTCCTATAGCATCGAATGGCCCGAGGCACAAATGCCGGGAAATATATGATATTTCTTGCTTTTCCGACGTGAACGGCAACCAGCGGGCCTAGCCCTGGGCTGCCGGGGGCCGGCATGCTATAGCCTCGGCATTCCCCAGACCCGCCAGAGGCCCCGGCCCATGCCCGATATCGTACCTGTCCGCCGCGCTTTGCTCTCCGTTTCCGACAAGACCGGCCTGGTCGATTTCGGCCGCGCGCTGGCCGATCAGGGGGTGGAATTGCTCTCCACCGGCGGCACCTTCAAGGCCTTGCAGCAGGCCGGCGTGAAGGTGAAGGAAGTGGCCGAGCATACCGGCTTTCCCGAGATGATGGATGGCAGGGTGAAAACCCTGCATCCCACCATCCATGGCGGCATCCTGGCGCTCCGCGACGAGCCGAGCCATGCCCAGGCCATGCAGCAGCATAATATTCCGCCGATCGACCTGGTGGTGGTGAATCTCTATCCCTTCGCCGCCACCGTGGCGAAAGGCGCGGATTTTCCCACCTGCATCGAGAATATTGATATCGGCGGCCCGGCTATGCTGCGTTCGGCGGCGAAGAATCACGGCTTCGTGGCCGTGGTCGTGGATGTGAGCGACTATGCCGCCGTGCTGGATTCGATGCAGGCCAATGGCGGCGGCACGGATATAACCCTGCGCCGCAAGCTGGCCGCCAAGGCCTATGCCCATACCGGCAGCTACGATTCGATGATCGCCACCTGGTTCGCCGGCCAGAATGGCGAGGAGTTTCCGCCCACCCTGCTGCTTTCCGCCGAGCGCAAGCAGATCCTGCGCTATGGCGAAAACCCGCATCAGCGCGCGGCTTTCTATGTGTCTGGCCATGTGTCTGGCCAGAACCGCCCCGGCGTGGCCACCGCGCGGCAATTGCAGGGCAAGGAGCTCAGCTACAACAATCTCAACGACACGGATGCGGCTTTCGAACTGGTATCGGAATTTTCCGACAAGCCGACGATTGCCATCATCAAGCATGCCAATCCCTGCGGCGTGGCGACGGCCGGCAGTCTGTCTGATGCCTGGGACGCCGCCTTGCGCTGCGATCCGGTTTCCGCCTTCGGCGGCATCGTGGCGATGAACCGCAAGCTGGATGCCGCCACCGCCGAGAAGATCGGCAAGATTTTCACCGAGGTGATCGTGGCGCCCGAGGCCGATGCGGATGCCATCGCGCTGCTGGAGAAGAAGAAGAATCTGCGCCTGCTGCTGACCGGCGGCATGGCCGACCCGGTGGCGGCGGGCTTGACCGTGAAAAGCGTGGCCGGCGGCTATCTGGTGCAGACCCGCGATGCCGGCCGCATCACCGAGGCCGAACTCAAGGTCGCGACCAAGCGCGCGCCCAGCGCCCAGGAACTGGCCGACATGCTGTTCGCCTTCCGGGTCGGCAAGCATGTGAAATCCAACACCATCGTTTATGCCAAGAACGGCGCCACCGTGGGCATCGGCGCGGGCCAGATGAGCCGGGTGGATTCCGCCCGCATCGCCATGCGCAAGGCGGAAGACGCCGCCCGCGCGGCCGGTCTGGAAGGCCGGCTGACGCAGGGCTCGGTGGCGGCCTCGGATGCCTTCTTCCCGTTCGCCGATGGATTGGAAGTGCTGGTGGAAGCCGGCGCTACCGCCGTGATCCAGCCCGGCGGCTCAATCCGCGATCAGGAAGTGATCGACGCCGCCGACAAGGCCGGCTTGGCCATGGTGTTTACCGGCATGCGGCATTTCCGCCACTGACGGATTGCTCTATAAGCGTTATACCCGGCCCCAGGGAGAACGCCGATGATCACACCGCCGCAGGAAGCGCCGAAAGAACCGCGCGTAGGATTGTTCGTCACCTGCCTGGTCGATCTGTTCCGGCCCAGCGTGGGCTTCGCCAGCGTGAAACTGCTGGAAGATGCCGGCTGCCGCATCGAAGTGCCGGAAGCGCAGGTCTGCTGCGGCCAGCCGGCCTATAACAGCGGCGACCGCAAGGATACCGCCGCCATCGCGCGCCAGGTGATCGAGGCATTCGACGGCTATGATTACGTGGTGGCGCCGTCCGGCTCCTGCGCCGGCATGCTGCGCGATCATTATCCGGCGCTGTTCGCCGCCGATCCCGAAATGAAAACCCGCGCGGAAGCCTTCGCCGGCCGGGTCTGGGAACTCACCAGCTTTCTGGTGGATGTGCTGAAGCTGGACAACATCCAAGCCACCCTGCCCGCCAAGGCGACCTATCACGACAGTTGTTCGGGCCTGCGCGAATTGGGCGTGAAGCAGCAGCCGCGCCAGTTGTTGAGCGGCGTGAACGGCCTGGAATTGATCGAAAGTCCAGCGGCTGAAATCTGCTGCGGCTTCGGCGGCACCTTCTGCGTGAAATACGGCGAAGTCTCCGCCGATATCGCCGGGCGCAAGACCGAAGCGATCAAGGCGACCGGGGCCGATCTGCTGCTGGCCGGCGATATGGGCTGCCTGATGAACATCGCCGGCAAATTGCAGCGCGAAGGCGCCAATGTGACCGTGCGCCATGTGGCCGAAGTGCTGGCCGGCATGGCGAATCTCCCAGGTATTGGCGAAGGAGATTCGCAATGAGCATGCAGATCACCTCCGCCGCCTTCAAGGAGAATGCCCAAAAAGCGCTGGCCGATCCCAATCTGCGCAAGGCGATGGAGATCATCGCCGGCCCGATGGCCAGCCGCCGCGTGGAAACCGCCAGCGAATTGCCGGAATTCGACGCTCTGCGCGACGAAGCCGTGAAGATCAAGAATCACACGCTCGCGCATATGGATATCTATCTCGAGCGTTTCGAGCAGGCCGCCACCGCGCGCGGCGCCCATGTGCATTGGTGCCGCACGCCGCGCGAGGCGCGCGAAACCGTGCTGGCGCTCTGCCGCAGCCGCAATGCCCGCACCGTCACCAAGGGCAAGTCGATGGTGACGGAAGAAATCGGCCTCAACGCCTTTCTGGAGCAGCATAGCATCGAGCCGGTGGAAACCGATCTGGGTGAATACATCATCCAATTGGCCCATGAGCCGCCGAGCCATATCATCGGCCCCGCCCTGCACAAGACCCGCGAGCAAGTGGCGGAATTGTTCGAGGAGCATCATCCCGATTACGCGCCGCATGGCGTGAAAGCCGGCACGCGCTCCACCGAGCCGCAGACCCTGGTGACGGAAGCCCGCGCGGTGTTGCGCGACCGCTATTTCCAGGCCGATGTGGGCATCACGGGAGCGAATTTCCTGGTGGCGGAAAACGGCGCCACCATGATCGTGACCAACGAAGGCAACGGCGATCTCACGCAAAGCCTGCCGAAGATGCATATCGTGGTGTCGAGCATCGAGAAGGTGATCCCCACATTGGAGGATGTATCCACCATCCTGCGCGTGCTGGCGCGTTCCGCCACCGGGCAGGAGATGAGCGTTTACACCACCATGTCCTGCGGCCCGAAGCGCGCGGACGACGCCGATGGCCCGGAAGAAATGCATATCGTGCTGCTGGATAACGGCCGCAGCGACATGCTGGGTGGCGAATTGCAGGAATTGATGCGCTGCATCCGCTGCGGCGCCTGCATGAATAATTGCCCGGTCTACCGCTCGGTGGGCGGCCATGCCTATGGCTGGGTCTATCCCGGTCCGATCGGCGCGGCGTTGGACCCGCATCTGATCGGCCTGGAAGCGGCGCAGCATCTGCCCAATGCCTCTACTTTCTGCGGCAAATGCCAGGAAGTCTGCCCGATGCGGATTCCGCTGCCCAAGATCATGCGGCATTGGCGCGAGCAGGCGCATGAAAAGCGCATCGCGCCGCCGATGCAGCGCTGGGGCATCGAGGCCTGGGCCTGGCTGGCGCAACGGCCATGGCTGTATCGGCTGGCGGCCGGCATCGGCCTGCGCATCCTGCGCTGCATGGCCGGCGGCAAGGGCCGCGTGACATCCCTGCCGCTGGCCGATGGCTGGACCGCGCAGCGCGATTTTCCCGCGCCGCAGCCGGGCGGCACATTCATGGCGCAATGGAAAAGCGGGAGGCGGCGATGAGCGGCAGTCGCGAACGCATCTTCGGCGCCTTGCGGCGCGGCCTGGGCCGCGGCCCGGAAGACGGCAAGGCGCAAGCCGCCGTGAATGCGCGGCTATCGGCCATGGCGCGCAATCTAGTGCCGCAGCGGGCGCAATTGCCGCATCCGGCGCAGGTGAAGCTGTTCATACAGAAAGCCACCGCGCTGACCGTGACCGTGCAGCGCGTGGCCAATGCCGCCGCCGTGCCCGATGCGGTGGCGGATTATCTGGTGCTGCATAACCTGCCCACGGAAATCCGCATGGCGCCGCATGACGAATTGCGCGCCCTGCCCTGGCAGCGGCGTCCGCTGTTGCAGATCAGCGAAGGGCCCGGCCGTGCGAGCGATCTGACAAGCCTGACGCCGGCCTTCGCCGGCATCGCCGAGACCGGCACCTTGATGCTGCATTCCGGGCCGCAGAACCCCACCACGCTGCATTTCACGCCGGATCATCATATCGTGGTGCTGAAAGCCAGCCAGGTGATGGGCAGCATGGAAGATGCCT
>JAYSEE010000148.1:0-9027 GCA_041914045.1 Ferrovibrio sp. | reverse complement strand
GTTCATGATCGCATCCTTTCACTTATGCAGCCGCCTTCGCGGCAGCGGCTTCCATCGGGCAAATATTTCGTAAAGTGTTTTTTCGGTCTTGCGCCGCGCGGGCCGATCCGACCCGGGCGGCCTCACATGATCCGGACGGCCCTATGCGCCCCGGATAACAAGGCCGGCCGCACCGTCACCCCCCGCGAAGCGGGTCGGCGACGGTGGGCCGCGCAGGCAGGCAGCGCGCCGGTGAAGGGCGCTGCTCACGCCGCTCAGGCCTTGGTAATCACCGCATCGCCCTGCTGGGCCGGCTTGGTCGAACCGGAATCGCCCTGCTGAGGAACTGCAGCAGCGGCCGGAACCGCGGACTCCTTCTGACCCTGCGTCTGGGTGCCCTGCGCCTGGGTGCTTATCTTCTCGGCCGCATTGTCGTCGGCAACCTTCTTATCGAGAGCGGCAAATACATTGGGCTTCGTTGATTGATTCTGAGCATTAGACATAAATATC
Source organism: Ferrovibrio sp. (assembly GCA_041914045.1). Taxonomy (GTDB): domain Bacteria; phylum Pseudomonadota; class Alphaproteobacteria; order Ferrovibrionales; family Ferrovibrionaceae; genus Ferrovibrio. The sequence continues at coordinate 8,538 of JAYSEE010000148.1, read as the reverse complement.
ACGCTTTCTATCGGCAAGGATATGCCGCTAATAATGGCAAGGATATGCCGAAATTCACTATACATTTTATTTTAAATAAGTCGAGGATTTAAAAGATGATTTCCTTCTATATTATGCATTATTGCCATTTATTCTTTCTAGAAAACAATATTATTCAACGAAAACAACAGCTATCGAAATTATTTATTATCACCTGCGCGGCGATGGGCGCGGCTTCAAAGCAGCGCCTTCAGCACCAGATAGCAGCCCAGCAATAGCAGGCCGCCGAAAAAGCAGCGGCGGAATACCTGCGCGCTGATCCTTGCCCGCAAAACCTGCCCCAGCAGCATGCCGCCCAAAGCCGGCAGCAAAGCCAGCAAGGAAGCGCCGGCCTGCGGCATGCGGAAATCGCCCTGCCAGAGCAAAGCCGCCGCCAGCGCCAGTGTGGAGATTTGGAAGGACAGGCCGAGCGCCTGCACCAGATCGTCTTTCTGCAAACGCAAAGCCTGCAAATACGGCACCGCCGGCAGTACGAAAACGCCGGTGAGCATGGTGACCGCGCCGGTCGCCGCGCCCACCAGGGGCCCGGCCCAGGCTTCATGCCGCGCCGGTACGGCAAGCTGCAACGCGAACAGGCCGAGGCCGGCATAGAGAACCAGCGCCGCCCCGAGCAGCGGCGTGGCCCAGCCCACGCCGCCAGGCGGAAATCTGGCCGCGCCGCCGAGCGGAAACCACGCCGCCGCCAGCAAGGTGCCGGCCACGATGCCCGCCAGCATCGGCCAGAGCCGCCGCATAATCGCGCGCAAATCCGGCCCGGCCAGCAATTGCCAGAGATTAGTGACCAGATTGGGCACCAGCAGCAAAGCGGCGGCTTCCAGCGGCGCCAGCACCAAGCCCAGCAGACCCACCGAAATCGTGGGCAGCCCCAGGCCGATCACGCCTTTCACGAAACCGGCCAACAGCAGCACGGCGAAAGCGAAACCCAACAGGCCCGGCGTATCCAGCCCCGGAAAAGCGGCAAGCATCGCAATCCCTCCCATTGCACCGCACGATTTATACAGCTTCTGCCGCCGCAATGCTTCGGCGCTGGCCGAAGCATCGGCAGGCTCGCTTCTCCGGATCGGCGGCCTATATTGCCCGAGCAGCTTTATTTTCAGGTTTGGACCATGGCGGATATTTCGATTCTCGATCTGGTGCGGGTGACGCAGGAAACCGATGCCGGCGGCGCGCTGCGCAACAGCCGCGACCTGGCCCAGCATGCCGAGGATTGGGGCTATACCCGCTTCTGGGTGGCCGAGCATCACAACATGGCCGGCATCGCATCCGCCGCCACCTCGGTGGTGATCGGCTATATCGCCGGCGGCACCAAGAAAATCCGCGTCGGCGCCGGCGGCATCATGCTGCCCAACCATGCGCCGATGGTGATCGCCGAGCAATTCGGCACCCTGGCGCGGCTTTATCCGGGCCGCATCGACCTGGGCCTGGGCCGCGCGCCCGGCACCGATCAGCTTACCTTGCGCGCCTTGCGCCGCGATCCCGAAAGCGCCGACCGCTTTCCGCAGGACGTGCTGGAATTGCAAGCCTTCCTGGCGCCGCCGCAGCCCGGCCAGCGCATCACCGCCGTGCCCGCCGCCGGCACCGATGTGCCGCTGTGGATTCTCGGCTCCAGCACGTTCGGCGCGGTGCTGGCCGCCGAACTGGGCCTGCCCTATGCCTTCGCCTCGCATTTCGCGCCGGGGCAATTGTTGGATGCGCTGGCGATCTATCGCGCGCGCTTCAAACCCTCGGCGCAACTGGACCGGCCCTACGCCATGGCCGGCATCAACATCATCGCCGCCGACAGCGAAGCCGAAGCCAAGCGCCTGGCCACCACGCAGCAGATTTCCATCACCAATATTTTCCGCGGCGCGCGCGGCCTGAGCCATCCGCCCATCGACGATATCGAAACCTATTGGAGCCCGGCGGAAAAGGCCGAGGTGAAACGCTGGCTGGCCCGCTCGGTGATCGGCACGCCGGCGACGATCCGCGATGGAATCGCGGCTTTCGTAGCGGAAACCGGCGTGGATGAATTGATGATCGTATCCGATATCTACAATCACGAAGCCCGGCTGCGCTCTTACCAATTGATCGCCGAGGCTTATGCCGGCCTGAAACGCGCGGCCTGACTTGTAGGGGCGAAAAATCCCGCGCTATAGTTCTCGCAGCGCCGACAAAAGCAGCGGCGCGTGGGAGAGAACCGTGTCCGATCAGCCGACCCCTTTGCCGCCGCGCCCCGGCAAACATCCCTTCGCGCCCGATCTGCTGGCCGGCAGCATCGTGCTGATTTCCGGCGGCGGCGGCGGCCTGGGCGGGGCCACCGCACGGCTGGCCGGCAAGCTGGGCGCGCAGGTGGTGCTGGTGGGCCGCACCGAGGCCAAGCTGGAAGCCGTGCGCGCCGATATCGCAGCGGCCGGCGGCAAGGCGGTTTCACGCAGCGTGGATGTGCGCAACCGCGCCGAGGTGGATGCGCTCTATGCCTGGCTGAACGACACGCTGGGACCGCCTGATATCCTGGTGAATTCCGCCGGCGGGCAATTCCCGCAAGCTGCCATCGACTTTTCCGAAAAGGGCTGGAACGCCGTCGTCAACACCAACCTGAACGGCACATTCCATATGATGCAGGCTGCCGCCCGGCTGTGGCGCGACGCCAAGCATCCCGGCTCGATCGTGAATGTGGTGGTGGAGCCGCGCGGCCTGCATGGCGTGGCGCATACATTGGCGGCGCGGTCGGCGGTGATCGCGTTTTCCAACGCCGTATCGGTGGAATGGGGGCCGCTGGGCATCCGCGTCAATTGCGTGGCGCCCGGCCTGGTGCGCACCGATGGCTGGAAAGTCTATTCGCCGGAAGCCGTGGCCGGCTATATGCGCTGCAATCCGCTGATGAATGTGGGCAGCGCGGAGGAAATCGCCGAGGCCTGCATCTATGTGGGCAGCCCGGCCGCCAGCTTCATGACCGGCGCGGTCATCACCATAGATGGCGGCTCGCAGCATTGGGGCGAAATCTGGACCACCGGCAAGCCGGACTATTTCCGCAATCCTTGATGCCCTGGTCTTGATCTTCAGGCCGCACGCCGCTGTTTGCGCAAATAGCTTATGAAAGCCTGCAACGGCGCGGGAATATGGCTGCGTCCGGCATAGTAGAGATACGGCCCGCTGAAGCTCTGCCACCAATCCGGCAACAGCGGCTGCAAAGCGCCGCTTTGGAAATGCGGCAGCAGCAAATCCTCGAATGTGTAGATGAAGCCCTGGCCGGCCAGGGCAGCGGCCAATTCCAGATCCATATTGCTCGCCATCAGCGGACCATCGGCATTGATGCGCAGCAGGCGGCCCTTGCGTTCGAATTCCCAGGGCAGAATGCTGCCGCTGGCGAAGCGATGCCGGATGCAGGCATGCTGCAGCAGATGCTTGGGATGCTGGGGCGCCTCGCGCCCGGCCAGATAGGACGGCGCCGCCGCCAAGGCATAGCGCTGACGGCGCGGGCCGATCGGCACCGCGATCATGTCGCGCGCCAGGCTTTCATCGTAGCGGATGCCGGCATCGAAACCGGCCGCCAGCACGTCGATAAAGCTGTCTTCGGTGGTCACTTCCAGGCGGATGCCGGGATGCGCTTTCAGGAAAGCCGGCACGATGCCCGGCAGCACCAGCCGCGCCACGATGGTGGGCACATTCAGCCGCAGCAGACCCTGCGGGCTGTCGCGGAAGGAATTCACCGCCTCCACCGCCGAGGCCACCTCGGAAAAGGCCGGCGTCAGGCGGGCCAGCAACTGGCTACCGGCGGCGGTGGGCGTGACGCTGCGGGTGGTGCGGTTGAGCAGGCGGAGGCCGAGATCGTTTTCCAGCCGTCGCACCGCTTCGCTCAAGGCCGAGGCCGATACGCCGCCCTGGCGCGCCGCGCCGCGAAAGCTGCGCTGCCGCGCCACCAGCGCGAAGGCTTCCAGATCGGCCAGGCCGGGTTTCGCCATTGTACGTATTTCCGCACAGCTTGTTGCGATAATCGCAGATTATCAAACAATGCCGGTTTGTCCATATTGCTGCCCAACCGCCGGACAGACGGATAGAGGACAGGCGGCGAATAAGGAGCAAGCCATGAGCAATCTCACTCTCACCCAACTCGGCAAAACCGGCCCTAAGATTTCCGCCCTCGGCCTGGGCTGCATGGGCATGTCGGGCATGTACGGCCCATCCGACCGCCAGGAAAACATCGCCACCATCCATGCCGCGCTGGATGCCGGCATCACCTTGCTGGATACCGGCGATTTCTACGGCATGGGCCATAACGAAATGCTGCTGGGCGAGGCATTGCGGGGCGTGCCGCGCGACCGCTATCAGTTGAGCGTGAAATTCGGCGCGCTGCGCGATCCGGCCGGCGGCTGGAGCGGCTTCGATGCACGGCCCAAGGCGGTGAAGAGCTTTCTGGCCTATTCGCTGCAACGGCTGGGCGTGGAATATATCGACATCTATCGCCCCGCCCGGCTCGATCCCGAAGTGCCCATCGAAGACACCATCGGCGCCATCGCCGATATGGTGAAGGCCGGCTATGTGCGGCATATCGGACTTTCCGAAATGAGCGCAACGACAATGCGCAAGGCCGCCGCCGTGCATCCGATTTGCGACATGCAGATCGAATATTCGCTGATCTCGCGCGGCATCGAAGCCGATATCCTGCCCACGGCGCGCGCGCTGGGCATCGCCATCACCGCCTATGGCGTGCTGTCGCGCGGCCTGATCAGCGGCCATTGGCGCAAGGACGCGGCGGGCGCCGCGGATTTCCGCAGCCATAGCCCGCGCTTCCAGGGCGAAAATCTGGAGGCCAATCTGAAGCTGGTGGATGCCCTGCGCGGCGTGGCCGCGCGGCTCAACATCAGCGTGGCGCAGGCGGCGATTGCCTGGGTGGCGGCGCAGGGCGCGGATATCGTGCCGCTGGTGGGTTCGCGCAAACGCGCGCAACTGGCCGAGGCGTTGGGCGCGATGCAGGTGCGCCTGGCCGCCGCCGACCTGCAAGCCATCGAGGCCGCCATGCCCAAGGGCGCGGCGGCCGGCGACCGCTATGCCGCCATGCAGATGGCGCAATTGGACAGCGAACGCTAAGGAGAATACCGGCGAAAGCTCCGGACCCTGCCCGTGGGGCATTCCCGAATCAGGGTCCGGCATGCTTCCATGGGGCATGCAACCGCGCCTGCTGTTCATTCCCTTCGCGGCCCAGGCGGAACTGACCGGCGCCATCGCGCTGGCCAGCGCCCGCTATCGCGCCGCCCTGCCCGCCCAGGCCTTGAACGCCATGGGTATCAAAACTGCGCTGGCCGATTACAGCCGGGTGCAACAGCCTGGCTTGGCGGAAGCCGAGCTGATCGTGATCATGCAGCCGAAGGAGCAGATGCTGGCGCCCAGCCAGGGCCGCGATTACTGGCCCAGGCTGTTCGATTTCATCGCGCGCCAGCGCCAGGCCGGCAAGCGCGTGGCGCTGGATGTATCCGACCTCAAGATCGGCCCAGGCTATCGCGCGCATCTGGCGGCCCGCGCCGGCGAAGCCGCCGCAACGGCGGCGGAGGGCTTGTATCGCCGGTTATGCGCGAGCGTCGATCTGCTGGTGGCGCCCACCCCTGCCCTCGCCGATCTGCTGCGCGCGGCCTTGGGCGATGAAGCGCCGGATATAGTCGCCATTCCCGATCCGGTGGAAGTGACGCGCCAGCCGCCACGCTTCGCACCAGGCAGCGTGCCGGGCGCCATACCCAAGCTGCTCTGGTTCGGCACCTTCGGCAGCCATGCCGATGCCTTGCGCAAGCTGCTGCAAGACGATCTGGCGGCACTTAATCGCCCGCTGGATCTGCTGCTGCTCTGCGAGCCCTTATCGGCGGAAATCCTGCGCGGCCTGCAAGCGCCGCAAATAAACCTGCGCGCCGAGAGCTGGTCGTTGCCCGCCCTGGAAGCCGCGCTCGCCGCCTGCGATGCGGTGCTGCTGCCCTTCAATGCCGCCGATGCCCTGACGGCGGGCAAGAGCAACAACCGCGCGCTGCAAGCCTTGCAGGCCGGCCGGTATTTCCTGGCGCATGATATCGCCAGCTATCGCGAATTGGCCGCCTACGGCCATGTGGGGCCGCATCTGGGCCAGGCCTTGCAGGCGGCGCTGAACGATCCCGCCGCCATCCCGCCGCGCATAGCAGCCGGCCAAGCGATGATCGACACGCATTACACGCCGGCAGCCGTGGCGCGGCTTTGGGCGGAGCTGTTGATCCAGGCGATATAGACCTCGATATCGGCTTCGGCATAGCCAAGCAAGCGGCCAATCTTGCGCTCGATTTCATCCGTCGCTTTACATGTGCCATCGGCAATCGCCGCGTCTATGCGGCAAAGCGCCTCGATCCGCCAAGCCTCCTCAGGCAAGGCATAATACAGCCGGACCGCCGGAATCTTACCCGCGATCGGCACTTCATGCTTCACGATACTGCCAGCGGCCACATGCGGCGCGAATGCAGCCTCGGGCAGGATATCGCGGGCGATCAAGGCCTCACTGAATCTGGCGAGCGGCTTACGGCCCGCCAGCATCAAATCCAGTTCGCGGCCTTCATGCGGGCCTATGCCGGCCGGCAGATTGATGGATTGTCGCTCAATACCCATTTAGCTGCTCAAAACCCGGGCCACCGCCTGTTTCCAACCGGCGAGCAGAGCCTCGCGCTGGCCGGCGGTCATACGCGGCTCGAAGCGGCGTTCGCAGCGCCAAGCATAGCCGACCGCATCCAGGCTGGCATAGACGCCGGTGGCAAGGCCGGCGAGATAGGCAGCGCCGAGGGCCGTGGTTTCGATCACCTTGGGGCGTTCGACCGGGATATTCAGCATGTCGGCCAGGAACTGGCAGAGCCAGTCATTCGCCACCATGCCGCCATCCACCCGCAAGGCGGTGGGGGAGGCCGCGCCATCGGCGGCGATGGCATCGGTCAGATCGCGGGTCTGATAGGCCACGGCTTCCAGCATCGCACGCGCGATATGCGCCGCCGATGAATCCAAGGTAAGGCCGAGAATGGCGCCGCGCGCTTGCGCATCCCAATAGGGCGCGCCGAGGCCGACGAAGGCCGGCACCACATAAACGCCATGACCATCGGGCAATGATGCCGCCATGGCGGCGGTCTCGGCGGCATTGCCGAAGATTTTGAGTTTATCGCGCAGCCATTTCACGCCCGCGCCGGCAATGAAGATCGAGCCTTCCAGAGCATAGCTGGTGCGGCCATTCAGCCGATAAGCCACGGTGGTGAGCAAACGATGCTGCGACTGCACCGCGCGTTCGCCGGTATTGACCAAGGCGAAGCAGCCGGTGCCGTAAGTGCTTTTCATCATGCCGGGCTGGAAACAGGCCTGGCCCACTGTGGCCGCCTGCTGGTCGCCGGCCACGCCGGTGATCGGAATCGCCGCACCCAGGATATCGGGCGTGAGCGCGCCGAATTCGCCGCTGCAATCCAGCACGCGCGGCAGGATGGCGCGCGGCACGCGGAACAGCCGGCAGAGTTCGTCATCCCAATCCTGGCGATGGATATCGAACAGCATGCTGCGCGAAGCGTTGGTGGCATCCGTGGCATGCACCTGGCCGCCGGTGAGGCGATTGAGCAGGAAGCAATCGATGGTGCCGAAGCAAAGCTCGCCGCGCTCGGCCCGCGCCCGCGCGCCGGGCACATGATCGAGAATCCAGGCGATCTTGGTGGCGGAGAAATACGAGTCTATCAGCAGGCCGGTCTTGCCCTGCACCATTTCGGTAGCGCCGGCATCGCGCAAGCCGGCGCAAAGATCGGCGGTGCGGCGATCCTGCCACACGATGGCGCGATGGATCGGCCGGCCGCTGGCGCGCTCCCACAACACCGTGGTTTCGCGCTGATTGGTGATGCCGATGGCGGCGATATCCTGCGGCCGCAGCTTGGCCGCCGCCAGGGCTTCGCGCAGCACGGTCTGCACATCGCGCCAGATATCTTCCGGGTCATGCTCCACCCAGCCATCGGCGGGGTAATGCTGCGGGAATTCGCGCTGCGCCAGGCCTTTGATATCGCCTTCGGCATCGAACACGATGGCGCGGCTGGACGTGGTGCCCTGGTCGATGGCGATGACGTGACGGGCGGTCATTGCGCCACGCAGCCTTGCGGCTTCACCTTGCGCTCGGTGCTGGCCGGAAACTTCGCCAGCTTTTCGGCCGGGCGGATCGGACGGCGAAGCAATTCGCCGCCGCAATTCGGGCAGCGGCCCGACAGCGTGCCAGTGGCGCAATCGGCGCAGAAGGTGCATTCGAACGAACAGATCATAGCTGCCCGGCTCTCGGGCGGCAAATCCGTGCCGCAGCATTCGCAGCAGGGGCGCAATTCCAGCATGGCATCCTCCCTTGATTGGGACGGATGCTAGCAAGGCGGCATAGCCTGCGGAAGGGGTTACGCCTTCAGCCCACCGGCCTTGAGCACGAAATCGGCCACTTCGGCCACACCGTTCTGCGCCTTCAGGTTCGAGAAGATGAAGGGCCGGGCGCCGCGCATCTTGCGGGCATCGCGA
>JAYSEE010000147.1:0-9040 GCA_041914045.1 Ferrovibrio sp. | reverse complement strand
AATCTGAGCAATGCCAAGATGGCCGGCGCGGTCGCCTCGCATACCGATTTCACCGATGCGATCATGGTGGGCGCCAATCTGGTGCGCGCCAATCTGTCGAATGCCAATCTCACCGGCGCGAATCTCACCGGCGCCGATCTGTCGGGCGCTTCGCTGAAGGGCGCGGCGCTCACCAATGCGGTGATCGCCGGCGCCAAGATGCAGATGGCCGATCTCAGCGGCGCCAAGACCGATGGCATGCTGGGCGACAAGCCGGCCGGCAAGCCGCTGGAAGAATTGGGCATGACGCCCGAGGAAGCCCTGCGCCTGCATTCGCTCTGGGTCACCAGCGGCGGCAAGGAAGGCGCGCTCACCGATTTCTCGGGCTACGATCTGCGCAAGATGGGCAGCCTCTACAAGGCGCTGCTGGTCGGCCTGGTGGCCAACAAGGCGGTATTCTTCGGCCTCAACATGGAAGCCGCTTTGCTGCAGGGCGCCAAGCTGGCCGAGGCCGATCTGCGTTCCGCCAAGCTTGCCCATGTCGATCTGCGCGGCAGCAATCTCAAGGCCGCCAAGCTGGCGCATGCCGATCTGCGCGACGCCAATCTCGGCGCGCTGGTGGTGGGGGCGGACCGCTTTTTCGGCGTGAACCTGGAAGGCGCCAATCTGCGCCGGGCCGATCTGCGCGGCGCCAAATTCAACCGCGCCAATCTGCGCGGCGCCGATCTCACCGAGGCCGAATTATCCGGCGCCGATTTTTCCGATGCCGACCTGGAAGGCGCGATCGGCTACAAGCCGCAAGGTTAGGGGCGCAGATATTTCAGCAGGCAAACAAAAAGCGCGGGGCAAGCCCGCGCTTTTGTCGTTTCAGGATCGGTGTCCGATCAGGCCAGCACGTCCACGCTGCCGCCGACGCCGCTGGCCAGCGCTCCGAGGCTCTGGGTGAGGGCGGCGGAAACCTGCTGCAGGTTGGATACGGCTTGAAGTTGGGCGCTGGACGGCGTGTTCACGCTGCCCAAGGCGCTGCTCGCGGATGCATAGCTGGAAGAGGTGGCGGAACCGACGCTGCCCATGGCTGAAATCCTCCGATGTTCTGCCGGCCAGCTTAATCCGCGTGGCCCGGACCGGCAACCGGCGCGGTTGCGGCGGACTGTGACGGCGGATTCATTTTCGCCGGTTCGGCGGCCGGGGCGAGTTCCCGCCATGCCTGTTGCGTCACTTGCAGCGAAGCCCAGATCGCCAGCCCGGCCATGAAGGTCGCCACCGCCAGATCGGGCCAGGCATTGCCGAGCAGATAGACCGCGCCGGCCGCACCCATCACGGCCACATTGCCGATGGCGTCGTTGCGGGTGCAGAGCCAGACCGCGCGCATGTTGCTGTCGCCGCCGCGAAAACGATACAGCGCCAGCGCCGAGGCCACATTGGCCAGCAGCGCCAGCATGCCGATGGCGCCCATGGTCGCCGGCTCGGGCAGGGTGCCGCGCCATAGATGCAGCCCCACGGTGAACAAGACCCCGAGGCCGAAAACCCCCATGCTGGCGGCCTTCACCAAGGCCGCGCGGGCGCGCCAGGCCAGCGACAGATTCAGCACCGCCAGGCTGAGGCCGTAATTGGCCGCATCGCCCAGGAAGTCGGCCGAATCCGCCAGCAGCGAGGCCGAGCCGGCGGCCAGGCCGGCGCCGATTTCGATGGCGAACATGCCGGCATTCAGGCTCAGCGCGATCCACAGCGCCTTGCGCGCGCCGGGCTGGCTGGCATCGTGGTCATGGCTATGCCCATGCCCCCCATGCCCCCCATGCCCATGGGCATGACCATGATGATGTCCGCAGGCGGCGGTCATAATGCAGTCTCCCGATGCGAATGAGGAAGGTGCGGTTCGTCCAGATGGACGATCAGATCGGCCAGCATATGGCGCACATGGTCGTCGTCGGCCTGATACAGCACCTGCTTGCCATGGCGCTCGGCCTTCACCAGCCGCGCCGCCTTCAGCAGCCGCAGATGATGGCTGGCTGCCTGGGGCGACAGACTGCAATGTTCGGCCAGATTGCTGGCTGGCCAGGCCCGGTCGAGACAGGCCAGCAGCAGCGACAGCCGCGACGGGTCGGCCAGCAGCCGGAAAATTTCCGCCAGTTCGGTCAGCCGCGCCCGTCCGGGCAGCAGGATGCTGTCCGCTTCGCTGGGCTTGGCTTCGCCGGGTGTCGCGGCGGCGTGGGTCTGCATGCGCTTGGCTATGTCGGTCAGGGTTATCATTTAAATAACAATTTAATTGTTTAAATATTGAAGTCAATTGCTTCGGCAAAAATCTGGCGGCTAGCCCGGCAAGCCGTTAGCATACCAATGAAAATAGCCGTCTCTGCTTATCGTCTCGCCATTGCCAGCCCAAAGGGCGGCGATGTTCCTGGAGTGTTTCACGTGAAACACAAAAAATCCGCCTGGGCGTTTCGTCTGAAACCCAGGTCCGTTTTGCGCCTCCGGCTGCCATGCATCTGATCGCCTGGTTTTTCGATTTCATCGGCAAGCATGCCACGCGCTTCATGTTCGTCGGCGTGCTGGCCGGCCTGGCGCTGCCCTGGTTCGCCGAATTGCTGAAGCCGGCCTTTACCGTGCTGCTGCTGATCCCGCTGATCCTGGCGCTGATGCGGCTGGATTGGCTGGCCTTCCGCGCCTATGCGCGCCGGCCTTTGCTGATCGTCGTCATCCTGGCCTTTCTGCTGCTGGTCTGCCCGCTGGTGCTGCTGTTGGCGTTGCAGCCGCTGGGCCTGCCGCTGCCGCTGGTCAGCGCCATGGTGCTGATGGCCGCCGCCCCGCCGATCATCTCGGCGGCCGCGATCTCCTTCATCCTTGGGCTGGATGCCGCGCTGGCGGTGATCGTGATCATCCTGGCCACGGCGCTGGTGCCGGTCACCTTGCCGCCATTGGCCTTGCTGCTGCTGAATATCCAGCTCGAAATGTCGCTGCTCGAATTCATGGGCCGGCTCGGCCTGCTGGTCGGCATCGCCTTCGCCGCCGCCCTGTTGCTGCGCATCGTCACCAGCCTGGCCTGGCGCGAACGCAACAAGCGTCTGCTGGACGGCATCGCGGTGTTCAACCTGGTGCTGTTCGCCATCGCCATCATGGCCGGCGTGACCGACAAGATGGCCAGCGATCCCGGTTACGTCGCGCTCACCACCGCCTGCGCCTTCGCCGTCAATCTGGCCTTGCAGGCTTTCGGTTTCGGCTTCGGCAAATACGCGCTGCGGCTGCGCAATCCGGCTGCCGCCACGCTGGGGCTGATGGCCGGCAATTGCAATATGGGCTTGGTGATGGTGGCCCTGGGCGAGAAGGCGGATTTCGACATGATCGTATTCTTCGCCATGGGCCAGTTGCCGATGTACATGCTGCCCGGTCTGCTCTATCCCTTATATCAACGCCTCGCCAAGCTGCCGGAGAAATCCTGACCATGCCCACGCTTTTCCTCACCGGCGCCAATCGCGGCATCGGCCTCGAATTCGCCAAGGTCTATGCCGCCGATGGCTGGACCATCATCGCCACCGCGCGTGCGCCGGAAACCGCCACCGCGCTTACCGCTTTGGCCGCCGAATACCAGGGCCGCATCACCATCGAGCGGCTGGATGTGAACGACGACGATGCCGTGGACGCCGTGGCCGCCAGGCATGCCGGCCATGCCATTGATCTGCTGATCAACAATGCCGGCATTTCCGGCGGCAACGATCCGTCGCTGAGCATTGGCGATTACAATGCTTTTCGCCGCGTGCTGGCCACCAATGCGGTGGCGCCGATGAAGATGACGCTGGCTTTGCTGCCGGCGCTGAAGCTGGCCGCCAACGCGAAGATATTCACCGTCTCCAGCCGGCTCGGTTCGATCTCGCTCAGCAATGGCGGCAAATACGCCTATCGCGCTTCCAAGGCGGCGGTGAATGCCGCCATGCATGCGCTGGCCATTGATCTCAAGCCGCTCGGCATCACCTGCGCGGTGGCGCATCCGGGCTGGGTGCGCACCGATATGGGCGGCAGCAATGCCGATATCTCGGTGCAGGAAAGCGTGGCCGGCCTCAAGCAGGTGGCCGACAGGCTGACCTTTGCCGATACCGGCAAATTCTTCAATTACACCGGCGAGGAACTGAGCTGGTGAGCCGCAGCATTCTCATCACCGGCGCGGGGCGCGGCATCGGCGCGCAGGCGGCGATGCTGGCCGGCAAGCGCGGCTGGTCGGTGGCGGTGAATTACCGCGCGGATGCCAATGCGGCCGCCGCCACGGTCGCGGCCGTGCAGCAGGCGGGCGGCAAGGCGAAAGCCATCCAAGGCGATGTGGCGGTCGAGGCCGATGTGATCGCCATGTTCGATGCCGCCGAGGCCGCCTTCCAGGAGATGGGCGTCGGCAAGCTCGATGGCGTGGTGGTGAATGCCGGCATCGTGGCGCCGAAAGCCAGCGTCGCGGAAATGGATGCCGCGCGCATGAAGCATGTGTTCGACACCAATATCCTCGGCGCTTTTCTCTGCGCGCGCGAAGCGGCGCGGCGTCTGCCGGGCCGGGATGGCGCCGGCATCGTGCTGATTTCCTCCATCGCCGCGCGGCTCGGCTCGCCCGGCGAATATGTCGATTACGCCGCCTCCAAGGCCGCCGTCGATACATTGGGTTTGGGCTTGGCGAAAGAACTCGCGCCGCTCGGCGTGCGGGTGAATGTGCTGCGGCCCGGTTTGATTGATACCGAGATCCATGCTTCCGGCGGTCAGCCCGGCCGCGCGCAGCGCCTGGGCAAGACCGTGCCGCTGGGCCGCGAAGGCCGGCCCGAGGAAATCGCCGAGGGCATCATCTGGCTGCTCGACGATGCCTCCAGCTATGTGGTGGGCGCGCTGCTGGATATCAGCGGCGGGCGCTAAGCAGCTTCGCTGCCGCGTCCTGCACGCTCATGCCGGCGGCGATGCCTTGCGCAACGCCCAGGCTGTTGCAGGCCGAGACGATGCCATTCCGCCAGCCATCCAGCGCTTCGCCGATACGGGCGGATTGATGGCTATAGGCGATGGCGATGATGCCGGCCTGCGCCAAAGGCTCCAGCCCTGAAAGGCCCGCCGCATCCTTGCCGCCGCCGGCATCGTTGAAGAAGGCGGCCAATGGCGGATGCGCCAGGGCATAGGCGGTGGCCGAGGCGCCGCCATGCGAGCCGGCAACCACGATGCCGCCGCGATCCTGCGGCTGGATTTCGGTGATGCTGTCGAGCAGCGCCACGCCGGATTGCGGCGAGGGATGCCGCATGGCGGATCAGGCAGCCTTGCGGCGCGCGCGGCTGCCGGGCGGCTTGCCGATCATGCCGCCCACGCCTTGCAGCGCACCGGGGGCAAGCTCCATCACCTGGAAACGCTCGGGATCCACCCAGCCTGGCAGTTCCAGGCCATGCGCCGGCGCATTCACGAAGCCGAAAGGCTCGTAATACGGCTTGTCGCCCACCAATACGCAAAGCTTGTGGCCCTGCCGCGTGGCGGCATAAAGGCTGTGGCGGATCAGCGCCCGGCCGATGCCCTGGCCCTGGTAATCCGGATGCACCGCCACCGGGCCCAGCAGCACCGCAGGCGCGGCAGCGGCCCCGATGCTGATCGGCCAATAGCGGATCGAGCCGAGCAGTTTGGCTTCAGCGTCGCGCACGGCGAAGCTGAGCGCCTTGATCGGCGCCACGCCCTCGCGCAGCCGGTATACGGTCTTGGCGCTGCGATCCGGACCGAAGGTCAGATCGAGGAGGGTTTCGAGCTGGGCGGCATCCTGCGGCCGCTCGCTGGAAATGGGGAACATGAGATTGCTTCCTGGCACAAGATCGGAGACCAAAACCAAGGACGGGGCGGCTTTCGCCTTCCGTCCATCCGGCCGGTTCTTCATGTGCATGGGAGGAAGCTGGCTTGCGAGGTGAGACGAGGATGCCTGGCTTCAGCGCACACGAAGAACCGCCGCGCGCCGCTTTCGTACTTGCGGCGCAACACGGGACGGTCGTCGGTGTTGCCAAAGGCAGGTCATGGTCGTCAGGTCCTCTGCGAACGGCGCCTCTTTAGCATGTTCGCGGGGGGCGGTAAACCGCTTTCCGCGACTTTCTGCCGCAGGTGAATCCAGCGGCAATCCCAGGGGGCATCCACGGCGTCGGCATTGAACCGGGCGGCGAGGAAATCAATGAAGGCGCGCAGCTTGGGCGTCATATGCCGGCTGGCGGGATAAACCGCGTGCACCCCGCTATCGGGCAGGCGGTATTCCTCCAGCAGCGGCAGCAGTCGGCCTGCGGCCAAGTCCTCGCCGCACAGGAAGCTGGGCAGCCGCACGATGCCCAGCCCGGCCCGGGCCGCTTGCAACAGCACCTCGCCGTTATGGGCGCGCATCGGGCCGTTCACCTTCACCGCGCTGCCATCGCTGAACCGCCAGATATCGGGCTCCGACAGATATGTGTAGATCAGGCAATGATGCCATTTCAGTTCATCCGGCGTTTTCGGCAGGCCGTAGCGCTCGATATAGCCGGGCGCGGCGCAGACCACGCCGCGGATCGGCGCCAGCCGCCGCGCCGCCAGGGTGGAATCGCGCAAGTCGCCGATGCGGATTGCCACATCCACATCCTCTTCCAGCAGATCCACCCGGCGGTCGTTCAGGCTCACATCCACGCGCAGTTCGGGATAGCTGGCCAGGAATTCCGGCAGCAGCGGGGCCACATGGCTCAGCCCGAAGCTCATCGGCATATTCACCCGCAGCAATCCGCGCGGCGCGGTTTGCAGATTCTGCACGGCGGCCTCGGCGGCCTGGGCCTCGGCCAGCGCCCGCTCGGCATGGCCCAACACCACCCGGCCGGTTTCGGTCAGGGTCAGCCGCCGCGTGGTGCGGCTCAGCAGCCGGCTGCCCAGCCGCGCTTCCAGCCGCGCCACCTGCTTGGAAACGGCGGATTTGGACAGCCGCAGACTCTCGGCGGCGGCGGTGAAGCTGCCCTGTTCCGCCACCCGGGCGAAGACGGTGAGGTCGTTGAGAAGGTCCATCGAGATTGTTCTTTATAGGAAACAATATAATTCTTAATGCGATATTGTTTCTTTCACAAGGGCGGTTACTTTCTCTCACTGGAACACCCCAACCCCGGACTGCGTAGTTCTTTCCAAGGAGACTCTCACGATGACTAAGGTGCTGGTTCTGTATCATTCCATGTATGGCCATATCGAAGCCTTCGCCCAGGCCGTGGCCGAGGGCGCCAAGAGCGCCGGCGCCGAAGTGACGGTGAAGCGCGTGCCGGAAACCATGCCGGAAGCGGCCTTCAAGGCGGCTGGCGGCAAGTGGGACCAGGCCGCCCCGGTGGCCGATCCGAACGAACTGGCGAATTACGACGCCATCATCTTCGGCACCCCCACCCGTTTCGGCAACATGACCGGCCAGATGCGGACCTTCCTGGACCAGACCGGCGGCCTGTGGATGAAGGGCGCGCTGGCCGGCAAGGTGGGCAGCGTATTCGTCTCCACCGGCACCGGCGGCGGCAACGAGACCACGATTTCCAGCTTCCACACCACCTTGTTCCATCATGGCATGGTGGTGGTGGGCATGCCCTACGCGATCCCGGAGACGATGGATGTTTCCGAGCCGCGCGGCGGCAGCCCGCTGGGCGCCGGCATGCTGGCCGGCCCGGATGGCTCGCGCAAGGCCAGCGAGAAGGAGCTGACCATGGCGCGCTTCCAGGGCAAGCATGTGGCCGGCATCGCCGCCAAGCTGGCCGCGAAGTAAAGCATGAAGCAAGCCGCCGTCCGGGCAGCACAAGCCCGGACGGTTCGAAAAGGAGACGCGCCATGACCGCAGCAACCGCAAAAGTCGAAAAGACCACCCATGTGATTCCATTCGATCGTCTGGGCCGCTATGGCGCGGATTGGCTCGACAGCCGCTTCCATTTCAATTTCTCGGGCGTGGCGGCGCCGATGGGATTCGGCTTCGGTCCGCTGCGGGTATGGAACGACGATACGATCAAGCCGCATAGCGGCTTTCCGATGCATGGCCACCGCGACATGGAGATCATCACCTATGTGCGGCGCGGCGCGATCACGCATGAGGATAATCTCGGCAATCGCGGCCGCACGCCGGCGGGCGATGTGCAGGTGATGTCGGCCGGCACCGGCATCATGCATGCGGAATGGAACGAGGAAAGCGAACCCACCCATCTGTTCCAGATCTGGGTGGAGCCGCGCGAAGCCAATCTGAAGCCGCGCTGGGCGCAGGCGCAGTTTCCGCGCGACGATCGCGCAGGCAAGCTGCTGCCTTTGGCCAGCGGCGAGGCAGCCATCCGCGCGGCCAATCCGGAAGCCTTGCTGATCCATCAGGATGCCACGCTGTATGGCGCGATGCTGAAGGCTGGCAATGGCGTGCACCATGATCTGCCGGAAGGCCGCATTGCCTATGTGGTGCTGGCCGATGGCGATGCCATTGTGAATGGCGAAGCGCTGAAAACCCGCGATGGCGCGGCGGTCTTCCATACCGATGCGCTGGAGATCAGCACCGCGAACGGCGCGGAAATCCTGCTGTTCGATCTGCCGCATCCGCAGGGGCGGTAAACCCAACCGTCATGCCCGGACTTGTTCCGGGCATCCATGGTTCAGCGGCTTTGCTGAGTCAGGCATGGACTCTCGCAATAAATGCCAGAGTGACGATTTGAGGCCAGCTTACGCCGCCGGCCACCTCACGCGGCAGGTCTGGCCCGATCCGCAATCGCGCGCAGGTCGATGCCTTTGGGCAAAGTGCCGAAGGCGTGGCCCCAATCGCCGGCAAGGCGCGAGGCGATGAAGCCTTCCGCCACCGCCGAGGGCGAGCCCTGCACCAGCAGCGCGCCTTGCAGGGTGAGCATCATGCGTTCCACCACGCGGCGGGCGCGGGTTTCGATATCCTGCACGTCGGAGAATTCCGCCTTCAGGCCGGCAATCGCCGCATCCAGCCGCTTGTCCGCGCCGCCAGCGGATTCGATTTCCTGCAACAGCACGTCCAGCGCATCGGTGGATTTCATCAAGGCGCGCAGCACGTCCAGGCACATCACATTGCCCGAGCCTTCCCAGATCGAGTTGAGCGGAATCT
>JAYSEE010000146.1:0-9203 GCA_041914045.1 Ferrovibrio sp. | reverse complement strand
CACGCCAAGGCCGCCCAGCGTGTTGCCCACCACTGTCCGCATGAATCGGTTGTCGTCCACCACTACCACGCTGATGGAACCCAGATCGTAAAGTTGCATGGGCCGGCCTGCAATTCCCACGAATTCACGCCGCCGATGATAGCGGCAGCCGCCACGATCCACAATCCGGGCCAGTGAATACAATTCACGCGGGTAAGGATGGATCCCGCCGATGCCGGCTTAATTCATGCTGGGCAATGCCTTGGCCCGGCTGAGCACCAGCGCCAGCAGCGCCACCAGCAGCCCGGCGGCCAAGACCCACCAGGCCGGCGCGATGCGGAAATCGAAATTCAGATTGGCATACATCACCCGACGCCAGGGCAGTTCCGTGCAGCAGGCGACCCAGCCGGTTTCCGCTGCCGCCGCCAGCAAACCCGCCAGCGGGGCCAGCAGCCAGGCCTGCCAGGCTTGGCGCATCCAGCCCAAGGCATAGCCGGCGCGATACAGCATCAGCCAGCCGAACAGCCCCACCTGCAAGGTGGGATCGTAAAGCTCGCGCTTGGCCTGCAGCAGATAATGCACCAGCCCCAGCAGGGCGATCAGATAGACCAGCCGATGCAGCCGCCCCCAGGCCTTGCCCATGCGGCGCAAGGCGCTGTCGGTGGAGGTGGCGCCCAGCGCGACCAGGCCAGCCAAGGCCGCGAAACCGATGGTGAGGTAGAAGCGCAGCACGATCTCGCGCGCCACCCGCAGCGGATCAAGCTTCTGTTCGACGAAATACAGTGCGAAATGCAGCAGGATATAGACCATGGCGGCCAGGCCGATCTGACGCCGCAGCTTCAGAAGCTGCGTCCAGCCGAGCAGCCGGCGCAGCGGCGTAACGGCCAGCGAGCCGAGCAGGAACCACACCGCCCAACGGCCGGTTTCATGGGTGAGTTCATCCACCGGGCGCGGGCCGGTATTGCCGCTGGCCAGCAGCCAGGCCATCCACAGGCCCGGCGTCAGCAGGCCGAGGAAACCGGCCAGCTTAAAAGCCGAAAAGCGGCCATTGCGCTCGCGCCAGGGAATGCCGTCGAAGAAGAGTCTCATGACCGCAGCAGGCTGCCTGATCGGCGGCGGCAGGGCAATAAACGGCTGCGTGAGCCTATTTCAGGCATTTCGCCACGATGGGGCCGCAGGCGCTGAGCGTGCTGCGGCCGGTGGCGGTGCGGCCCTTCATCGCCACATCGGTCACCCTGCCCTGCTGAAGCGAAAAAGTGGTTTCGCAATAGCGAAAATAATCATAGGGCGCCGGGCTGCGCGAAAGCGGCGACTTATCGGTATCTATACTCATCTGCGCCGAGCTGGAGGTTTCGCGGAAATAGACCAGCAGGTCGGCGGCGCCTTCGCGATGGCGCGCGGTCGGCTCGCCGATGCAGCTCAGCAGTTGCCGCTCGCTGACGCCGAGTAGTTCTTTCTGCCCGCGCAGGGCGACATCCTCGGCATCCGAGGCGCAGCCGGCCAGAATGGCAAGAGCAGGAAGTGCGAGAAGCGAAATGCGCATGGCCGATCCGTGCCAGAAAGCTTGCCCGGCGTCAAATGCCGGATGGGAAAATTCCGCTCACGCCGCCGCTCACGCCATGGGGCGGGCCGGCAAACCGGCAACCCGCATGCCGGCCGGCACATCGCGCACCACCACCGCGCCGGCCGCCACCAAACAGCCCGCGCCGATGCTGCGGCCCTGGATCACTACCGCCCCGGTGCCGATATGGCTGCCCGCGCCCAGCCTTACCTCGCCCGACAGAACCACGCCGGGCGCCACATGGCTATGGGCGCCGATGCTGCAATCATGATCCAGGCTGGCGCGGCTGTTGACGATGCAATTGTCGCCCAGGCGGCAACCGGGCTGCACAACGGCGCCGGCCATCACCTGGACGCCTTCCGCCAATTCCACATCGGGCGAGACGAAAGCCGCCGGGTCGATCACGCTGGCAAAACGATAGCCCTTCGCGCTCAGGCGCTCGAACAACCGCTGACGCGCCAGCGGCAAAGCCACCGAGCCCAGGCCATTCACCAAAAGCAGGCCGGACGGATCGGCGCCCTCAAGCTGTTCGTCGCCGCCCAGCACGGGCTGCCCCAGCAGCTTGCCGCCGTGCCGCGCCGGATCGGCATCCAGCAAACCGCGGATCGGCAGACCCAGCCGCAGCAGCGCGCCGACCAGCACCTTGGCATGGCCGCCGGCCCCGATCACCAGAAGCGGCTTATCGTTGCTTGGCATCATCGCTTCACTCTGCCCCAGCCGGTCCGGCTGGTCTAGTGGCCGGCTTTCCGTTAAAGCTCGGGGTACGATATTCGGGAGGAATGGCATGGCAGAGTATGTTTCCATCGCACCCGCCGCGCTGCGCGCCGCCGTCGCCGCCCATTGCCTGGCCAGCGGCAGCAACCGGCGTGAAGCGGCTCTGGTTTCGGAAAACCTGGTGCTGGCCAATCTCAGCGGCCACGATAGCCATGGCGTGGGCATGACGCCGCAATATCTGGCTGCCGCGCGCGAAAAACGCCTGAACGTAAACCAAAGCGCCAAGCTGGCCGTGGATGCCGGCGCGCTGATCACGGTGGATGGCGGCATGGGTTATGGCCAGGTGATCGGCCATGAAGCCATCGAGATGGCGATCCAGCGCGTGCGGCAATTCGGCGTCTGCGTGCTGTCGTTGCGCAACAGCCATCATGTCGGCCGGATCGGCCATTGGGGCGAGCAATGCGCTTCGGCTGGTTTGGTCTCCACGCATTATGTGAATGTAATCAACCGTCCGCCGCTGGTCGCGCCGTTCGGCGGCTCTGATGCGCGATTCGCCACCAACCCCTATTGCGCGGCATTCCCGAGCCCTGACGGCAAACCGCTGGTGCTCGATATGGCCACCAGCACCATCGCCATGGGCAAGGTGCGCGTGACGATGAACAAAGGCGAGCAAGTGGCCCCCGATACATTGATCGACCATCAGGGCAATCCCACCCGCGATCCGAAAGTGATGTGGCAGGATCCGAAGGGCGCCATCCTGGCCTTCGGCGCGCATAAAGGCTATGGCCTGGCAGTGGTTGCCGAATTGCTTTCCGGCGCGCTCAGCGGCGGCGGCACGGTGCGCGACGGCAATTGGCAGCGCAACACCATCACCAACAACATGCTGTCGATCCTGATTGATCCCGGCAAGCTGGGCGGCGCCGAAAGCTGGCAGAGCGAGATGGCGGATTTTCTGCGCTGGGTGAAAGCCTCGCCGCCGGCTCCGGGCGTGGAGGGGGTGCTGGTGGCAGGCGAGCCGGAACGCCGCACCCGCACCGAGCGCGCCGCCGGCATTCCGATCGACATCACCAGCTGGAACGAGATCGTGGCGGCCGGCGAAAGCGTGGGCGTCGCGGCGGATGAAACCCGCCGTATCGCCGGCCTGGCTTGAAAGGAAACCGCATGGACAAGACGGCAATCGAAAAAGCGGCACGGATGTTGCGCCAAGCCGAAACCGCGCGGCAAACCTGCGCCCCGGCGCGCGATATCCTAGGCTCGGACAGCGACCAGGCGCTGGCCTATGCGGTGCAGGCCGCCAATCGGGATCATTGGCTGGCCCAGGGCCGCCGGCTGATCGGCCGCAAGGTGGCGACCAGTTCGGCGGCGGCGCTGAAAGGCTTCGGGATCAGCGGGCCAAGCTACGGCATGCTGTATCACGACATGGTGCTGAACGATGGCGCGGCCATTCCCGTCGGGCGGCTTTGCCAACCCAGGCTGGAATGCGAAGTGGCAGTGGTGCTGGAGCGCGACCTGACCATGCCGCAGCCGACCCTGGTGGATGCTTGGCGCGCCGTGGGCTATCTGCTGCCGGCCATCGAAGTGGTGGATAGCCGCATCGCGAACAACGATGCGAAGATCGTCGACCTGATCGCCGATAATGCCCATGGGGCATTCTTCGTGTTGGGAGCAATGGCGCGCAAGCCCGAGCATATTGATCTGCGGCGCGCCATGGGCGTGCTTTATCGCAACGGCCAGGAAGCCGCGCGCGGGACGGGTGCGAATGTGTGGGGTGGGCCGATCAACGCGCTGGCATGGCTGGCAGCGAAGCAAGCTGAAATCGGCTTGCCGCTGAAGGCCGGCGACGTGGTGATGACGGGCACCTATTGCCCGATGGTGCCGGCCAGCCCCGGCGACGAAATCCGCGTGGAGATCGAGGGCCTGGGCGTCTGCGAAGTGTCGTTCGCCGTCTAGTCGAACATATCCGCGTTGAGCGGCTCGCCGCGCTTGAGCGCACGGCGGGCGCGGCGGCCCAGCACTTCAGGCAGCAATTTCGGCGGCAGGCCGAAGCCCGGACGGATCGAGCGGATATTGGCGCTGCTCAGCGTTTCGCCGGCGGCGATATCGGCCACCACGTAAAGCGAGCGGCGGAATTGCGCATTGCCGGCTTCGCTGGCCTTGCGGCTGTAATCCACCTTGCCGCGCGCCGCCCAGGCGATGCGCATGGCCGCAACCATCTGCGCCAGTTCTTCCGGCTCCAGCGAAAAAGCCGAATCCGGGCCGCCATCGGCGCGCCGCAGCGTGACGTGTTTCTCGATCACCGTCGCGCCCAGCGCCACGGCAGCCACCGAAACCGCTACGCCTTCGGTATGATCCGAAAGCCCGACCTGCACGCCGAAACGCCCGGCCATGTCGGCGATGGTGGCAAGATTGGCTTCCTCGGCCGGCGTGGGATAGCCGCTCACGCAATGCAGCAGGCAAAGCTCGGCGCAGCCGCCATCGCGCGCCGCCTGCACGGCTTCGGCGATCTCATCCACATTGGCGATGCCGGTGGAGATGATCATCGGCTTGCCCTGCGCCGCCACCAATCGGATCAGCGGCAGATCGACGGCTTCGAAGCTGGCGATCTTGTAGGCCGGCGCATCCAGGCCGCGCAGCAAATCCACCGCCGTGGCGTCGAAAGGCGAGGAAAATACCGCCACGCCCAGTTCGCGCCCGCGCTTGAACAGCGGCGCATGCCATTCCCAGGGCGTATGGGCTTCTTCGTAGAGCTCGTAAAGCCGGCGGCCATCCCACAGGCCGCCCGCGATGGTGAAACCCGGGCCATCATGGTCGATGGTGATCGTATCGGCGCGATAGGTCTGCAGCTTCACGGCATCCGCGCCGGCCTTGGCGCAGGCTTCCAGTATCGCCATGGCGCGATCCAGACTGCCGTTATGATTGGCCGACATCTCGGCGATCATATAGGGCGGCTGATCGGGGCCGATGGGGCGGCCTGCAATCGCAAAACTCATCGCACAGCCCTTCCCTGGCTGAGATACCAATCGGCTTCCTTGGAAGCCACATAGCCGGCCTTGGCGAAAAGCCGCAGGCTGGCGGCATTATCCGGCTTCACATAAGCCCACAGATTTTCCTGCGGCGCCAGTTGGCGACCCAAAGCGAGCGCCGCCGCGCCCAGGCCCTGGCCATGGCGCGCCGGGTCGATGACGATCGACACTTCAAAACCCTGGCGCTGTTTCCGCCAATCCAGCCGCAGCATGCCCACCGCAAGCCCAGCCTGCTCCACGATATGGAACAGGCAATACGGATCGGCAAGCCTTGCGGCATACCAGCTTTCGTGCGTGGCCGGATCTGGCGGATTGGGATCGCGGGCGAAACGCCGAGTGGCCGGGTCGCTTTGCCAGGCCAGCAGCAACGCGGAATCCGAGGGCAAAGCGCGGCGCAAGCGCAGATCGCCGCCTTGCAAGGCCAGCAAAGTGCGCCACACGCCGAGGCCATCGCAAAGCATGGCGTTGCGGCGGGCAAGCTCCGCGCGCAGACCGGCATCGTCCAGCAGGCGGCGCAGATTGCGGCTGATCGCCCGGGGAATCTCCTGGGCTTGCAAATCGGGCAGCACGATGGCGGCGCCGACCGCAGCCACGGCGGCCAGATTATCGCGCTGATTATCGGCAACGCCGAGCAGCAACGACGGCAAACCGAGGCAGGCGCGTTCCAGCAATCCCACGCCGCCGGCGCCGATAGCTAGGTCGCAGCCCGTTAGCGCCGCCGCCGCATCGGCATCAGGCGCCAGGATGGCGCCGCCCATCCGTTCGAGCTGTTGCATCACCTCGGCATAATGCGGCGCCGAGGGCGCCAGCATGGCCAGCACGCGGCGGTCGTAACCGCTGGCGGCAACCGCGCGCAGCACCATGGGCAGATGCCGACCGGGATCGGTGGCGCCCAGCGCGATCAGCAGGGTTTGCACCTTGTCGGCATGCGCCTCGCGCCGCCAACGGGCATGAGCGAAACCCGACCGCAGCAAGGCATGCTCGCCGCCCAACAGCAGCCGGCAGGCGGACGGCAGCAAGCCGGCATAGCTCTCCGCCGCGCGCAGCGGCGTCGCGTCCAGCAGCCAGTCGCAATCATGCGGCCGGTCGGCAAGATCGTCGATCGCCAGGATGCGTTTGGCCCAGGGCCGGCAGGCGTGCTCGAAAGCGGCGTCGCGGCCGTAATGATCCACCACCAGCAGATCGGCGCCTTCGGGCAAGGCAGCCGCCAATGCCGCCGCTTCCGCCTGGGCCTCCAGGCCTTGCAGGGCGATACGCGGCCAGGGCGGCAGCGGCAGCATCGCGAAGCCTTCCAGCGCGCCCGCCAGATGGATGCGCCAGCCTTGGCTTTCCAACGCCTGGGCCAGCGCCAGGCAGCGGATCAGATGGCCAGCGCCGATGCCCTGCCCGGCATCGACGCGAAAGACGGCGAGCGGCATGGCTCAGCGCACGCGGAAGACCGGCTCCAGCGGCGGCACCTTCATCTGCGGCGGCAACGGCCCGCGCGCCAGCATGGCGGCCAGCTCATCCAGCGCGCCGCGCCAAGCCCCCAGCACATGGGCAAGATCGGCCGCCGTATGGGCATAGCTGACATTATAGCTGCCCACGGTGAGCACGCCGCGCGCCGCCAATTCGTAGATCAGCACGGTCTTGGTGGCGAAAGGCGTGGCATGCTCATGCGGCTCGATGCCCAGCAGCACCCAGGGATCGAAGCCGTTCAGCTTGATCAGGCCATCCAGCCCGCGCGCCTTGAGCAGGTCGCTCACGCCCTGGCGCAACAGCGCGCCATTGGCCCAAAGCGTTTCGATCACCGGCTCGCGCTCGATCTTCTCGACCACGGCAAGCGCCGCCGCCAGGGAAAGCGCCTCGCCGCCGAAAGTCGCCGAGAAGAAAATCTCCTCCATCTCGCGCATCAGATCGGCGCGGCCGGCTATCGCCGAGATCGGCATGCCGTTGCCCATCGCCTTGCCCAGACTGGCCATATCGGGCGTGACGCCGAACAAGGCCTGAGCGCCGCCCTTGGCGAAACGGAAGCCGGTGATCACTTCATCGAAAACCAGCAAGGCGCCATGGCTGTGCAGCAGGTCTTTCAAGCCTTGCAGATAACCCGGTGCCGGCGGCACAACATTGGCGGGCTCCATCACCATGGCGGCGAATTCGCCCTTATGGCGCAGCAGCAACTGCTCCACGGCGGCGAGATCGTTATAGGGCGCCACATGGGTGAGCGCGCGCACCGCATCGGGCACGCCCTTATGCCGCGTGGTGGCGCCGATATACCAATCCTGCCAGCCATGATAGCCGCAGGTGATGATGCGGTCGCGGCCGGTATGGGCGCGCGCGATGCGCACGGCGGCGGAGGTGGCGTCCGTGCCGTTCTTGGCGAAGCGTACGCTTTCGGCGCAAGGCACCAAGCGCACCAGCGCACGGGCCAGTTGCTGCTCCAGTTCGGTGGCGAGCGAAAAGCTGATGCCGTTGGCGAGCTGGGCGCGGATGGCGCGGTCCACATCGGCATCCTGATAACCGAGCACCACCGCCAGCAGGCCGTTCACCAGATCGACATATTCGTTGCCATCCACATCCCATACCCGGCCGCCGGAGCCATGGGTGAGGAAAAGCGGCGCCGCGCCGGGCGGGAATTGCACCTTGCTTTTGCTGAAGGTTTGCGAGCCCAGCGGGATCACCTGCTCGGCGCTTTCCAGCATCGCCTTGGAGCGATCATACGAACGCTGCCCGGCTGGAATGGCGGCGATATCGGCGGCAGCGGCCAGGCTTTTCTGATAGCCGATATTGCGCGCCTGACCGGCTTGCCGGCGCCGCATATCGGGGTATTCGCGCAGCACGCTCAGCACTTCGATGAAGCTGGGCGGGCGATCCGCCGGCAGATGTTCGGTCAAGCCGCGCAGGAAGACCAGATCTTCCGGCGTGTCGAGCGTCCAGCGCTCGCCAGCCAAGCCGGGCAACGGACAGACCAGCGGCGCATTGCGGAAACGCTGGCGGTCGGCCCGCAGCAAAGGCGTCACATGTTCGCGCTCATAGCTTTGCCCGGCAAGCTGCTCGGCGGACAGCGCCTTGGCCGTAAAAGCCTCGCAATCCAGGCCATCCGGCCAGGTGGCGGGATCGACATTGCTGGCGTAATCGGCAGTACCGGAAGCGACCAGATGCAGCACCTGTCCGCAGATGGCCGGATCGAGAAAAGGGCAATCGGCGGTGAGCCGCAACACGATGCCAGCCTGGGCCGCGCGCGCCGCGCCTACGAAGCGCGCCAGCACATCGGATTCCGAACCGCGAAACAGCGCCAGCTTCTGCTCTTCAGCCCAGGCGGCGACGGGATCGTTGGCGGCATCGTCGCCGGTCGCCAGCATCACCGCATCTATGCCGGGGATCGCCTTGGCCGCGCGCACCACCCAGCCCAGCACCGGCATGCCGCCGAGCGGCAACAGCACCTTGCCCGGCAGGCGCGTGGAGCCCATGCGGGCCTGGATGATGGCAACGCTACGCATGGCGCAATCCTCTAGGTACTGTCAGAAACCGTGTTCGCCCGAGCAATGGCCGCTGCCGGTATGGCGCACCACGCTGTAGCCATAGACATCCGGCCGCTCCGAGCGCAATTCGAACCAGACATAATCCGCACCCTCGCCGGCCACCGGCAACGCATCGGCAGGCAGCAAATCCTCTGCCGTGAATGTGCGCGCCGCGCCCGCCGGCAGTTCGATGCGGCGCTCCGCCACCTTGCCGGAGGAATTGTAGAACGCGACATCGACGCTGCATGCCTCGCCATCCGGCAGGTTGGTGGTGATGCCCAGGCGGCTGTCGAATTCGTCGCCGATCGGCATCTGGCCCCAGCTGAACCCCTTCTTGCCCGCCGGCATGAAAACATTGGGATTGTTCAGCGACATATTGATGGAGGATTCCAGCCCGCCGGCGCCGTAAACCAATTGATGGTTCAC
>JAYSEE010000145.1:0-9213 GCA_041914045.1 Ferrovibrio sp. | reverse complement strand
GCCTGCCGCCAGCGTTCGTTCTGAGCCAGGATCAAACTCTCAAGTTGACTTGAGAAAATCCCGCTTACTCAATAATCGGCTCGTTACCGTGTAGACCGCCGGCTTTCACCAACGGCCACGGGGTGGTAACGAACCCGCGTAGCGTCAATCGAACATTCGCCGTGAGAGCGAATGCCGATAGTAACTAGATGCTTGAGCAAGCAAGGCTTTGATCCACTAGGTGTTAACCTAGATGGTCGACGCCGCCGCCCACGCATCTCTTCCAATTCCGATTTACGATGTCCATCAACAGAACTGTCTCGCGAGGTTCGCACCCTTTAGAGACAGAAAAAACGCTGCCGTTCGTCGCCCCGAACCGTACTCTGTGGGGCTAACCCGACCGCGTTTCGTGGGGCGGGTTATATTCACCTGGGCCATCCCCGTCAACGACTTTCTTCAAAAAATTTTCACAAGCTACGAAATGGGGATAAGTCGCTAATTATCCACAAGATTTGGTACACTCCTTGCGCGGATCGTCATAAAAGCATGTTATAAATTTCTTGACGCGCCGCAGTATGCCGGCAACCTTTTCAGCTTCCGCTTCCCGGCGGCCTGTTTTTCTGGGGGACTCGTGATTTCCAAGTATCGTGGCTGGCGCAACCAGGGGGACAATAAGCAAGAGCGCGGCGGTTTCGGCCTGCCCGGCGCTTTGGCTGAAACTCTGACCGAGACCCTGCCCGCTGTTTTCGCCGCCGGCTTTGGCAGCCGGGCCGGCCGCATCGCCTTGATCGCCATGCTGCTGGGCAGCGCCGCCTGGGCTCTGCATAGCCAGCGCCCGCATAAGAATGCCGATGACGCCGCCGCTTCGCAGCAAAGCCGCGCCACGGATTCCGCCCGCGCATTAGAGCGTGCGGTGGAAAGCGCGCTGCAGGAAGCCCGCCGCTTCGCGCCGCAGATCGAAGGCCTCAATACCGAAACCTGGTGGCCGGCCAATTTCAATCTCGCCGATTTCCAGCCCGCGCATGTATTGAAGAAGATCGCCGTGGGCCCGGGCGACACGCTGATGCAATTGCTCACCGAGGCCGGCGCGCAGCCCGATGAGTCGCAGCGCGCCATCGAGGCGCTGGGCCGCAAGTTCAATCCGCGCCGCCTGCAAGTGGGCCAGGAAATCACCCTCACCTTCGAGCGCCTGGACAGCGAAACGCTGCGGCTGGCCGAAATGGCGCTGACGCCCAGCGTGGAACGCGAAGTGAGCGTGGTGCGCGACGAAGCCGGCTTCATCGCCAACGAAACCATCCGCTCGTTCGACGTGGTGCCGACGCGCATCGGCGGCGAGATCAGCGACAGCCTCTATAATGCCGGCCTGGAAGCCGGCCTCACGCCCAGCCTGCTCGGCGAATTCATCAAGCTGTTCAGCTTCGATGTGGATTTCCAGCGCGAGATCCAGCCGGGCGACAGCTTCGCGGTGTATTTCGAGCGCCATCTCGACGAACAGGGCAAGCTGGCCAAGACCGGCCGCATCCTGTCCGCCGCGCTCACGCTGTCGGGCCGCGAAATGCGTTATTACCATTATCGCCCCAGCGATGGCGGCGAGGCGGATTACTTCAACACCCAGGGCCAGAGCGTGAAGAAGGCGCTGCTGCGCACGCCTATCGACGGCGCGCGGCTCACGTCCGGCTTCGGCCGGCGCAATCATCCGATCCTGGGCTACAGCCTGATGCATAAGGGCGTGGATTTCGGCGCCGTGATCGGCACGCCGATCCAGGCCGCCGGCGAAGGCACCGTGGAAATGGCGGGCTGGAACGGCGCTTACGGCAATTACGTGCGCATCCGCCATGGCAATGGCTATGCCACCGCCTATGCGCATATGAGCCGGCTCGGCGTGAAATCCGGCCAGCGCGTGCGGCAGGGCCAGATCATCGGCGCGGTGGGCACCACCGGCCGCTCCACCGGCCCGCATCTGCATTACGAAGTGATGGTGCAGGGCAAGCAGGTGAATCCGATGAATGTGCGCTTCCCCTCCGGCCGCAAGCTGGAAGGCGGCGAATTCGCCAAGTTCCGCCAGCATATCCAGCGCATGGGCGACGAGATGCGCAACGCGCCGCAATTGCTGGCGCTCAACGGCAGCGGCGGCACCTCCAACAACTGACGCCGCCATGCTGACGCTTTACGATTATCAGGATTCCGGCAACGGCTATAAATGCCGCCTCGCCTTGGCCCAACTCGGTCTGCCGCACCGGGTGCTGTGGCGCGATATCGACAAGGGCGAAACCCGCACGCCCGACTTTCTGGCGAAGAATCCCAATGGCCGCATTCCGCTGCTGGAGCTGGAAGACGGCACCTGCATCGCCGAATCCAATGCGATTCTCTGGTATCTGGCGGAAGGCGGCGCGCTGCTGCCCGAAGGCCGGCTCGGCCGCGCCCAGGCGCTGCAATGGATGTTCTTCGAGCAATACAGCCACGAGCCCTATGTGGCGACGCCGCGCTATATCCTGCGCCATCTCGGCCGCCAGCATCCGCGCATGGCCGAAATGCCGGAGCGCTTGGCCAAGGGCCGCGCCGCGCTGGGCGTGATGGAGCAGCATCTGGCCCGGCATGATTTCTTCGCCGGCGGGCGTTATTCGGTGGCCGATATCGCACTCTATGCCTATACGCACCGCGCCGACGAGGCCGATCTCGACCTCGCGCCCTATGCGGCCATCCGCGCCTGGCTCGCCCGCGTGGCGGCGCAGCCCGGGCATATAAAGATGCTGTAACGGCAAGAAGCGGATAGGCGGCCCAAGGGATCGGCGTTATATCCGCGCCATGCAAACCGCCGCCAAAGCCATGAACGCCCTGGAATGGGGCATGCTGTTCGCATTGTCGCTGCTCTGGGCCGGCTCGTTCTTTTTCGTCGGCATTGCCATCCGCGAGGTGCCAGTCTTCACCCTGGTGACGGCGCGGCTGCTGGGCGGCGCGCTGATTCTATGCGGCTGGCTGGCCTGGCGCGGCCAATCCCGGCGCGACATGCAATGGCCCCGGGCATGGGCGGCCTGGCGTGCCTTTTTCGTGATGGGCCTGCTCAACAACGCGATCCCCTTCAGCCTGATCGCCTGGGGCCAGGCGCATATCCCAAGCGGCCTGGCCGCGATCCTGAACGCCACCACTCCGCTCTGGACCGTGCTGTTCGCGCATTTCCTGGCCGATGGCGAACGCCTGACGCCGGCGCGCCTGCTCGGCCTGCTGGCCGGCCTTGCCGGCGTGATGGTGCTGATCGGCCCGCAAGCCTTCGCCTTCAAGGCCGGCGGCGAGCTGTCCGACTGGCTGGCGCCCTGCGCCGTGCTGCTGGCAACCTGCTCCTACGCGGCCGCCGCGCTCTATGGCCGGCGCTTCAAGCGCATGGGCATCCCGCCGCTGCTGCCTGCCGCCGCCCAGGGCCTGATGGCGGCCTGCGTGATGCTGCCCCTGGCCTTGCTGCTGGAACAGCCCTGGACCCTGCCGCCGCCCAGCCCGCGGGCATTGGCCGCCCTGCTGGGCCTGGGGCTGTTTTCCAGCGCCCTGGGCTATGCGCTGTATTTCCGCATCCTCGATTCGGCCGGGGCCACCAATATCAATCTGGTGACCTTCCTGATCCCACCCGGCGCCATCTTGCTCGGCATCGGCTTTCTCGGCGAAAGCCTGGCGCCGCAGCATCTGGCCGGCATGGCGCTGATCGGCCTCGGCCTGGCCGCCATCGACGGCCGGCTGCTGTGCTATTTCAAGCGGGCGGGATAAAAAAGGGCGGCCCGAAGACCGCCCTTTTTCCTTCATCTCTCTATGCCGGGCTTCAATGCACCGCTTGGCCCTGGATTTCCAGACCGTCTGCGCCGGCGGACACCGCCACCACGCTGCCATCCAGCACCTTGCCTTCCAGGATCAGGCTGGCCAGCCGGTTTTGCAGTTCGCGCTGGATCACCCGCTTCAACGGCCGGGCGCCATAGACCGGGTCGTAGCCGGAATCGGCCAGCCAGGTCTTGGCCTTGCCGTCCAGGTCCAGGGTGATCTTGCGATCCGCCAGCAGGGCCGTAAGGCGCTTGAGCTGGATATCCACGATGCCGGTCATGTTCTCGCGGCTGAGGCGGCGGAACAGGATGATCTCGTCCAGGCGGTTCAGGAATTCGGGGCGGAAATGCCCGCGCACCACTTCCATCACGCGATGGCGCACCACCTCGTCCACATCCTTCGCTTCAGCCTGCGCCAAATATTCGCTGCCGAGATTCGAGGTGAGGATGATCACGGTATTCTTGAAATCCACCGTGCGGCCCTGGCCATCGGTGAGGCGGCCATCGTCGAGCACTTGCAGCAGCACGTTGAACACGTCCTGATGCGCCTTCTCCACCTCGTCGAACAGGATCACCTGATAGGGCCGCCGGCGCACCGCCTCCGTCAACGCGCCGCCCTCGTCATAGCCGACATAGCCCGGCGGCGCGCCGATCAAGCGGCTGACGGAATGCTTCTCCATGTATTCCGACATGTCGATGCGCACCATCGCCTGATCGTCGTCGAACAGGAATTCGGCCAAGGCCTTGGTCAGCTCGGTCTTGCCCACGCCGGTGGGGCCGAGGAACAGGAAGCTGCCGATCGGGCGATTGGGGTCTTGCAGCCCCGCGCGTGCGCGCCGCACCGCGTTGGACACCGCCACCAGGGCTTCATCCTGGCCCACCACGCGGGTGGCCAGCTTCTTCTCCATGGTGAGCAGCTTTTCGCGCTCGCCGCTGAGCATCTTGTCCACCGGAATGCCGGTCCAGCGCGACACCACGCCGGCGATGTCGGATTCGGTGACGGCCTCGCGCACCATGCCGGCCTTGCCGTCGCCGGCCTTTTCGGCTTCCGACAATTGCCGCTCCAGATTGGGAATCACGCCATAGGAGAGTTCGGAAGCGCGGTTCCAATCGGATTTGCGCTGCGCCTGTTCCAGATCGAGCCGGGCGCGGTCGAGCTGTTCCTTCAGGCTTTGCGCCGAACCGAGCTTGGCCTTCTCGCCCTGCCAGGCGGCCGTGAAGCCGCGCGATTCCTCTTCCAGATCGGCCAGTTCCTTTTCCAGCTTGCCCAGGCGATCCTTCGAGGCCGCGTCGGTCTCCTTCTTCAGCGCCTCGCGCTCGATCTTGAGCTGCATCACGCGGCGGTCGAGTTCGTCGAGCGCCTCGGGCTTGCTGTCCACTTCCATGCGCAGGCGGGAGGCCGCCTCGTCCACCAGGTCGATGGCCTTGTCGGGCAGGAAGCGGTCGGTGATGTAGCGGTTGGAAAGCGTGGCGGCGGCCACGATGGCGCTGTCGGTGATGCGCACGCCATGGTGCACTTCATACTTCTCCTTCAAGCCGCGCAGGATGGAGATGGTATCCTCCACCGTGGGTTCGCCGACGAAGACCGACTGGAAGCGGCGGGCCAGCGCCGCGTCCTTCTCGATATACTTGCGGTATTCATCCAGCGTGGTCGCGCCGACGCAATGCAGCTCGCCGCGCGCCAAGGCGGGCTTGAGCAGGTTGGAGGCATCCATCGCGCCATCGGCCTTGCCCGCGCCCACCAGGGTGTGCAGTTCGTCGATGAACAGGATGATCTGGCCCTCGGCGGAGGTGACTTCCGCCAGCACGGCCTTCAAACGCTCCTCGAATTCGCCGCGGAATTTCGCGCCGGCGATCATCGCGCCCAGATCCAGCGCCATCAGGCGCTTCTCCTTGAGGCTTTCCGGCACGTCGCCCTTGCTGATGCGCAGCGCCAAACCTTCCACGATGGCGGTCTTGCCCACGCCGGGTTCGCCGATCAGCACCGGGTTGTTCTTGGTGCGGCGGCTCAGCACCTGGATGGTGCGGCGGATTTCCTCGTCGCGGCCGATCACCGGATCGAGCTTGCCGCTCTCGGCGGCCTCGGTCAGGTCGCGGGCATATTTCTTCAGGGCGTCATAAGCCTGTTCGGCCGTGGCGCTGTCGGCTTTGCGGCCTTTACGCATGTCTTGAATGGCCTTTTCCAATGCCTGGGGCGTAACTTTGGCGGATTTCAGCGCATCCGCCGCCGGGCTGGGCGTGATGGCGATGGCTTGCAGCAGCCGTTCGGCGGCCACGAAGCTGTCGCCGGACTTCTCGCGCAGCTGCTCGGCCTGCTCGAACAACCGGGCCAGTTCGGGCGCCATATATAATTGTCCGGCACCCTGGCCTTCCACCTTGGGCATCTTGCCCAGGGTTTCTTCATTCTGCGCCTTGGCCTTGGCCGGATCGCCGCCTGCCGCCCGCACCAAACCAGCGGCCATGCCTTCCGGGTCGTCCAGCAGCACCTTGAGGATATGTTCGGGACTGAACCGCTGATGCCCACGGGCCAGGGCCAGGGTTTGCGCCGCTTGCAGAAAACCGCGGGCGCGCTCGGTGAATTTTTCCAAATCCATAACTCGCTCCTTTTGGCGGCGGTTCACTTCGCTGCCCCCGACAGGCGGCAGACAGCATCGAACCCCACGCAGCAGATGTGGGAGCGGCCGGATTTTACACAAGGGGTTAACGGCCGGATCGCGATGATTTTTCTTGCGAAACCCGCCGATCTTGGCGCATTTCGGGCCCGGCCGGGGCAAGGGACGGTTCGTTGACAGCCCCCACGGCGGGTTATAGTGTGCGCTGCGAAAAAACCGACGGCATGCCCGCCTGCCCGGCCCGACCGGGCCAGTCGGCGGAGGTGCCGCCTAACCTATTTCGTCTCGATAGCAATAGGGTTGAACGTCCATGAAGGTTCTGGTCGCGGTCAAGCGCGTGGTGGACTACAACGTCAAAATCCGCGTGAAGGCGGATAAGACGGATGTCGATCTCGCCAATGTTAAGATGTCGATGAATCCGTTCGACGAAATCGCCGTCGAAGAAGCCGTGCGGCTGAAGGAAGCCGGCACCGCCACCGAGGTGATCGCCGTCTCCATCGGCCCGGCCCAGGCCCAGGAAACCCTGCGCACCGCCCTTGCCATGGGGGCCGATCGCGGCGTGCTGGTGAAGACCGACGCCGAAGTGCAGCCGCTGGCCGTTGCCAAGCTGCTGGCCAAGGTGGCGGAAGCCGAACAGCCGCAGCTGGTGATCGTGGGCAAGCAGGCCATCGACGACGACAGCAACCAGACCGGCCAAATGCTGGCCGCCCTGATGGGCTGGCCGCAGGGCACTTTCGCCAACAAGCTGGCGCTTGCCGATGGCAAGGCCAGCGTGGTGCGCGAAGTGGATGGCGGTTTGGAGACCGTGGAGCTGAAGTTGCCGGCGGTGATCACCACCGACCTGCGCCTGAACGAGCCGCGCTACGCTTCGCTGCCCAATATCATGAAGGCGAAGAAGAAGCCGATCGACGAGAAGACCCCGGAAGATCTGGGCGTGGATGTCGCGCCGCGTCTGAAGACGCTGAGCGTGGAAGAGCCGCCCAAGCGCAGCGCCGGCGTGAAGGTGCCCGATGTGGCCGCCCTGGTCGAGAAGCTGCGTAAGGAAGCGGGAGTCATCTGATATGAGCAGCCTGGTTATTGCCGAACACGACAACGCCTCCATCAAGGCGCCGACCCTGAACACCGTCAGCGCCGCCGCCGCCCTGGGAGGCGACGTGCATGTGCTGGTGGCCGGCAGCAATGCCGCCGCCGCCGCCGCCTCTGCTGCCAAGATCGCCGGCGTGGCGAAGGTGATCCATGTGGATGCGCCGCATTACGCCAACGGCCTGGCCGAAGCGCTGAGCCTGCTGATCGCCGGCCTCGCCAAGGGCTATAAGGCCGTGCTGGCGCCGGAAACCACCTCGGGCAAGAACGTGATGCCGCGCGTCGCCGCCATGCTGGACGTGATGCAGATTTCCGGCATCGTCGCCGTGAAGAGCGAAGACACCTTCGTGCGCCCGATCTATGCCGGCAATGCCATGGCCACCGTGCAGTCGGTCGACCCGATCAAGGTGATCACCGTGCGCGCCACCGGCTTCCCGGCAGCAAGCGCCGAGGGCGGTTCGGCCGCCGTCGAGGCTGGCGCCGCCGCCGCCGATCCGGGCCTCTCGACCTTCAAGGGCCAGGAATTGCAGAAATCCGACCGCCCCGAGCTGACATCCGCCAAGATCATCGTATCCGGCGGCCGCGGCATGGGCTCGGGCGAGAATTTCAAGCTGATCGAGGCCGTGGCCGATAAGCTGGGCGCCGCCGTGGGCGCCAGCCGCGCCGCCGTCGATGCCGGCTTCGTGCCCAACGATTATCAGGTCGGCCAGACCGGCAAGATCGTTGCGCCGCAGCTCTACATCGCCGTCGGCATCTCGGGCGCGATCCAGCATCTCGCCGGCATGAAGGACAGCAAGGTGATCGTCGCCATCAACAAGGACGAAGAGGCCCCGATCTTCCAGGTGGCCGATTACGGACTGGTGGGCGATCTGTTCAAGCTGCTGCCCGAACTGGCGGCGGAATTGGCCAAGTAACAATAAGCAGTCAGGACATCAGCATGATCAAAACCATTGGGGTGATCGGCGCGGGTCAGATGGGCAGCGGTATCGCCCATGTCGCCTCCTTGGCGGGCTATGATGTCCTGCTGCAGGATTTGAATGGCGAGCAGCTCGACAAGGCGATCAACAGCATCGGCGGCAACATGGGCCGCCAGATCGCCCGCGGCAAGATCAGCGAAGCCGACCGCGCCGGCGCGCTGGGCCGCATCAAGACCGCCACCGATATGCGGTTTTTCGATGCCGCCGATATCGTGATCGAGGCGGCCACCGAGAACGAGGCGGTGAAGAAGAAAATTCTCGCCGAACTCTGCCCGGTGCTGCGCAAGGATGCCCTGATCGCCACCAACACCTCGTCGATCTCGGTCACCCGTCTGGCCTCCAGCACCGACCGGCCGGAAAAGTTCATGGGCATGCATTTCATGAACCCGGTGCCGGTGATGCAGCTTGTCGAGCTGATTCGCGGCATCGCCACCGAGGAGCCCACCTTCAAGGCGGTGCGCGAACTGACCGTGAAGCTGGGCAAGACCCCGGCCAATGCCGAGGATTTCCCGGCCTTCATCGTCAACCGCATTTTGCTGCCGATGATCAACGAGGCGATCTACACGCTGTATGAAGGCGTCGGTTCGGTGGAAGCCATCGACACCGCCATGCGGCTGGGCGCCAACCATCCGATGGGGCCGCTGCAATTGGCCGACTTCATCGGCCTCGACACCTGCCTGTCGATCATGCAGGTGCTCTACGAGGGCTTGGCCGACAGCAAATACCGCCCCTGCCCGCTTCTCGTGAAATACGTCGAGGCCG
>JAYSEE010000144.1:0-9227 GCA_041914045.1 Ferrovibrio sp. | reverse complement strand
CTCGAATTCGGCAACGATATCCTCGACCTGAAATTCCAGATAAGCGGTGCGGTTTGCTCCTGCCTCACCGCTTCCTTCTTTCCAAAGTGCAACGGTGTCGATTGAGCCGATTGCCAATGTCGCGCCGTGCCCCACGATTTCGGCAAAAACGGGAGCCAGCCATTCGGCCTTGAGGCCAAGGACCATCTCGTAAAATGAGATCATTTTTTTGATATCTGCGGCGATGAGGCGAACTGATGCGAGTTTCATCTGATTTCCATCCGTTAATGGCGGTTTCGCGGAGGCTTGATAAATCCCTTGTCGCACAGTCCTGTTGCCACCATTATGGCAGCAGGAGTCAGTGACGATGCGCCGAGCCGACCGTTTGTTTCAAATCATTCAGATATTGCGGCGCTCGAACAGGGCGGTTACGGCAGCCGTGATTGCTGAAGAACTGGAGGTTTCCAGGCGTACAATCTATCGCGATATTGCCGACCTCATTGGACAAAGGGTGCCTATTCAGGGCGAAGCCGGATTTGGCTATGTGCTCGATGCCAGCTACGACATGCCGCCGCTCATGCTGACGGCCGACGAAATCGAGGCGGTTGTCTTGGGCGCGCAATGGGTCTCGGCTCATTCCGACCGCCAGTTGGCGAATGCCGCGCGCGACCTCGTTGCGAAAGTTGCGGCAGCGATTCCTGAAGATCTTCGGCCTTTCATTGACGAACCGAGCGTTGCCGCGAGACAGCCGCTCACTCCTGAGCCCGAGGACATACTTGCCGCGAAACTTCGCCGCTCCATTCGCGAGGGGCGCAAGCTCCGCCTTGTCTACGGCGCATTGGATGGGCAGACAACCGACAGGGTGATCTGGCCGGTTACATTGGGGTATGCGGAGACCAGTCGCTTATTGATCGGCTGGTGCGAACTGAGGCGAGGCTTCCGCCATTTTCGGTGCGAGCGGATTCAGCTTGCGGAAATACTCGATGAGCCGATTGGGCTTCGTATCGGCGAACTGCGGCGCCGCTGGCAGCGATGGCGGGAAGAAGAGTTGGGGTCGCTGAGAGCCGGATCGCCCTTTAAAGCTTAAGGTGAGTTCCTAAACCATCAACCTGATGCAGAACGATAGCGTGGGCCATGTATGGCCCAGATCGGCTATCGGCGCCGGCCTGGTTCCCATGGCGGCAAGTCATCGGCCGTGGCCGATATTACTCGATCAATCCTACTCTTGCGTGGCCGGCCAGCAGATAGCGGTTTCGGTCGGCGCTGGCGAACATCGCGTTCAATGCGGCGCTGTATGAGTCGACCGCTTCCTTCGTCATGCGCACGGCAAGCGGCGGCAACCGCGTCACTTTTTCCGCCCAGCGCCGGCCAACTTCAGCCGCCTTCCCG
Organism: Ferrovibrio sp.; assembly: GCA_041914045.1. Lineage (GTDB taxonomy): Bacteria > Pseudomonadota > Alphaproteobacteria > Ferrovibrionales > Ferrovibrionaceae > Ferrovibrio. The sequence goes on along the minus strand of JAYSEE010000144.1, from coordinate 7,859 downwards.
GCAGGTGCGATTTCGTCGGCCAAACCCCACTTCTCGCATGTCGCTGCATCGAGAAACTCGCCGAATATCACCATCTGTTTGACGCGCGACGGCCCGGCCAGGGCGATAAGGCGCGCGATTGCTCCCCATCCGAGAATCATTCCGTGCGGCACTTCGGGGAAGAAGAATTCGACCGCTTCCCCCATTATGCGGAAGTCGCAATTGACAGACAGAACGCTTGCGGCGCCCCTGACTCGCCCGTCCATCGCGGCAATGGTGATGGCTTCGATCTTGCTCCAGGCGTCGACCATGTCCGCGCCGGGCATCGTATCGCGCCGCCGCTCCAACAGGGTTGGCGCGGAAAATCGTTTTGCAAAAGCGCCCGCTTCGCTGCCTTCCGAGAACACATTGCTCTTGCCGGAGAGTAAAACGACGTTGAGTTCTGTATTGCGCTGCAGGAGCCTGGCAAGTTCGGCGAGTTCGTTTATCACCGTGGCGTCAAAATTATTGCGTTCAAAACCTTCGGTGTCGATTTGAACGGTGAGTATTTTGTCGTCGAAAGACAAATTGAAGTTGCGCCATTTTTGTTCGATAATGTCTTGGAGCTTCACAACGTCACCTCATTGCTGACGATAGAGCAAGCGGAAATCTAGCTGTACACTAGCCCAAAAGGCAGTTCCTGTGCCTAGGGGCTTGGCCCGTTTCGCATGCCGGAATAAGCCCGGTTAAATGAGCCGCACATGCGTGGCGCGCTGTTCGGATCGAATGGGATTGGCATCGAATGGGATTGACAACGAGCGGGAATGGAGTTGAGTGGGAATGAAGTTTGATTTTTTTCAGTCAGTGCGGGCCTCATGATTCGTCTCGATAACGTCAGCAAACAGCACGGCCATCAGATTCTGTTCATCGACGCGTCGATGGGTCTTCAAAAGGGCGAGAAGGCCGGGCTGGTGGGGCCCAACGGCGCCGGCAAGTCCACTTTGTTCCGCATGATCGTCGGCGAGGAGAAGCCGGATGATGGCCAGGTGGCTATCGATACCGGCATGACCATCGGTTATTTCAACCAGGATGTCGGCGAGATGTCCGGCCAGAGCGCGGTTGCCGCCGTGATGGATGGCGTGGGGCCGGTGAGCGCGCTGGCCGCCGAGATGGCGCAGCTCGAGGCCGCCATGGTCGATCCAGACCGGGCCGACGAGATGGAAGCCCTGATCGAGCGCTATGGCGATGTGCAGGCGCGGTTTCAGGAATTAGACGGCTATGCGCTGGAGGCCAAGGCGCGCGAGGTGCTGGCCGGCCTGAGCTTCAGCCAGGAGCGGATGGATGGCGATGTGGGGCTGCTCTCGGGCGGCTGGAAGATGCGCGTGGCTTTGGCGCGGATTCTTCTTATGCGACCGGACGGCATGCTGCTGGACGAGCCGAGTAACCATCTCGATCTCGAAAGCCTGATCTGGCTGGAAGCCTTCCTCAAGAATTACGACGGCGCGCTGCTGATGACCTCGCATGACCGCGAGTTCATGAACCGCATCGTCGGCAAGATCATCGAGATCGACGGCGGCACGCTCACCACCTATTCGGGGAATTACGATTTCTACGACCAGCAGCGCGCGCTGAACGAAAAGCAGCGCCAGGCGCAGTTCGAGCGCCAGCAGGCCATGCTGGCCAAGGAGATCAAGTTCATCGAGCGCTTCAAGGCGCGCGCTTCCCATGCCGCCCAGGTGCAGAGCCGGGTGAAGAAGCTGGACAAGATCGAGCGCGTCGAGCCGCCGCGTCGGCGGCAATCCGTGCAATTCGAATTCCGCAGCCCGCCGCGCTCAGGCGAGGACGTGGCCAGCTTCAAGGCCGTGCATAAAAGCTATGGCAGCCAGTCGATCTATAGCGGGCTGGATTTCCAGGTGCGCCGGCTGGAGCGCTGGTGCGTGCTGGGCGCCAACGGCGCGGGCAAATCCACGTTGTTGAAGCTGGTGGCCGGCGACACGAAGCCGGATCAGGGCAGCGTCAGCCTCGGCAGCAGCGTGAAGATGGGCTATTTCGCCCAGCATTCCATGGACCTGCTGGATGGCGACGATACGATTTTCGAAACCCTGGACAAAGCCTTTCCGCAGGCCGGCCAGGGCACTTTGCGCACCTTGGCCGGCTGCTTCGGTTTTTCCGGCGACGATATCGAGAAGACCTGCCGCGTGCTGTCCGGCGGCGAGAAGGCGCGGCTGGTGATGGCGATGATGCTGTTCGATCCACCGAATTTCCTGGTGCTGGACGAGCCGACCAACCATCTGGACATGGCGACCAAGGAAATGCTGGTGACGGCGCTCTCGGCCTTCGAGGGCACCATGCTGTTCGTGTCGCATGATCGGCATTTTCTTGCCGCGCTTTCCAACCGGGTGCTGGAATTGACCCCCGAAGGCGTGCATCAATTCACGGGCGGCTATACCGAATATGTGGCGCGCACCGGCCAGGAAGCGCCGGGGCTGCATCCGGGCGGCTAACCGGCGCCTATGCGGCGGCATTCTGTGGCATTGAACAGGGGATCAGCATGAATCCATTTCCCGAAGATATCTTCACCGAGCCGGAGGATGTCGATCCGGATACCTTGGCCAATCTCGGGCCGCTGCGGCGTTTGGCCGGTGTGTGGGAAGGCGAGAAGGGCATCGACCTCAACCCCAAGGCCGATGGGCCCGAGCGGCGTCCGTATATCGAACGCATCGAGATGCAGCCCACCGATCCGCAGGCCAATGGCCCGCAGCTTTTCTATGGCCTGCGCTATCATGTGCATGTCAACACGCGGGAGGAGGATATCACCTTCCATGATCAGGTCGGCTATTGGCTGTGGGAGCCGGCGACCGGGCTGGTGATGCAGTCGCTCACCATTCCGCGCGGCCAGACCGCGCTGGCGGTCGGCCGGGCCAAGCCGGAGGATATGAGCCTGGTGGTGGAAGCCGCGCGCGGTCAAACCAATTACGGCATCTGCTCGACGGACTTCCTGGAATATGCCTTCCGCACGGATTCCTATCGTCTGGAAATCACCTTCGATCCGGATGGCAGCTGGAAATACGTATCCGACACCATGCTGATGGTGCGCGGCCGTACGGAGCTGTTCCGGCATCGCGATGTGAACCGCCTGACCAAAGTGGCCGAGCCGCAGCCCAATCCGCTGCTGCTGCGGGTGCGTGCGAAGCAGGGCTGAGGCATCGGCCTTTTGGGGCAATCCGCAGCGGCTATGAAGCCGCTGCGTGGTTGGCCATCGGGGCGGGACCGATATAGCGCGATTGCGGGCGGATCAGCCGGCCGGTTCTGTCCTGCTCCAGCACATGGGCGGTCCAGCCCGCCATGCGGCCGGCCGCGAAAACATTGGTGAAGCTTTCGCGCGGAAAGCCCACGGCTTCCAGCACCAGCGCGGTGTAATATTCCACATTGGTTTGCAGCGGCCGCAGCGGTTTCTTTTCGCTGAGCAAGGCCAGCGCCTCGGCTTCCACGGTTTCGGCGAAGCGGATTCGGCCGCTGCCGTCGCGCAGATTGGAGACGGCCGCTTTCAGCACATCGGCGCGCGGGTCGCGCACGCGGTAAATCCGATGGCCGAAGCCCATCAGCCGTTCGCCGCGCGCCAGGGCATCCTTCAGCCAGGGTCGGATGCGTTGCGCTTCGCCGATGGCATCCAGCATATCCAGCACCGGGCCGGGCGCGCCGCCATGCAGAGGGCCTTTCAGCGCGCAAAGTCCGCCGATCACCGCCGAGAATAATCCCGCCTTGGTGGAGGCGATCACCCGCGCCGTGAAGGTGGAGGCATTCATGCCGTGATCCGCCACGGTGACCATGTATGTATTCAGCGCCTTCGTCATGGCTTCCGGCATCGGCTTGCCATGCAGCATGCGCAGATAATCCGCCGCTTGGCCGAGCGCAGCATCGGGTTGCAGCGGCGCGAAGCCCTGGCGGCGGCGTGAAATGGCGGCGGCGAAAACCGGCACGGCGGCCACGGCTAGCATATGATGCGCTTCGCTTTCCGCATCGGCCAGCGCCGACAGCAGCAGCCGCAGCGCTTCCACCTGCGAGAGACGGTCGGTCATGCCGAGCAGGGGATCGAGCAGGTCGAAAGCCCGCAGCCGCGCCTTGCCCAAGGCAGCCTGGATTTGCGCGGCATCCAGGTCTTCCGGCGCCAGATCCCGCCAGAGCAGGGCGAGCAAAGCCTCGAAGCTCCAATTGGCGATGGCATCCAGATCGTAGCCGCGCAGGATCAATCGTCCGGCCATGCCGTCCACATGGCTCAGCCGGGTTTCGGCGGCGATCACGCCCTCCAGCCCGGCATTGCCCTGGGATTGATCGACGGCGAGTTGCGGTGCGGCCTTGTTCAGGTTGCTCATGGCTTTCCTCATGTTTCACTGTCATGAGGATGTTGATTGTGATTATATAGTCAATCTTGATTCAACCGATCAATATAATGTGCCATGTCCAAGCCGCCGCTATTCCTGGATGCCGCCAAGGCGGCGAAAAGCCTCGGCGTCAGCCGGGCCACGCTCTATGCCTATGTCAGCCGAGGGCTGATCCGGTCCAGCGCGGCGCATGGCGATACGCGCCAGCGGCTGTATAACGCGCATGACGTAGAGGCATTGAAAAAGCGCAAAGCGCTCGGCCGGCGTCCGCGCGAGGCGGCGGCGCAAAGCCTGGATTGGGGTTTGCCGGTGCTGAATTCAGGCATCACGCTGATCGAGAATGGACGTTTATTCTATCGCGGGCAGGATGCCGTGCGTCTGGCCGAGACGGCGACGTTGGAAGATGCCGCGCAGTTGCTTTGGCAATGCGGAGCGCAGGATCCTTTCGGCGTCGAGCAGGCCTTGCCGCAGCCCTGGCAGGCCGGCTTATTGAAGCGCCTGGCGGCCTTGCCGTTGATCGAACGTTGCCAGGCCATGCTGCCATTGATCGCCGCAGGCCGGGCAACGGCTTGGCAGCGCGATGCCAGCAGGCTTTGGCCGGGCGCGGCGGCCTTGCTGCGTGCCTTGGCGGCGGCGGCCAGCCTGAGCGAGCCGGATGACCGGCCGATCCATCTTCATCTGGCCCGTGCCTGGCAACTCAAGCCGGCAGGCGCGGATATTCTGCGCCGGGCGCTGGTGCTGCTGGCCGACCATGAATTCAACGCATCCGCCTTCGCGGTGCGCGTAGTGGCGTCCACGGGCGCATCGCTTGGGGCTTGCCTGAATGGCGGCTTGGCCGCGCTCAGCGGTCCGCTGCATGGCGGTACGACGAGTTTGGTGGAAATCTTGCTGCAGGAGATCGATGCTGCCGGCGATGCCGCCGCAGTAGTGGAGACGCGGCTGCGGCGCGGCGATGGCATGGTGGGGTTCGAACATCAACTCTATCCCGAAGGCGATCCGCGCGCCGCCGCCCTGTTGCCGCTGTTGCCACGGGATGCCAGCCGCGACGCCTTGGCGGCGGTGATGCTGGATGGCGCGGGCAAATTGCCGAATGTGGATTTTGCTTTGGTGGCGGTGCGCCGCGCTTTGCGCCTGCCGAAAGATTCTGCGCTGGCATTATTCGCCATCGGCCGCAGCGTGGGGTGGATCGCCCATGCGTTGGAACAACATGGCGAGGGCAAGCTGATCCGCCCGCGCGCAAGATACACGGGGCCGGTATGAACGATTTCGCAATCGCCAAAGCCTTCACGCTACTCGAACCGGGTCCGGTGGTGCTGGTGACCACCAACGATGGCCGCGGAAACAACATCATGACCATAAGTTGGACCATGGTGATGGATTTTTCCGGAACATTCGCAATCACCACAGGGCCGTGGAATTTTTCCTACGCGGCGTTGCGCAAAAACCGGGAATGCGTGGTTGCGATTCCGGCCATAGACATGCTCGATACGGTCGTAGGCATCGGCACCTGCTCGGGCGCGGATACGGATAAATTTTCCAAGTTCAAGCTGACTGCTTTGCCCGCCGAGCATGTACGGGCGCCGTTGATCAGACAATGCCTGGCGAATATCGAATGCCGGGTGATAGAGATCGTCGCGCGGCACAATATCGTCATTCTGGAAGGGCTGGCGGCTTATTATGACGGCAAGCGCAAAGAGCGGCGCATGATCCATGCCGTGGGCGACGGCACCTTCATCGTCGATGGCCGTAAATTCGACCGGAAGCGGATGATGCGCTCCAAATTGCCGGCGGGCTTATAAAGCCGCCGCCATTTACTTGCCGGAGGCCGCGCTCTGGCCCTTTTGAAGGACGGGAAAATCCGTATGCTCCTGGGTCGGTTAACGGCATTCCTTGGGGGCGAAACCAGATGACCGCCATTGCAAAAATCCTGCTGCTCGGCTCGGGCGAATTGGGCCGCGAATTCGTGATCTCGGCCAAGCGGCTGGGCGCCCATGTGGTGGCCTGCGACGCCTATGCCGGGGCGCCCGCGATGCAGTTGGCCGATGAGGCGGAAGTGTTCTCCATGCTGGATGGCGCGGCGCTTTCGGCGGCCATCGACAAGCACAAGCCGGATTACATCGTGCCCGAGGTGGAGGCCATCCGCACCGAGGTGTTGAAAGAATACGAGGATCGCGGCCAGAAGGTGGTGCCCTCGGCGCGCGCCACCATCATGACCATGAACCGCGACCGCATTCGCGAAGTCGCGGCCAGCGAACTCGGCTTGCCCACTTCGAAATATCTCTATGCCGAAAGCTTGGATGAGATGCGCGCCGCCGTTGCCAGCGTGGGCATCCCCTGCGTAGTGAAGCCGGTGATGTCGTCGTCGGGCAAGGGCCAGAGCACGGTGAAATCCCAGGCCGATATCGACAAGGCCTGGGATTATGCCGTGGCCGGCATGCGCGGCGACCGCAAGCGGGTGATCGTGGAGGCTTTCATCGCCTTCGATTATGAAATCACCTTGCTCACCATCCGCACCCGCGACGGCGTGATCTTCTGTCCGCCCATCGGCCATCGGCAGGAGCGCGGCGATTATCAGGAAAGCTGGCAGCCCACCGCCATGGCGCCGCAAGCCGTGGCCGAGGCCCAGCGCCAGGCCAAGGCGGTGGTGGATAATCTCGGCGGCTACGGCCTGTTCGGCGTCGAGTTCTTCGTGAAGGGCGAGGCGGTGATTTTCTCCGAGCTTTCGCCGCGCCCGCATGATACCGGCATGGTTACGCTGATTTCGCAGAACCTGACCGAATTCGATCTGCATGCCCGCGCCATTCTGGGTTTGCCGATCCCCTCCATCACGCAATACGGCCCCAGCGCCTCGGCGGTGATCCTGGCGGATCGCGATTCCACGGCCTTCGGGGTGCAAGGGCTGGATGCCGCCTTGCAATCGCCGGATGCCGCCATAGATATCGACCTGCGCATTTTCAACAAGCCTACCACGCGGCCTTACCGTCGCATGGGCGTGGCTTTGGCGCTCGCCCGCAATGGCGATACGGATGCGGCCCGCGCCGCTGCCCGGGCCGCTGCGGCCAAGGTGAAAATCCACTATCGGAGTTGAAGCATGTCGGATCAGCCCTTCGCGAAGCTCAATGATGGCCGCTCGATCCCGCAGATCGGCCTTGGAGTTTGGAGGGCGAACGATGCGCAGGCGGCAGAGGCGGTGCGCACGGCATTGCAGGCCGGCTATCGCCATGTGGATACCGCCGCGATCTATGGCAACGAAGCCGGCGTGGGTGAGGGCATCCGTTCGTCCGGCGTAAAACGCGAGGAGATTTTCGTCACCACCAAGCTGTGGAACGATGCGCAGGGCAGCGCCACCGCGCTCAAGGCCTTCGATGCCAGCCTGAAGCGGCTAGGCCTGGATTATGTCGATCTCTACCTGATCCACTGGCCGGCGCCGCGCAAGGGGCTGTATCTCGATAGTTGGCGCGCCTTAATCCGGCTGAAGGAACAGGGCCGGGTGAAATCCATCGGCGTATCGAATTTCAT
>JAYSEE010000143.1:0-9259 GCA_041914045.1 Ferrovibrio sp. | reverse complement strand
GCCACCGCCTGGCGCAGGATGTCCAGGCCCTGCGGCCCGTCGATAGCGCCAGCGTCATTTGCGGCCGACGCGGTGCGGAAAGGCTCGATCCGCGCCAGCCGCACCGCGCCGGCATCCAGCAGCGCCTGGCTGTCGGCCTGCTCTTCGGCCGCCTGATTGCGGGCATCGCCTTCCAGAATCGCCAGCACGCGCGAGCCGGCGGCGGCAGTCAGCACCGCGGCGGGCGGCTGGCCGGCCCAGGGCGCCACGGCATTGAAGCCGGCTTCATAAGCATGGGCGAAGCCGAAGCGCAGGCCCCGGCCGTAATCCACCATGGCGTTGTCGAGCGCCAGCGGGAAGAACGACCGGCTGGGATCGAGCTGGCGCCGCGGCTGGCCCAGCCGGTCGGTATGCGGCTGGCCGGTCAGATGCGCGCCCCCGCTGGCGGCTTCTGGGCTTTCGCGCCAAGCCGGTTCCGGCGGCGGCGGTTCGGGCGCGGCGCAGGCGGCCAGAAAAATCAGCGGCGCCAGCAGCAGCCAGGTCCGGCGCCGGCTGCGCGCCATGGCGTCAATGCCCGTTGCCGGCCGCTTTGTGGCTGCCTTCCGTCAGGCGATCCATCAGCGCCAGCAGCACGCCGGAAACCACGAAGCACATATGGATGCCGACCAGCCAGGCCAGCTCTTCGTTGGTCATCGACTTGATGTTCATGAAGGCGCGCAGCAACTGGATCGCCGAGATGGCGACGATGGAGGCCAGCAGCTTCAGCTTCAGGCCGGAATAATCCACCTTGCCCATCCAGTCCGGGCGATCCTTGTGGTTGCCCACATCAATCTTCGACACGAAATTTTCATAGCCGGAAAAGATCACCAGCAGCAGCAGATTGGCGGCCAGCGACAGGTCGATCAGCGCCAGGATCGACAGCACCACATCGCTTTCGCTCATGGTCAGCACCGCCGGCGCCACATGCAGCAACTCCTGGCCGAATTTGACCAGCAGCAGCACCAGCGCCAGGCATAGGCCGAGATAAAAGGGCGCCAACAGCCAGCGGCTGGCGAAGATCACGCGTTCCAGCAGATGTTCCATGGGTATTATATCCAAGCGGGGAGGGCGGCTGATTTTAGCGCAGCCGCCGGGCATAGACCAGGGCCGGCCCGGTCTGCCACACTCCGCCGCTAAACCGCAGCGGCATAAACCGGAGATTGCCATGAGCATGCAGGATTGGGGCGCGTATCGTAAGGAACTGGGCCATGCGGTGGGCAAGCTCGGCGAGTTGAATCCGGAGATGATGGCGGCCTATCGCGCGCTGGCGAAATCGGGCAAGCAGACCGGCAATTTGGGCGAGAAGGTGCGCGAGTTGATCGCGCTCGGCGTGGCGGTGACCAGCCGGTGCGACGGCTGCATTGCCGTGCATGCCGCCGCCGCCCGCAAGGCAGGGGCAACCGAAGGCGAAATCGCCGAGGCGCTGGGCGTGGCCATCGCGGTGAATGCCGGCGCGGCGCTGGTCTATTCCGCCCGCGTCATCGAGGCAGCCGATCTGGCGGCGCCCAAAGCGTAAGCCCGCGAATCCCGTCAGACCGCCGGAGGCAAAAGCTGCTCGCGCTGCTCGATATCCGCACGCTGTTCCTGATCACCTTCGTGCTGTCGTTGGTGCAGGCTTTCGCGTGGATGCTGATGTGGCGCGGCAACCGGCAGATTCCCGGCCTCGGCATCTGGACGCTGGGCGTTTTTATCGTCGCGGTCGCTTTCCTGCTCTATATCCTGCGCGGCTCGATCCCCGATGCGGCGTCGGTGACGCTGGGCAACATCTTGGTCGCGCTGGGCCATGCGCTGATGGTGCTGGGCGTGGCGGATCTGCTGGACCGGCCGCGTCCGGTTTGGCTGGCCTGGCCGCCAGTGGCGATTACGGCATTGCTCTGGCCCTACTGGATGGCGACCGATCCCGACAATCTGGGCATTCGCGTGATCGCCTCGTCCTGGTTCACCGCCATGCAATATGGCGGGATGTTCTGGGTTATCCTGGGCGCCGAGCGGCTCACTTTGTCGGTGCGCGCGCCGTTGGCGGCGGTTTTCGGCTGCCATGCCGCTCTGTCGGTGCTGCGCAGCAGCCTGACCCTGCATGCGCCGGTGTTCGGCGATTTCATGGCCGGCAGCAGCGGGCAATCCTTCTGGGTGCTGGAAATCCTGCTGACCAGCATTGCCGTGGCGGTGGCTTTCTCGGTGCTGCTGGGCGGCAGGCTGGCGGTGGATCTGGCCGAACGCAATCTCAAGCTGGCCGATGAAGTGGCCGACCGAAGGCAATTGCAGCAGACATTGGCCGAAGCGCTGGAGCGGGAATCCGATCTGCGCAACGAGCAACGGCAATTCATCACGCTGATCGGGCGCGAATTCCAGCGCCCGTTGCAGCGCATCGCCGATGCCGGGCAGGATTTGCGCCGCCATGTCGGCGGCATCGCGGCGATCCAGCCGCGGCTGGATGCGGTGGCCGAAGCGGTGCGCCGGCTGCGCCTGCTGATCGAGACGTTTTTGCTCGACGAGAAGCTGGCCACCGGCAATGTGGAGATGCGGCAAGAGCCGGTGGCGCTGGGCGCGCTGCTGCGGCAATTGGCGCGCAGCCAAGCCCAGCCGGCGGCGGAGATGCGGCTGCAGCTGCGCTTGGCCGAGCCCGATGCCGTGGTGGCCGGCGATGCCGCCATGCTGACCGTGGTGTTCGGCAATCTGCTCGACAACGCGCTGAAATATTCCCCCTCCGACACGGCCGTGGAAGTGTCGCTGTTGCGCGAGGATGATGAAGCGGTGGTGACGGTGCGCGATTACGGCATCGGCATTCCAGAGCGCGAATTGAGTGCGGTGGGCCGGCGCTTCTTCCGCGCCAGCAACGCCGCCGGCGTACCCGGCACCGGGCTGGGGCTTTACGGCGCCGGCCGGCAGATCCAGCTGCATGGCGGCCATTTCGATATCCAGAGCGAGCCGGGCGACGGCACCTGCATCACCGTGCGGCTGCCGTTGCTGGCCGGCGATGGCCGCGCCGAGACGATTGGGCAATACGCGCCATGATCGCGGATCAGCGCACATTGGTGGTGGTGCTGGGCTGCTTGCTGCTGCTGCAGGTGATGGGCTGGCTGCTGATCTGGATCATGCTGCCGCGCCTGCCCGGCATCCGCTTCGCGGTGTCGGGTTCGCTGCTGCTGCTGCCGGCGATGGCGCTGGTTTCCATGCGCGGCGAATGGAGCGGCTGGCATTCGGTGGTGCTGTCGAATTATCTCAGCATCGCCGGCCTTGCGCTGTCCAGCATCGCGCTCAGCGCCATGCTGGGTCTGCGGCTGCGGCCCTGGCCGGAAGCGCTCGGCTATCTCGCGGCGCTGCCGATCTGGCCATTCTACATGCTGCTGCCCTACGACAAGGCCGGCCTGCTTTCGGTGATGGCGGCCGCTTTCAGCGGGTATTTCTCATTGCTGATGGCGCGCAATTGCCTGCGCGCCGGCGGCGCGGCGCGCGGCATCGCGCTGCAATTGGCCGGTTTGAACCTGTTTCATGGCGGCGTGCAGGCTTTGCGCGGCTTCGATGGCTTGGCGATCCTGCTGCGCGGCGAATCGCTGCTGCCCGCCATGCTGCAAAGCCTGTGGTTCCTCGAATTGCTGATGTACGCCATCTTTTTCTTCATCGGCGCGATCTCGCTGATCGGCACCCGCATCGGCATCGAATTGACCGAGCAATACGAAGCCCTGCAAGACGAAGCGGTTTTGCGCAGCCGACTGCAAAGCGACCTGACCGTGGCGCTGGCGCAGGAAAGCACGGCGCGGCGCGAACAGCGCGACTTCCTCGATATGGTGGGGCATGAATTCCGCACGCCGCTGGCCATCGTCGACCGCGCCGCCGAATTGATGGCGATGAAGCTGCCGCCGGATTTGCGCGATCCCGATGCCGCGCCGCGCCGCGCCTTGCAGCATCTGCGCAGCGCGGCGCGCCGCCTGCGCCTGCTGATTGACGGCTTCCTGGCCGAGGAAAGATTGCTGCGCGGCGACAGCGCGCCGCGCCGCCTGGTGCTGGCGCCGCTCGAAATCCTGCGCCAGATCCTGCGCGAATTGCCGCCCGAGGATTTGCAGTCGCTGGCGGCGCTGCCCTTCGTGGAGCCCGCGCCGCGCGTGCTGGCCGATCCCGAATTGCTGCGGCCGGTGCTGGCTTACGCCGTCGATCTGGCCATCGACAGCAGCAGCGCGGATGCGCCGGGGCGCATAGCCGTGGAACCCGAAGCCGGCGGCGTGGCGATGACCTTCGATCTCCGCGATCCCGGCGCCGGCGATTTCGAGATCGCCGGATTGGCGCGGTTGATCGCGGCGCAGCAGGGCTGGCTTGCCGAGCAGGCGCAAGCCGATGGCGCGCGGCGCATCAAGCTCTGGTTGCCGGCGCCGAACGGCTGACCGGTCGGCGCAAATGTCTTGAATCTGATAGAATCAAACGAATTGAGACTTTTAGGCCGTTTTGCGGCATTTATGCATAAGCGATATGCATTATAGGTCTTGCTTGACCTAGCGGCTAATTCTATCTCTTGTAGCAGATGCAGGCGTAATGCTTCGGCTTTTCACAAGCGATGGAAGAGCATGTCTCTTGATGGCGATGGCGGTTTGGGCCCGGTTCTGGCTTCCGCCGAGCAGAGCACCAATCCGAATATCCGGGCCTTTCTGAAGGCCGCGGCGCTGCATGCCCGCTTCACCGCCAATCTGCCGAAGGCGCAGCGGCTGATCATGCGTTCGGCGGATATCTCCGGCCTGTCGGCGCTCAATCTCGATCTGCGCGGTGCGGTGCTGGCCGGCTGCACCATCACCAATGCCATGCTGCGCGGCTGCCGCTGCGATGCCGCCGATCTGTTCGGCGTGGATTTTCAGGGCGGCGATTTGTCCGGCGTCAGTCTGGTGCGCGCCGATCTGCGCGGTTCCAATCTGATGGGCGTGAAGCTGACCGACGCCGTGCTGCGCGATGCCGATCTGCGGCCGGGCCAGATCGTGCGCTGGAAGGATGGCCGCGAGCATCTGGAAGAGCGCGGCACCAATCTGACCAATGTGCAGATAGACCGGGCGGATTTTTCCGGCGCCGATCTGTCGAAGGCGAATCTGAAGTTGTCTTCCGCCCGCGATGCGAAATTCAGCCGCGCCAATCTTTTCGCGGTGAATCTGGCCGGGGCCGATCTCAGCGGCGCGGATTTTTCCGGCGCCAAGATGCGCGAAGTCACGCTTACCGGCGCGGTGGTGAAAGGCGCCAATTTCGAGGGCTGCGATCTGTCGGGCGCGAATCTGCGCAATGTCGATCTCGGCCAGGCCAATATCTTCGGGGCCAATCTCAACGGCGCGATCCGCCGCCGTTCCGCCAGCAGTCTGCCGGATTGGCTGCAACCGCTGATCGAGGCGCATGGCTTGTGGATCAACTCGTCGGGCCAGAGCGGCAAGCGGCTCGATCTCGGCGGCCGCTCGCTGATCGGCCTCGATCTCGGCGCCGCCGACCTGCGCGCCGCCATGCTGCGCGCCGCCGATCTGCGCGATGCCATCCTGTCCGATGCCGATCTCACCTTGGCCGACCTGTCGGATGCGCAATTGATGCAGGCGATCCTGGACGGCGCGGTGGCCGACGGGGCCAATTTCAGCGGCGCCAATCTCAGCGGCGCCAAGCTGCGCGGCACCAAATTCGAGCCGGTGCCGCTGCGCGATCCGGCGGGCAAGTCCACCGGCCGGTCCTGGCCGGCCAATCTGAGCAATGCCGATTTCAGCCGGGCCGATCTGCGCGGCAGCCGGCTGGGCGCCGCCAAGCGCGCGGGGATCAAGTTGGATGGCGCCAACACGGCCGGCTGTGATATTTAGGGCGCAGCGCAACGGCCATGCAGGGGATCGGCATTGCACAGCCTCGAAATCGGCACCGGTATTACCTATAGTGACGCCATGACAAACCGTACCCAATCCGCGGCGGAGCCGCGCATCCGCATCTGCGTGGTGGAAGACGAACCCTCCTTGCGGGTGGATTTGGTGGATTATCTCGAGGCGCATAACTATGCCGCCTATGGCTGCGCCACGGCGGCGGAATTCCATGCCGGCCTGGCCGAGCAGGGCATACCCGACATCGTGCTGCTGGATGTGAACCTGCCCGATGGCAACGGCTTCGACCTGGCGCGCGAGCTGCGCACCCGCTCCACCTGCGGCATCGTGATGCTGACCATGCGTTCGGCCGCCGATGATCGCGTCGAGGGTCTGGAAAGCGGCGCCGATGCCTATCTGGTCAAGCATGCCTCGCTGCGCGAGATCGAAGCCACCCTGCGTTCGGTGCAGCGCCGCCTGGATGCCGGCCGCAATGCCGCGCCGGCCGAGCCCAGCGCCGAAACCTGGCTGTTCCAGCCCATGCTGTGGCAATTGATCGCGCCCGGCGGCGCCATCGTGAAGCTGACCGGCAGCGAGGTTTCCTTCCTCACCGCGCTGATCGAACGCGCCGGCAAACCCTGCCCGCGCGACGAGATCGTGCGCATGCTGGCACGGCCCAGCCTGCGCATCGAGGATCGCTCGATCGACGCGCTGGTGCGCCGTCTGCGCCGCAAGATCGCCGAAATCTCCGGCGGCGACGTGCCGATCAAGATGGTCTATGGCGTCGGCTACAGCTTCGCCGCCCCGGTGCGCAGCATCGAGACGCCGCCTGCTTGATTGATCCGGGCTGATTGATCCGGCGTGATTGATCCAGCCCGATCCGAGGGCGATGGCGTTTGGCGGGGCGCTCCCTTTTAATCGTCATGCCCGCGCAGGCGGGCATCCATTTTTCAGCATCCGGCTGCATCAGGCATGGACCCACGCTTTCGCGTGGGTGACGGGCACTCCTTCTAGGGAATGATCGGCTCTAGGGAATGATGGCCGCCGGCGCGATGCCGTCGGCTCCCATGCGGCGCAAATCCGTGCGGCGCAGGCCCAGCGCCTTGATGCGCGAGGCCAGCGTGGTGGGTTTCACGCCCAGCAATTCCGCAGCGCCGCCGGGGCCGAACACCTTGCCGCCGCAAGCCTCCAAAGCCGCGCGGATATGATCGCGGTCGCGGCTGCGGCGTTCGCTCTCGGTCAGCCAATCCGGTTCGGCTTCATTGCCCTGCGCATCGCCCCGGCCGGCGGCCTTGCGCGGGCTGGGCAATTCCGGCGCTTGCATGTCGGGCAGGTCGATGCGCAGCCGGCCCTGGCGGGCCAGGATGGCGGCGCGCTCGATCACGTTTTCCAATTCGCGCACATTGCCCGGCCAATCGTAGCGGGTCAGCCGGCGGATATCGCCTTCGGTGAGGCGCAGATCGGCGCTGTCCAGCTTGCGATGCGCGCCGCGCAGGAAATGCATCGCCAGCAGCGGGATATCCTCGCGCCGTTCGCGCAAAGGCACGCTCTGGATCGGGACGACGTTGAGGCGGAAATACAAATCCTCGCGGAACCGGCCGCGCCGCACTTCCTCGCGCAGATCGCGGTTGGTGGCGGCGATCACTCGCACATCCACATTGCGGGTGCGTTCCTCGCCCACGCGTTCGAACTGGCCTTCCTGCAGCACGCGCAGCAGCTTGCCCTGCAATTCCAGCGGAATTTCGCCCACTTCATCGAGGAACAGCGTGCCGCCATCGGCCAGTTCGAAGCGGCCGATGCGATCCCGCAGCGCGCCCGTGAATGCGCCGCGTACATGGCCGAAGAATTCGCTTTCGAACAACTCGCGCGGGATGGCGGCGCAGTTGACGCGGATCAGCGGGCGGTCGGAGCGTTTGCTGGCTTCATGGATGGCGCGGGCGATCAATTCCTTGCCGGTGCCGCTTTCGCCGCTGATCAGCACGGTGGCATCCGCTGGCGCCACCAGTTCGACCTGGCGCAGGATATTCTGGATCGCGGCGGATTCGCCGATGATGCCGCGATGCTTGCCTTCCAGCTTGATCTCTTCCTGCAGATAGGCGTTTTCCAGCTCCAGGCGCTGGCGCAGGCTTTCCACTTCTTCCAGCGCGGCTCGCAGCTTTTCTTCCGCCTCGCGTTTATGCGTCACGTCGCGGAACACCACCACAGCGCCCACCACGGCGCCGCGATCGCGGATCGGCGTGGAGGTGTATTCCACCCAGATCGGCTGGCCGTCGCGGCGCCAGAACACTTCGTCATCCACGGTATGCACGCGGCCATCGCGGAAAGCGCCGTAGATCGGGCAATCGCGGCCGGGATAGACGCTGCCGTCATGGCGCGTGTGATGCACGCGCGAATGGATGTCGTGGCCCACCAGGTCTTCCGCCGACCAGCCGAGCAGGCGTTCGGCCGCAGGGTTGACGAAGGTGGTCTTGCCTTCCGCGTTCACGCCATAGATGCCTTCGCCGGCGGCGCTGAGGATCAATTGATTCTCGCGCTCCATGTCGCGGAAGAAGCGTTCCACCCGCTGCCATTCGGCGATGCCGTCGCGCAAGTAAGCATCGGCCTCGGCATCCACGCTCCGGCGGCGGCGTTCTTCCAGATCGGCCAGGGTGAACAACAGCAGGGCCGCTTCGCCAGGATTGTTCGGGCCGTGATGCGGCAGCGGCGCGGCGCTGTATTCCAGTTTCAGCGCCTTGCCGCTGGCATGCTTGGGCGTGAGTTCGCGGGTCCAGTGGCGGCCCAGATTCAGCGCCGCTTCGCTGAACACGATCAGCGCCGGCATCTGCTCGGGATGCAGCAGGCTCAGCCGGCTGTCGCGCAGCAGCGAGCGGTGATAGCCCAGCAGGCGGCAGGCCGCCGGATTGGCATCCAGGATGCGGTCGGCCATCGGGTCCACCACCAGCATGGCCTCGCCATGGGCTTCGAAGGCGGGGCCGAAGCGGCTGGCCTCGGATGCGGTTTCCGACATGAAGGCTCCGGTTGAAATTACGAAACATCGTAATCAGAATTACGAAACTTCGTAAAGTACGAAATTTCGTAATTTCCGTATCGAGCCGGTTTCGCGGCAAAGTGCCGCCATGCCGCGATAAATCCCGATAATCCCCAAGCCATGCCCGCTGGCACGATGCTTGCTGCACTGCATTCAGAAGCCGGAGCGACATCTTCGGATAAACCATAAGGAGGCTGCTGCATGTCGTTGTTCCAGGATCCCTTCGACGCCAAGTCCGAATTGGCGGCCTGCCCATGCGGCAAGCACCATTCGCTTTCCGAGCATGATGCCGAGGTGGCGGCCTGGCAGCGCCAAACTCAACTCCGCACTGCCGCCGACGAGGAAAAGCGCCTGACCAATGCGGTGGATCAGGCCGTGGTGCGGGCCCTGATCCCCAACGACATGACCCGCC
>JAYSEE010000142.1:0-9371 GCA_041914045.1 Ferrovibrio sp. | reverse complement strand
ACCGAGGCGAGGAAGCCGAGATAGCGCTCCAGGCGCTCCATTTCGCGGTCGATGGAAACGCGCATCACCTGGCCGATGCGCACTTGCAGCGAACCCAGGCCCTGCTTGCCGCGCACCAGGCCGCGCTCGGTGGAGCGCCGCCATTCGCGCATCGCGGCCACGAACAGCACCGCCATCGGATGCTGCGGGCCATGCTGCGAGATGCGGTCGTAGAGCATGTCGAGCGAGCCGCCGGACCAGAAATCATGTTCGAACTGATCGGTGGCGGCGATGGTCTTGCGGATCTTGATCAGCTTTTCGAAGATGATCGCCCATGACCAGAAAGAGGCGAGCACAAGCATCAGCATGACCGCCTTGACCACCCAATCGGCCTGCAGAAACAAAGCCCACATCGAAAGATCCGCGACGGGAGCGTCAACTCCAAGCTGTGCCGCGTTTACTGTCCTGTCCATCTGTTAACCGTCCTTGCTGTCCAGCATGCCAGAGATTTGCGAAGAATTTGTTGAAAGTGTGGCGAACAGGTCCACAACCTGCCTGGGAACCCGTTTTGGCCGCCCATTGCCGTCGATGCAGGCCAGAACCACCCTGGCGCGCGCCAGTTCGTCCAAACCGCGCCAGACCGCCTGGGCCAAGGTGAGCGTGGCGCCGGATGCGCCGGAAAACTCGGTCAGAATGGTTAATTCTTCGTGCAGACGGGCCGGTTTCAGATAATCAATGGCGCAGGAGCGCACGGCGAAGGCCAGCCCCTGCTCGCGCATCAATTCCTGTTGATCGACGCCGGCCCGCAGCAGCACGTCCGAACGCCCGCGTTCGATGAAGCGCAGATAATTTGCGTAATACACGATACCGGCGGCATCGGTATCCTCCCATTGCACGCGGAGAGGATAGCGGTGGGCTTCAGCCATCGGCCCCCCCCCCATCGGCATCCACCTCGTCGGAGAGCATATCGAGCTGGCTGTCGGCCGGGCGGGCCGGCGCGGCCATACCGAGATGGCCGAAAGCCTGCGGCGTGAGCAGCCGGCCGCGCGGGGTGCGCTGCAGGAAGCCTTGCTGGATCAGATAAGGCTCGATGATGTCTTCCAGCGCATCGCGCGGTTCGGACAGGGCGGCGGCGATGGTCTCCACGCCCACCGGGCCGCCGCCGAAATCCCGCGCGATGGTGCTGAGATAGCGCCGATCCATGGCGTCCAGGCCGCGCGCATCCACTTCCAGCCGGGTGAGCGCGGCATCGGCCTGCACGGCGGTGACCACCTTCACTTTTGCAACGGCGGCGAAATCGCGCACCCGGCGCAGCAGGCGGCCGGCCACGCGCGGGGTGCCGCGCGCCCGCTTGGCGATTTCATGCGCGCCGCTGGCATCCAGTTCGAAACCGAGGATGCGCGCGCCGCGCGAGACGATGAATTCGAGTTCCGCCACTTCGTAGAAATTCAGCCGCAGCGGAATGCCGAAGCGTTCGCGCAACGGCGTGGTGAGCAGGCCCGAGCGCGTGGTCGCCCCCACCAGGGTGAAGGGCGGCAGGTCGATGCGCACGCTGCGCGCGGATGGTCCCTCGCCGATGATCAGGTCGAGTTGGAAATCCTCCATGGCCGGATAGAGGATTTCCTCCACCGCCGGATTGAGGCGATGGATTTCGTCGATGAACAGCACGTCGCGGGCTTCGAGATTGGTGAGCAAGGCGGCCAAATCGCCGGCTTTGGCGATCACCGGCCCCGATGTGGCCTTGAAATTCACGCCCAATTCGCGCGCCACGATCTGCGCCATGGTGGTTTTGCCCAGGCCCGGCGGGCCATGCAGCAGCACATGATCCAGCGCATCGCCGCGCGCCTTGGCGGCCGAGATGAAGACTTGCAGATTTTCCCGCGCCCGCGCCTGGCCGACGAAATCGGACAGCACCTGCGGCCGCAGATGGCGGTCGAGTTCGTCGCCCTCGGCGGCCTTGCCGGACACAATCCGATTGGCTTCGCTCATTTCGCCAATTCCTTGAGGCCAGAGCGGATCAGCGTGGAGACATCGGCCTTATCGCCCAGATCGCGGGCGGCCACCGTGACGGCAGCGAAGGCATCGGCGCGCTTGTAGCCGAGATTGACCAGGGCGGAGAGCGCATCGGCCACCGCGCCCGGCGCTTCGGCCACAGCAGCAGCCTCCGGCAGACCGGCGCTGGCGGCGCCGAGTTCGAGGCCGCCGAGTTTATCCTTCAATTCGGTGATCAGCCGTACGGCCAGCTTCGGCCCCACGCCATCGCAGCGGGTGAGCATCGCCTTGTCGCCCGCCGCCAACGCGCGGGTGAGCTCATCGGTGGGCAGGCTGCCGAGAATGGCAAGCGCCACCTTGGCGCCCACGCCCTGCACGGTCTGCAAAAGGTTGAACCAGGCGCGTTCGGCCTCGCTGGCGAAACCGTAAAGATGGATATGATCCTCGCGCACATGGGTTTCGACGAACAGCTTCACGGCTTCGCCGATACGCGGCAGCGCACGCAACGTGCGCGCCGAACAGAATAGCTGATAGCCCACGCCGCCGACATCCACCACGCAGGCGGTTTCAGTCGTCGAATCCAACAGACCGCGCAGCTTGGCGATCATCGCGCGGCCTGCTGCTTGAGATAGGCCGCGGTATCGGCCGCGCGCACCCGCGCCGCCGTGCCGGCCAGATGGGCATGGGCGATCGCCACCGCCAGCGCATCGGCGGCATCCGCGCCGCTGACCGCCACGCCGGGCAGCAGGCGCTTCACCATGGCATGCACCTGGGTTTTTTCGGCATGGCCGACGCCCACCACCGCCTTCTTGATCAGATTCGGCGCGTATTCCGACACCGGCAAGCCGACTTGCGCCGGCGCGAGCAGCACAACGCCGCGCGCCTGGCCGAGCTTCAAGGTGGAGGCGGGATTCTGGTTCACGAAGGTTTCTTCCACGGCGGCCGCCTCGGGCCGCCATTCGGCAAGGATTTCGGTCAGGGCGTCGTGCAGGAAACGCAGGCGATAGGCCAATTCCTCATCGGGATTCACCCGGATGGTGCCATGGGCGACATGGCTGAGCCGGTTGCCCACGGCCTCGATCACGCCCCAGCCGGTGGCGCGCAGACCGGGATCGAGGCCGATGATGCGCATGGCGGGGCTTTTCCGGCTCAGGAGGCGAGCTTGCTCAGCTCGTCCTCCGAGATTTCGAAATTGGCATAGACCTGCTGCACGTCGTCGGAATCCTCCAGCACGTCGAGCATCTTGATCAACGTCTCGGCCTTCTCGCCGTCAATCGGCGTGCTGTTCTTGGGCCGCCAGATCAGGCGTGCCGATTTCGGCTCGCCGATGGCCTTTTCCAGCGCCTCGCGCACGGCGGCGAAATCGTCCTGGCCGCAAACCACTTCATGCTCTTCGTCGCTCGACTGGCAATCCTCGGCGCCGGCTTCGATGGCGGCTTCCATCATCTTGTCGGCCGAAGCGACGCTGGCCGGAAACACGATCTGGCCGATGCGGTCGAACATGAACGACACCGAATTGGTTTCGCCCAGCGCGCCGCCATTCTTGGAAAAGGCGGCCCGCACTTCGCCGGCGGTGCGGTTGCGGTTGTCGGTCAGCGCCTCCACGATCACCGCCACACCGCCGGGGCCGTAACCTTCGTAGCGCACTTCCTCGAAATTATCCTGGCCGTCGCCGCCAGCCCCGCGCTTGATGGCGCGATCCACCGTATCCTTGGGCATATTGGCGATGCGGGCGGCCTGGATGGCGGCGCGCAGGCGGGGATTGGCCGCCGGATCGGGCTGGCCCATCTTGGCCGCCGTGGTCAATTCACGGATCAGCTTGGTGAAGACCTTGGCCTTCTTGGCATCCTGGGCACCCTTGCGGTGCATGATGTTCTTAAATTGGGAATGACCGGCCATGATCTACCTGCGCGGCAAAAGACGTGGGGACGTGCGGAGCGAATCGGGCATATTTACCATATTTCCGCCCCTGCGGCGAATGCGGCCGGGAATAAAACCCCCGGCCCCGAATTGCAAGACATGCCCCGGAAAAACGCCCTTAGAAAACCTGGGCCAATCGCCGCCGCAGACTAGGCAGCAGGCTGTCGGCAAACCACGGATTGCGCTTTTCCCAGGCCGTGGTGCGCCAGGAGGGATGCGGCAAAGGCAGGAAATCCGGGCCGTATTCGGCGAAGCGCTGCACCGTCTCGGTCAGGCTGGCGCCGCGCCGGCCCGCCAGATAGCGCGCCTGGGCATAGCTGCCCACCAGCAGGGTAAGGCGTATCCCGGGCAAATGCCCCAGCAGGCGCTGATGCCAGAGCGGCGCGCATTCCGGCCGGGGCGGTTTGTCGCCGCCGCGCGCATCCACGCCGGGATAGCAGAAGCCCATGGGCATGATGGCGATGCGGTTGGCGTCGTAGAAGGTCTCGCGGTCCATTTGCAGCCATTGCCGCAGGCGGTCGCCGGAACGGTCGTTCCAGGGCAGGCCGCTTTCATGCACCTTGGTGCCGGGCGCCTGACCGATGATCAGCAAGCGGGCCGAGGATGCCATGCGCACCACCGGGCGCGGCCCCAGCGGCAGATGCGCCGCGCAATGCCGGCAGGCCGAAACCTCGGCCAGCAGGGTTTGTAGATTATTAGAGGTTCGCTTGGGCAAGCCGTCCGCCCAGCCGGATCGGCGCGATGCGCGTGGCCAGCCCGGTCCGCTCGTCGGTCTCGATGAACACCGCGCAGAGCGTGGCCTCGCCATTGGCCGGCTCGAAACGGCCATTCGACACCTTGCGCAGAAAGCGGTGGATCGGCTCGGCCTTATCCATGCCGATCACCGAATTGTAGTCGCCGCACATGCCGGCATCGGTCTGATAGGCCGTGCCGCCGGGCAGAATCTGCGCATCCGCCGTGGGCACATGGCTATGGGTGCCGCAAACCAACGAAACCCGGCCATCCAGGAAATGCCCCATCGCCATCTTCTCGGACGTGGCCTCGCCATGGATATCCACTACGATGGCATCCAGGCCGCCGCCTGAACCAAGGCGATGCTTGGCGAGTTCGGCCTCGATGCTGGCGAAGGGATCGTCCAGCGGATCCATGAACACGCGGCCCATCACCTGCGCCACCAGGATCTTGCGACCGCGCGGCGTGGTGAACACAGCCGCGCCGCGCCCCGGCGTACCCTTGGGATAATTCAGCGGCCGCAGCAATTTGCTATCGGACTGGATATAGGCCTGGGTTTCGCGCTGATCCCAGGCATGGTTGCCCAGCACGATGGCATCCACCCCGGCTTCGTAGAATTCGGCGCAGATGCGGCCGGTGATGCCGAAGCCGGCGGCGGCGTTCTCGCCATTCACGATCACGAAATCCAGCGCCAGATCGCGGCGCAATTCCGGTATGCGCTTGATCACCGCATCGCGCCCGGACCGGCCGACGACATCTCCGCAATACAGAATCCGCACGTTACCCTACATTTCCGGCGCAGTTGATCGCGCCGCGTTCGGTTACCACCCAATCCAGCCGTTGATCCTCCGGCCGCACCGGCAATTCCGGCACTTGCTGCACGGCGAAGGCATAGCCCACCGCCAAGGGCGGCGTTCCCGTGCCTTCACGCCCATCATTCTCGCGCAGGCTCGCCAGGGTGGCGTCGTAATACCCCGCCCCCATGCCGAGCCTTTCGCCCTTTACATCGAAACCCACCAGGGGCACCAGCATTATATCCGGCCGGAGCGCCGCCGCCTGCGGCCCGGGCGCGGGTATGCCGTAACGTCCGGGCTGCAAAACCTCGCCGGCCGACCATGTGCGGAATTCCAGCGCCGCGCCCTTCCGCATGGGCGTGACCGGCAGCAGGATATGCGCGCCATGTTCGGCCCGCAGCCGCGCCAGCAAGGGCCGGGGATCGAGTTCGTCCGCCATCGGCCAATAGCCGGCGATGGCCAGGCCCGGCCGCAGCGGAATCCCGGCCAGAAACCGCTCGGCCGCCACCTGGGCGATGGCCGCGCCATTGGCCGCCGCCGCCTCGGCCCGGCGCGCCCGCAGCCTGACGCGCAACCGCGCCTTGTCGGCATGGATAACGTCGAGGGCGGCGGTATCGGGTGTGGCAGCCTGCAAACCGGCATCCGTGTGAAGGTTGAGGTGGACAGGATTGAGGTGGACGATGCCCGCCATGGCCGTCGGCGTGTATCCAACCTCCTAAGGCCTGGCGTACCAGGTGGGCGCCATATACCCAAGGCCTCGGCCAAGGGCAGGGACAGCTCCCTAAGAGATCGACATTGGCCCCAGGGTTGCGAAATACCAAACGCACCGGGCAGGAACATCGTCCAAGCGCAATTTAGGGCGCTTCCAGCTTGGCGGCAATCTCTTCGAGCCGGCGCGCCATGCTGAGCAGCGCCTGGCTGCCGGCTTCCGCGTCGGCGCGGGCCTGAAAACCGGCCTGGGCGTCGTTCCGATTGGCCTCTTTGAGGGCCGCGAGTTCACGCTGCGCGCCTTCCAGATCGTCCGCCATGGTGAGCGCCGCCATCAGCAGCAGCCGCGCCTCGCCCACCTGGCCGACCAAAGCCGCCAATTCGCGCACGCGCGCATCCACCAGGCCGGACAGCCGCTGCACCTGGGCTTCCTCGCCGTCGTCGCAGCCGATCGGATAGGAACGGCCATTCACGGCGACATTCACCTCTGCCATCGCGTCCTCCTGTTCCCCGGCTCTATTGCGCCGGCTCGGCCAGAGCCTGGCGCAGCCGGGCCATGATGGCATCCAGACGCTGCAGCAGATCGGCTTCGTAAGCCCGGCATTCAGCCAATTCCGCCTTCAAGGCGGCGATTTCATCAGCCGCGCCTGAATCGACGACAGGCGCGGTCGGCATTTCCGCCGCCATCGCCGGCGCCTGTTCGCGCTCGGCCTGCATCGCCGCGAGTTCCGCCCGCAAGGCATCCACCAGATCGGCGCGCTCGCGCAGGCCATCGGCCTCGGCGCGCGCCGTCTGCAATGCCTCGGCGGTCTGGCGCAGTTCGAGGCTGAGCTGGCCATGCTGTTCGCCGAGCGCACGATAGGAAGCAGCGCGAGATGCCAAAGCGGCATCCAGACGACGCAAAGACTGCTCCATCGCGGCAACGGCCGCTGCCATTGCGGTTTCCATCGGTCGTGATGCTTTAAGAGGTTGAGTGACGAAGTTAAGATTCAGGATAAACTCCGCCGGCTGCCAGCGTCAACCGAACCACGGCCAGGTCTGCGGCAATTCCGTTTCTGTTGGATCGAAACATGCTTGCATCCCTGCCCATGCTGCACGACCCATGGTTCTATGTTGCAGCCATCCCAGTCGTGCTGCTTATCGGCCTGAGCAAGGGCGGCTTCGGCCCCGGCACCAGCCTGCTGGCGCTGCCGCTGCTGAGCCTGACGATCCCGCCGCTGCAAGCCGCCGCCATCACCCTGCCGTTGCTTTGCGTGATGGATCTGGCCGGCCTGTGGAGCTACCGCAAAAGCTGGGACAAGGCGAATATGGCGATCATCCTGCCCGGCGCGCTGATCGGCATTCTGATCGGCACGCTGACCGCCGGCTGGGTGAGCAACCGGGGCGTGCAGATGATCATCGGCCTGGTGGCCATCGCCTTCGTGCTGCACAAATGGCTCGGCCGCAACAGCGACGAGCCGGCGCCGCGCCATGTCGGCCGCGGGCTGTTCTGGGGCGCGCTGTCGGGCTTCACCAGCTTCATCGCCCATGCCGGCGGCCCGCCGCTCTCGGTTTATCTGGTGCCGCAGCGCCTGAACAAGACCATCTATGTCGGCACCAACGTGGTCTATTTCGCGGCGCTGAATTACGTGAAATTGATACCTTATGCCTGGCTGGGACAATTCACCGCAGTCAACCTGGGCACCGCCGCCACGTTGGCGCCAGTGGCGGTGGCCGGCGTGTATCTGGGCATCTGGCTGCATAAATACATGAACGACAAGCTATTCTATCGCGTGATCTATGTGATGACGCTGCTTTGCGGCTTGAAATTGCTGGCCGATGGCCTGGGATTCTGAAACCGGGCTTCGCCATGCCGCAAAAAACATTGGCAGGGCTGGCGGTTGCCCGAAACTCGCCGAAAAGTTAGGGTCCGGCAATTGCTTGGGAGGCCATGGAAATGACTTCGATTTATGATCGCGATCTCGACAAGAATCCCGCGAATTTCGAACCGCTATCGCCGCTGAGCTTTCTGCGCCGCACGGCCGAGGTATTCCCGCACCGGCTGGCGGTGATCCACGATGCCTGGCGCTACGATTACGCCGCGCTCTACACCCGCTGCCGCCGGCTTGCCTCGGCGCTGGTGAAGCATGGCGTCAAACACGGCGAAACCGTCGCGATCATGGCGCCCAATACGCCGGCGCATCTGGAAGCGCATTTCGGCGTGCCCGCCACCGGCGCGGTGCTGAACCCGATCAATATCCGCCTGGATGCCGCCGCCATCGCCTTCATCCTCGACCATGGCGAAGCCAAGGTGCTGCTGGTGGATGCCGAATTCGCCCCGGTGACCCAGCAGGCTTTGGCGCTGATGAAAACGCCCAAGCCCTATGTGATCGACATCGCCGACGCGGCCATGCCCGACGCCAAGCCGATCGGCGCCATCGAATATGAAAACTTCCTCAAGCAGGGCGATCCGCAATACGTCTGGCGCGGCCCGGCCGACGAATGGGACGCCATCGCGCTCGGCTATACCTCGGGCACCACCGGCAACCCCAAGGGCGTGGTGACGCATCATCGCGGCGCATACCTGAACGCCATGGGCAACTCGGTCACCTGGAACCTGCCCAAGCATCCGGTCTATCTGTGGACGCTGCCGATGTTCCATTGCAACGGCTGGTGCTTCCCCTGGACCATCACCATGCTCGCCGGCGTGCATGTCTGCCTGCGCAAGGTGGAACCGGCCGCCGTGTTCAACGCCTTCGCCAATCTGGGCGTGACGCATTTCTGCGGCGCTCCCACCGTGCTGAGCATGCTGATCAACGCGCCGGAAGACGTGCGCGCCAAGTTGAAACCCGGCGTGAAATGCATGACCGCCGGCGCCGCGCCGCCGGCCGCCGTGATCGCCGCGATGGAAGAGATGGGCTTCGATATCGCGCATGTCTACGGCCTGACCGAAGTATACGGCCCCGCCGTGGTGTGCGACTGGCATGATGAATGGAACCGCCTGTCGCTCTCCGAACGCGCCGGTCTGAAAGCGCGCCAGGGCGTGCGCTACCATGTGGAAGAAGACGTGACGGTGATGAATCCCGAAACCATGCAGCGCGTGCCCGCCGATGGCCAGACCATGGGCGAGATCATGTTCCGCGGCAATGTCGTGATGAAGGGTTACCTGAAGAATCCCAAGGCGACCAAAGAAGCCTTCGCCGGCGGCTGGTTCCATTCCGGCGACCTGGCCGTGCTGCATCCCAATGGCTATATGCAGATCAAGGA
>JAYSEE010000141.1:0-9404 GCA_041914045.1 Ferrovibrio sp. | reverse complement strand
CACCAGTTTGTTGATCAAGGCTGCATCGCCCGCCACCCAGCCGATGCGCAAGGCCGGCGTGAGCACTTTCGACAGGCTGCCGACATAGATCACCAAAGCGGGCAGGGCGGGATTCTTGGCGCGGCGCTGGCATTCCAGCGCGGCGAAGCTGGGGATGCGCGCGCCGTCGTAGCGCAATTCCTCGTAGGGCGAATCTTCCAGGATCGCCACGCCGAATTCATGCGCCAGATCGAGGATCGCCTCGCGCCGCGCCAGGCTGGTGGTGATGCCGGCGGGATTGCAGAAATCCGGGGTGAGATAGAAGAATTTCGGCTTCTTGGCGAAGGCTTCGCGCAGCTCGGCCAGCTTGGCGCCTTCGTCATCCATCGGCACGGCATGAAAATGCGGGCGGTATGTTCCGAAAACCTGGATGGCGCCGAGATAGCTCGGATCGGTCATCACCACGCCGTCGCCGGCCTCGATGAAGGTGCGGCCGAGGAAATCCAGCGCCTGCTGGGCGCCGCTGGTGATCATCACGCGCTCGACGGCGGCGTCGATGCCGTGGCTTTGCAGATAGCCGACGATCCATTCGCGCAGCGGCGGATAGCCTTCGCTGATCGAATATTGAAAGGCGTCGTAAGCCTGCGGCTGGCTGGCCAGCACGGCGGCATAGGCGGCGCTGATCTTGTCGAGCGGGAACATCGCCGGATCGGGAATGCCGCCGGCGAATGAAATGATCTCCGGTCGGTTGATCAGCTTCAGCAATTCACGAATCTCCGAGGCGCGCAGTTCATTCACGCCCTGGGAGAAGGCAGGCAAAGCGGCAGACGACATGTCGAGACGGACCTGTTTTTCGGTGGTTTGGCCCGAGGATACCGAAGCCGCCCCCATATCGCCAGAGTTTAGGGGCCGCGAGAGTTGGGGCGCGTCAGGCCGCCTGCACGGCCTCGGCGGCCAAGGCCGGCAAATCGGGGATCGCCACGCGGTCGGCGCCTTCCAGCTTGATCAGGCCCAGCTTGCGCAGCCGGCTGAAGGCGCGGCTGACGGTTTCCAGGGTCAGGCCCAGATGGTCGGCGATGTCGGTGCGGGTCATCGGCAGGCTCAGCGGCGAGGCCGGGATGCCGCGCGCCACATTGCGCTCGGCCATGTCCACCAGGAAGGAGGCCACCCGCTCGGCGGCGGTCTTGCGGCCCAGGCTGAGCTGCTGCTCCTGCGCGGCGCGGATGCGGCGGGCGGCGAAGTCCAGCGCGCGCCGGCCCAGGGCCGGCTCGTCCTGCATCAGCCGGTTGAAGGCCATGCGCGGCAATTTGCAGACGCGGGTATTGGTCAGCGCCTCGGCGCTCAGGCGGTAATGCGCCGGCTCTTCCGAACCCAGGCTGAGGCCGAGAAAATCGCCGGGGCCGGCAAAATCCACGATCTGGCGGCGGCCATCGGGCAGCGAGCGCGCCAGACTGACCTGACCGGCGGTGACGGTATAAACATGATCGGCGGCATCGCCTTCCTGGAACAGCATCTGATGCGGCTCCAGCGCCTGGCCGCGCACCATCGGCTTGAAGCGTTTGCGGCCCTCGGCATCCAAAGCATCGCATAGGCTGAGCTTGCCGACCGTGCAGCCGGTGCAGGGATCGACGGCGGCGCTCTGGTTCTGTCGGCGTCCGGCCAAGGCGATTACGGTCATGCTCCACCCCTCTCAACCGCAGGAATCGGCCTGCGATCGGGGAATACTATACGCAATATATTGCATCTGGCCGCTGTATTTTGGTCGCAGCGACGGAAGGTCGCAGGCTGGTTCCCAACAGGCCAGGCACGGGATCAGGCGGCCCATATCAGGCGGCCCAGATCAGGCGGCCCAGACCAGGGCTTGCCGGTGCCGGCCGGCGGAAAGCCGCAGGGTGCCCTGGGAATCCAGATCCTCCAGGCCGGCGGTTTCGCCCTCATGGGCCACCACCCGGCCGTTCAGCCGCGCTTCGGCATGGCGGATCAGGCGGCGGGCATCGCTGGCGCTTTCCGCCAGGCGCACGGTCACCAGCAGGTTCACCACGTCCATGCCGGCCACCAGGGCCTCGCGCGGCAGGGTCAGCATATTGGTCTCGGTTTGGTTGGTCATCGGATGGCACTCGTTTGGGTTGGTTGGCGGTCTGGGGTTGAAATCCCGCCGCTTTCCGGGGCCATCGCTTGTCTTGAAAACACGAATGCCGCCGGTGGGCGGCGGCATTGGATCGTTTGTCACATACGTTCCGTCGCCGCTATGTTTGCAGCGTAAAATACCAAGGACGGAAGGAGGCGTTCGCGATCATGGGGCCAAGCCTAACCAAGCCCTGGCGGGTGAGTCAACCATTCCCACGGCATGCCTTGGCATTTCCGCCTGTTATTGCGCAGCGATCCCGTATAAATCGGCATTTTCTCCCGAAAGACGCGAATTGATGATGGCCTAGACTCGGCAATCTCCGGCAAGAGTTGGTCACCGCATCCATGCGCGAGCGGTCCATCCGGCTGTTCTCGCCTGCTGCGGCAAACCGCGCCGTACCGGCGCTTTCCGGCAATCGGCCACACGCCATGTGTGCGCCTTCAGGAGACAACCGACCCAATGCAGCAGGATGCCATCAACACTCATATCGACGCCATGGCAACGGCGCTCGAGCGCCAGGGCTACCGTCTGGCGCTTTCCGGCGATCCCGAGGCCTACAAAGCCTATGTCGCCGGCTTGCCGGGCTATGGCCTGTCCAGTCCGCTCGATCCGGCGCGGGTGAAGCTGGACGGCAAATTCGTCTGGCTGCTGGTCACCGACCGGACGGGCAATTTCGTCGGCATCGAAACCGGCCGGGTGATCGACGCGCCGCGCTGGCGCAATGGTCTGGCCCGTTTGATCGACAGCCTTGATTTCGTCGCCGATAAACGGCTGAAGCCGTTTTCCGTGCGCCATCCGGTGCAGCTCTACGGCCGGCTGCTTTATCTCGGCGGGGCGCTGGTGGATCCCAGGCATCGCGGACGGGGCATCATGTCGCTGCTGGTCAAGCTGACCCTGGCGCATCAATGCCGGCTGCACGATCTGGATGGCTGCTTCGGCTGGGTGCGTTCGCCGCATATCGGGCTGGCCCTGTCGCATCAGGGCTATGGCTTTGCCGGCGCGGCGGAATTGCCGAATACCTACTGGGCGTCGGCTCGGCCCGAACTTCTGTATCTCGTATACTCGGAAAAGGCGGCAATCGAGCGGCGCTGGCAAACTCAACCGAATTACACCATTAAAGAGGGTGAACTGGTGTAATTGAGCAACGAAAAGATTTGACTTTGGGGGGTGGTGAGGGTTTAATCCTGCCATGCAAGAGAATACTCCCATCTCCCAATATCTTCGTCAGGCCATGGATGCTCGCATGACGGCTACCGGCATGACGATTGAGGATATTGCCGCGTATATTGGCCGCGATCCAAGCTCCATCCGTGCATGGCGGCGCGGGGCGGCCAAGCCGAGTTTCGAGGTTGTGGACGCCATGGACCGGCTGTTCGCCCGCCATGGCCTGCCCGGCCTGATCGACGACATGCGCACCGCCCCGAATGGCCGCGACTGGCATTTCGACGCCCAGCCGCTGGACGATGCCAATGGCCATCAGCTCGGCGGCATGGCCGGCAAGCTCGCCGCCCTGACGCCCGGCCTGCGCGCCCAGCCGGCCGAGCATCATCGCCTGCTGGTGGAGAATGGCCTGGCGCAGCATTGCCATATCTTCAGCCATACCGACGATTGCTGGCGCCTTTTGCAGCTTGGCGATGCCATGGCGTCGCGCTCGCAGATCGATTCCCGCGTGCTGGGGCGCGACGTGCGCGAATTCGCCGATGCCGTCTATGGCGAAATCATTCATCAGCGCAACAACAAGGCGCGGATGACCCAGCTTTCGATGGTGGAGCATATCGTCGGCAAGGATGTGGAATATCGGCGGCTGGTGGTGCCGATCGACAGCAGCTTCATCGTTGCCTGTTCCTACGATATCCGCACCCAGCCGCAATACCGCCTGGCCTGCCGGACCTGACCCGATGCCGCATCGCATTTCAGCCAGCAAGGCGGCGCAGGCCAAGCGCCAGGATATCCAGCAACCCGCTTTGCAGGCATCGGCCGAGCGGGCCGAGATTCCCGCCTGGATCCTGCATTTCGCGCCCGATGTGGTGGCGGCGGGCAAGCCGAAAGAAGACAAGGCAGGAGAGCAGCGTGAAACGTAGATCGAGTCGCGGACCGCGCGAAATGGCAATGGACGCCGCCGTGGGCGCGCGTCTGCGTTCCGCCCGCCAGCTAGCCGGCATGAGCCAGACCGATCTGGCGCGCCGCGTCGGCGTCACCTTCCAGCAGGTGCAGAAATACGAAAAAGGCATGAACCGCATCGGCGCCAGCCGCTTGCAGCAATTCGCCGAGATTTTGAATCTGTCGGTGTCGTTCTTTTTCGAAACGGAGATCGGCTCCGGCGTCCAGGAAGCGCGTCCGGCCGCCGCCGTCGAGCAGGACAACATCCTGCCGGCCGGCCAGCAGCGGATCGCGGCAGCAGGAGGCGCTTCGGCGCGGGAAACCATGGAATTGCTTCGCCAATTCGGCATGATTCGCGACCCGATGGTGCGCCGCGCCTTCATTGATCTGCTGCGCCAGGTGAATCAGCAGAATGCCGCGCAAGCCATGCCCACGGACGCGGATCATCCGCCCGCCGCGCCGATGCAGGCGCAATCGGCCGAATAGACTCAGGCTCGCATCGTCTGAAGCGTTGCCGTATCCTGCCCCGTCGCCAACGGGGAGGACGCAATGCCGGCCGCAACGATATCCGCCGCTTCGAAAACCGCGCTCATCACCGGCGCCGCACGCGGCATCGGCTTGGCGATTGCGCGGCGTTTCCTCGATGCCGGCTGGAATGTCGCCATGCTGGATATCGAGGCGGTCACGCTGGCCGCATCGCATGCAGCCCTCGGCCAGCCCGACCGCAGCTTGGCGATTGCCGGCGATGTGGCCGATCCGGCCAGCGTTGCCGCCGCCATGCAGGATGTGGCGGCGCGGTTCGGGCGGCTGGATGCGCTGGTCAACAATGCCGGCATCGCGGTGTTCAAGCCGATCCTGCAAGTAACGCTGGAAGAATGGCAGCGCGTGCTGGCGGTCAATCTCACCGGGCCGTTCCTGCTGGCCCAGGCGGCGGCGCCGATGCTGTCGCGCGATGGCGGCGGCGCCATCGTGAACATCACGTCGATTTCCGGCTTGCGCGCCTCCACCTTGCGGGTAGCCTACGGCACCTCGAAGGCGGGGCTGGCGCATCTCACCAAGCAGCAGGCGGCCGAATTCAGCGAGATCGGCATCCGCGTGAATGCGGTGGCGCCAGGACCGGTGGATACCGCCATGGCCAAGGCGGTGCACAGCAAGGAAATCCGCGCCGATTACCACGCCGCGATTCCGCTCAACCGCTACGGCCTGGAAAGCGAAATCGCCGAGGCGGTGTTTTTCCTTTGCGACGATAGAGCGAGCTACATCACCGGCCAGGTGCTGGCGGTGGATGGCGGCTTCGATTCCACCGGCATCGGCCTTACCACGCTGCGCGCCGACAAATAGCGGTCACAGCACCCAGCGCAGGATGCCCTCGGGCAGCGTCAGATTGCGCCACATGCCTTTGATGTCGGCGATCAGGCCGCCGGGCCGGGTCAGCGCGGCCAAGCCGGCGGCATCCAACTGGCGATAGGCAGCATGCGGCACCGCGCCCAGCACGGCATCGAAGCCGCGCAGTTCTTCCAGCTTCGGCGCCAGCATGATGCCGTATTCATGCTGGGCTTCCTCGGGATCGGCCAGCGGATCATGCACCGCCACGCGATGGCCCAGATCCTCCAGCGCGCGCACCACATCGGATACCTTGGAATTGCGCAGATCGGGCACGTCTTCCTTGAAGGTGAGGCCCAGCACCAATATCCGCCCCGGCCCATCCATGCGTTCATGCATGCGCTCGGCGACGAAGCGGCTCATGCCGTCGTTGATGGCGCGGCCCGAGAGGATGATGCGCGGATCATGGCCGAGTTCGAGTGCGCGATGCGCCAGGTAATAGGGGTCCACGCCGATGCAGTGGCCGCCCACCAGGCCGGGCTGGAAGGGCAGGAAATTCCATTTCGTGCCGGCGGCGGCCAGCACATCCTGGGTGGAGATGCCGAGCCGGCCGAAGATCATCGCGATCTCGTTCATAAAGGCGATGTTGATGTCGCGCTGCGCGTTCTCGATCACCTTGGGCTGGACCTTCGGCTGCGCGTCGATCTTGATATGGGGCGCCAGATGGTTGCCGCCGCTGGTGATGCTGCCTTACACATCTGCCAGCATGGCGGCGACAGGCGGCGTCTGCCCGGCGACGATCTTGGCGATCTTGTCCACCGTATGCACCTTGTCGCCGGGATTGATGCGTTCGGGCGAATAGCCGAGGAAAAAATCCCGGCCGCAGGCGAGGCCGGACAAGTCGGCCAGGATCGGGCCGCAGACCTCTTCGGTCACGCCGGGATAGACCGTGCTTTCATACACCACCACGCAGCCGGATTTCATCGCCCGACCGACGCTGCGCGAAGCCGAACGCACAGGGCCGAGATCGGGCTTGTTGGCGGCATCGACTGGCGTGGGCACGGTGACGATATAAAGGTCGTGGCCCACGATATCGGCCGGATCGGCGCTGAGCTTCAGGCTGGAAGCGCGCAGCTTTTCGGCCTCCACCTCGCGGGTGCGGTCCTCGCCCCGGCGCAATTCGTCGATGCGGCCGGCATCAATATCGAAGCCCAGCACCGGGAAGCGCTTGGCCAAAGCCACCGCCAGCGGTAGGCCGACATAGCCGAGGCCGACAACCACGATGCTGCGGGGCAACGGCCAGGACGAAGACGAGGAGGCGGAAGCGGTCACGCGCGGAATCCCCTGCGAAGGAACCGCTTGGGGGTAGCCCGCCCGGCCCGGCCTGTCAATGATCGGTCCGAATCCCGGCTTGACCCCGTCGGAACAAGAGGTTAGAGCCGGACGCATGGCCCGCCGCTTGCTCATCATCGTGCATGAAGCACTGTTCTTCACCAGCCATCGCCTGCCCATCGGCCTGGCGATGCGCGAGCGCGGCTGGGAGGTGCATGTGGCGGCCCCGGCCGATCCGGCGGTGGAAGCCCGGTTGGCCGAAATGGGCATCCGGATGCATCCAATCCCGCTGGCGCGCGGCGGCACCGATCCGCTGGCTGAACTGCGATTGATCGCCGCGCTGTATCGCCTGATCCGCCGCATTGATCCGGCGCTGGTGCATCTGGTGTCGCTGAAGCCGGTATTATGGGGCGGGCTGGCCAGCCGTCTGGCCGGCGTGCCGGCGGCGGTGCATGCCATCACCGGCCTGGGCTTTCTGTTCACCAATGGCGAGGGGCGCGGCGGCATCAAGGCCGGGCTGCTGCGCGGCATCGTGCGGGGGCTGTATCGGTTCAGCCTGCGCCATCGCAACAGCCTGGCGATTTTCCAGAATCCCGACGATCTCGCGCTGTTCGAAACCTCCGGCATGGTGCGGCCGGATCGTTGGCGCATGATCAAGGGCTGCGGCGTGGATATGGCGGCCTTTCCGGCGCAACCCGAGCCAGTGGAAGACCCGCCCATCGCGATGTTTCCCGCCCGTCTGCTGGGCGACAAGGGCGTGAATGAATTCGTCGGCGCGGCGCAAATCCTCCGCGATGAGGGCGTGCCGGCGCGGTTCGTGCTGGTCGGCCGCCGCGATCCCGACAATCCCACCGATATCGGCGAGGACAGGCTGCAAAGCTGGATCGCAAGCGGCCTGGTGGAATATTGGGGCTACAGCACCGACATGGCGGGCACGCTGGCCAAGGCCAATCTGATCGTGATGCCGAGCTATCGCGAAGGCCTGCCGCGCGGTTTGATCGAAGCGGCGGCAACCCAGCGCGCCATCGTCACCGCCGATGTGCCGGGCTGCCGCGAAGTGGTGCGCCACGAACGGACCGGCCTGCTGGTGTCCGTGCGCGATGCGGTAGCCACCGCTGCCGCCATGCGCCGCCTGCTGCTGGATAAGGCCGAACGCGCTCGCATGGCGGCCAATGGCCGCGCCATGGCGGAAGCCGAATTCTCGGTGGAGTATTTCGTTTCCGCCAGCTTGAAAGTTTATGACGAAGTGCTCAAACCCAGCGGAGCGGCGGTATGAATCCCTGGCTGTTGGCGCTCGCTTTCGCCGCCGGCGCCGGCCTGCTCACCTGGCTGCTGCTGCCGGTGTTGATCGACTGGCTGCGGCGCGGCGCGGTGCTGGATATGCCCAACGAACGCTCCAGCCATGCGATCCCCACGCCGCGCGGCGGCGGCATCGCGGTGATCGCGGCGATCCTGGCGCTCGGGTTGCCCTGGGTTACATTGCAGCAAGCCGATCTGCCCGGCCTGCTGCTGGCGGGCGCCGCGGCTTTGGCGCTGCTGTCCTGGTTCGATGATCGTCTGCGCGGTCTGCCGGTGGCTTTGCGGCTGGGTGGGCAGGCGCTGGCGGTGGCTTTGGTGCTGGGCCTGTTGCCGGCGGAGGCGCGCGTGCTGCCGCCGCCGTTGCAGGATTGGCTGCCGCTCTGGCTTGAACGTCTGCTGTGTTTCCTGGCCTGGCTATGGTTCACCAACCTGTTCAATTTCATGGATGGCATCGACGGCATCACCGGCATCGAGATGGGCGGCATCGGCATCGGTCTGGCCGCCTGCTATGCGTTGGCCGGTTTCGGCGCGGCGCCGGCCGGGCTGGCGCTGATCGCGGCTGCCGCCGGCCTTGCCTTCCTGCGCAGCAATTGGAGCCCGGCCAAGGTTTTCATGGGCGATGTGGGTTCGGTGCCGGTGGGCTTTTTGCTCGGCGGTCTGCTGCTGCTTGCGGCGCTGAACGGCTTCTGGGCGGCGGCTTTGATCCTGCCGCTGTATTACTGGTTCGATGCCAGCATCACTTTGCTCAAGCGGCTGCTGCGCGGCGAAAAAATCTGGCGCGCCCATCGCCAGCATTATTATCAGCAAGGCAGCCGCAAGGCCGGCAGCCATGCGCCGGTGGCGGCCAAGATCGCGGCGCTCAATGCGCTGCTGATTCTGCTGGCGCTGGCGGCCCAGCTTGGACCCAAACCCTGGGTGGACTTCGCCGCCCTCGGGCTGGGCCTGCTAGCGACGGCATTGCTCTGCCGT
Organism: Ferrovibrio sp.; assembly: GCA_041914045.1. GTDB lineage: Bacteria > Pseudomonadota > Alphaproteobacteria > Ferrovibrionales > Ferrovibrionaceae > Ferrovibrio. The sequence goes on along the minus strand of JAYSEE010000141.1, from coordinate 274 downwards.
CATTTCAGGGAATAAGCGAAGCTTAGCCGCGCGCGATCAACTCGGCCTGCTGCACCAGGGCTTCGGCCTGGCGGATCGAGGCGATGTCGATCAGCTTGCCATCCAGCGCCACCGCGCCCTTGCCCTCGGCCTGCGCCTGGGCCATGGCCTCCAGGATGCGGCGCGCCTTGGCCACTTCGGCTTCCGGCGGAGTATAGACTTCGTTGGCCAGCGGAATCTGGCTGGGATGGATGGCCCATTTGCCTTCGCAGCCCAGGATGGCGGCGCGGTTGGC
>JAYSEE010000140.1:0-9408 GCA_041914045.1 Ferrovibrio sp. | reverse complement strand
TGCCAATTAACTTATAAACAAAGTTCTGCAATAATCATCTCAACTTTTTTATATATGGGCAGCGGCCTGCCGCTCCGCATTCCGGTGATCGAGATGATCGAGATCGGCGCCGGCGGCGGCTCGATCGCGCGTATAAACGAGCTTGGCCTGCTAACCGTCGGACCGGAGAGCGCAAGCTCCGAACCCGGGCCAGTCTGTTATGGCCGCGGCGGCACTGAGCCGACCGTGACCGATGGCGACTTCATAACCGGCCGTATAGATCCCGACCGTTTCGCACGCGGCGCGTTTCGGCTGGATCGCGACAGGACCGATGCGGCGCTGAAGGCGTTCGGCGGGGATCTCGGCCTCAATGGCGCGCAGGTCGGCCTGGCGATCGCCGAGACCATCGAAGAGACGATGGCCAATGCGGCCCGCGTGCATGCCATCGAGGGCGGTCGCGATGTTTCATCCTATACCATGGTGGCCTTCGGCGGCGCCGCGCCTCTGCATGCGGTAGCCGTTGCCAAACGGCTGGGGATCAGCCGCATCATCGTGCCGAGTTCGGCCGGAGTAGGCTCGGCTGTTGGCTTCCTGCAGGCGCCGATTGCCTTCGATCTGGCGCAGAGCTGGTATCAGCGCACGGCCGATCTCGATTGCGATGCGGCTAACCAGCGCCTGAATGCCATGCGGAAGCAGGCTTCGACGCTGATCCGGTCAGCCACCGATGCGCCGCTGGTGGAGCGCAGCAGCATCCTGATGCGCTATATCGGCCAGGGTCACGAGATTGAAGTCGAACTGCCTAATCGACCGCTCGGCGCGGAAGATCGGGCGATGCTGCACGAACTTTTCATTGATGCCTATACGAGGCTCTATGGCCGGTCCATCCCAAGGCTCGCTTCCGAGATTCTGAGCTGGTCTCTCCGTTTGGGTACGGTGCCGGAGCCGGTGAAGACCCTGGCGGCGCCGCAGGCGGGTGGCAAGGAGATCGCCCCGGATTTTCAGCGGGGCTGGCTTGATCCGGAGAGCGGGCAAGCCTCGATGCTCGGTATCTGCGAACGCGAACGGCTGAGCGGCGCCGGACGTTTGTCCGGCCCGGCAGCCGTCGTGGAGGCTGAAACGACCACGATTGTCCTGAAAGGCTACAGCCTCGCCGTGAACGAGGGCGGTTATCTGATGATCGACCGCAACGAAGGAGTCGCGCAATGACCGATGCAATGTCCGGCATCCGCCGCCAGCTCATGTGGAACCGGTTGATCTCAGTGGTGGAGGAACTGGCGCAGACATTGATCCGCACGGCTTTTTCCACCTCTACCCGTGAGGCTGGAGATCTTTCGGCGGGCGTGTTTACGCCCGATGGCCGCATGGTGGCGCAGGCCATCACGGGCACGCCAGGCCATATCAATTCGATGGCTGTGTCGGTGCAGCATTTCATCCGGGAATACCCGGTTGATGCCATGGAGCCCGGAGATGTGTTCATCACCAACGATCCATGGAAAGCCAGCGGGCATCTGAACGACTTCACGGTGGTTTCGCCGGCGCATCTTGACGGCCGCGTGGTGGCGCTGTTCGCCGCGACCGTGCATGTCGCCGATATCGGCGGCCTGGGCGTCGGCACCGAAGCGCGCGATGTGTATCAGGAAGGCATCTATGTGCCGATCCAGCCGTTGGCGCGCCGCGGCGCGATCGACGAAACTCTGATGCGCATGATCCGCAGCAATGTGCGAGAGCCGACCCAGGTGGAAGGCGATCTGCATTCGCTGATCGTCAGCAACCAGGGCGGTATTGATCGTCTGCTGCCCATGATGCGGGAGTTCGGCCAACGGGATATTGGGGAGCTGGCGGAATATATCTTCGCCACCTCGCGGCAGGCGATGATCCGCGCCATCCAGGAATTGCCGCGCGGCACCTATCGCAACAGCATGCGGGTCGATGGCTTCGACAATCCGGTCGATCTCGTGGTTGCCGCCACCATTGAGGATGAGCGGATTCTGGTTGATTTCGAAGGCACCAGCGGCGTTTCGCAAGCCGGCATCAACGTGCCGAAATGCTATACGGATGCTTATACTAGCTTCGGCGTGCGCTGCGTGGTCGGGCCGCGCATTCCCAATAATGCCGGTTCGCTGGGCGTGGTGCAGGTGATCGCGCCGGAAGGCAGCATCGTCAATGCATTGCATCCGGCGCCGGTGGCCGCGCGCCATATGATCGGCCAGATGCTGCCCGATGCCGTGCTGGGCTGCCTGCATCAGGCGGCGCCGGATCGCGTGCCGGCCGAAGGCGCGTCTTGCCTGTGGAACATCCGCGTCGCCGGCGGTCCCGGCACGCCGGGCCTGAGCTCGGCGCAACGCGCGAATAGCCGCCGCTTCGGCATCACCACCTTCAATGCCGGCGGCGCCGGCGCGCGCCCTGTTTCCGATGGCCTGTCGGCTACGTCCTTTCCGGCTGGAGTGCGCAACGTGCCGCTCGAGATTGTCGAGACCATGACGCCGCTGGTCTTCTGGCGGAAGGAGCTACGCGAGAATTCCGGCGGCGATGGCAAATGGCGCGGCGGCGATGGCCAGATTATCGAACTCTCTCATGCCGACGAAGAGCCATTCACATTGAACGCCACCTTCGAGCGCGTCGACCATCCTGCGCGCGGCCGTGCCGGGGGCAAGGACGGCAAGCCTGGTGCGGTTCGGCTCGCATCCGGAGCGGTCCTGAAGGCCAAGGGGCGCCAGACCGTGCCTGCAGGGGATCGCTTGATCGTGGAAATGCCGGGCGGCGGCGGCTATGGCGCGCCGGAAGAGCGGATGCCGGCCATGAGAGACCGCGACCGCGATTACGGCCGCTCCGATTAGCCGGATTGCAGGGCCGAGCCTTCCTGCTTTCGCCGGATGCCGATTGCCATAACTGGAGAGACTCTCGTCATGGCCGCGATGACAAGCCCCCAGCTATGGCGAAATCCTTCTTGCTTTCCAGCTCGACGCCGGCAACCGGCACGCCGTCCTTGATAACGAGGCGGTGATTCTCGGTTTCCGAGGCGCAGGTGATATCGGCCAAGGGATCGCCGCGCACGACAAGCATGTCGGCGACAAAGCCGGAAGCAAGCGAGCCGCGCGTGCCGAGCCGCAGCAGGTCGGCGGCAATGGATGTGCCGCTGCGCAGGGCATCGACCGGCTGCATGCCGCAATTCACCATATGCGCCAGTTCGCGCGCATTCTTGCCATGCGGATTGCACAATGTGCCGGTATCCGCGCCCATGGCGATCCTGCCGCCGGCTTTGTAATACATGGCGACGGATTCGCGCGCCTTGGCGGCAACCCGCTGTGCACGCTCCATCGAAGCCGGCGGCACGGCCTCTGGATGCTTCAGGATTTGCTCAAGCGCGGCCAGCGTGGGCACCAGATAGGTGCCCTTCTCCAGCATGATGCCGACGGCTTCTTCATTCAGCACCGTGCCATGCTCTATGGACGTGACGCCGGACAGCGCGGCATTGATAATGCCCTTGGTGCCGATGGCATGCGCGGCGCTGGGCCGGCGGAAACGCTCGGCCTCGACAACGCCGGCGGTCAATTCCTCGACCGTATATTGCGGGTCTTCGATGTCGCTGCCGGGATGCAGCACCGCCCCGGTGGCCATCAGCTTGATGCAGTCGCAGCCGCGATAAATCTGCTCGCGCACGGCGGTGATCACTTCCTGCGGGCCATCGGCAACCCGGCCGATCTTCCACTTCGTGCCGCCCGTCATGCAGATGACCTTGCCCGAAACGCGGATGAACGGCCCGAGGAAACGGCCGGAATTGCACGCATCGCGTACGGCGAACTCGACGAATTCCACGCCGCCGCAATCGCGCACCGCCGTGATGCCGCCGCGCAATGTCTTTTGCGCGTTTTCCAGCGCTTCCAGCGTCAGCTTGCCGAGATCTAGATCGCGGCCGGCAGCGGCTTTGCCGTCGCCGGTCATGGTTAGATGCACATGGCAATCAATCAGGCCGGGCATGAGCGTGTCGCTGCCGAGATCGAATTTGGGGCCGCCATAGCCGTCGAAATCCGGTTCCGGACCGATTGCCCGGATAACCCCATCCTCGACAAGCACGGCGAAGCCGGAAGGGGCCGCATTTCGTCCGTCGAAGATGCGCCCGTTTCTATACAGCATGTCCGAAATCCCTCTAGGCTAGGCCATATGCTCAGTGCGAGCCAATATGCTCAGTGAGAGCCGGGCACCACGCTGGTGATCTTGCCTTGCGGGTCGACGTGGATGGTGTCGAAATGCCGCGGCACGATCACATCGGCGCGCGGCGATACCGCCTTAACTTCGGCAACGAAGGTTTCCGCCTGCTTCAGCGCGGCATCCTGCGAGGCGCCGTAAGGATAGGCCTGGATGTCCCAATGCGTGGCAACCACCACGGGCGGATGGCCCAGGCGGCGCAGCAGCCGGCCGGTATAATCGTAGATATGCAGGCGCGGCGCGGCGGCGGCGACCAGAACCATGGTCGTATCGAGATCGTACAATTCGCGCTCGATATAGTTCATCGAACCGAACATCACGATGCGATGATTGCCCCAGCGCAGATAATAGCCCAGCGTGCCGCCCTCGCAATACTGGCACATCTGCATCGGCACCGAGATGCCGCGCGGCACAACGCCGGATTCGAAATAGCGCTTTTCCAGCAGCGGCGAATGCAGGCTCGGCAGCACGCGCATGGAGAAGCCGTCGAACTGGTAATCCTCGCCGCCCTTGACTGTGATCAACTGATGGTTAGCCACGCCATTGGCGCGGGCGATATTGGTAGTGCTCTCCGTGCCCATCACCAAGGATTTATACTTCTTGGCGATATGCGGCATATCCATGCAGTGATTGAAATGCGAATGCGAATGCACGATCAGATCGGCGCCATGGATATGCTTGTCGATCAGCGCGGTATCGGAGGGCAGCGCATCGGTATCGAGAAAGACCTGGCGGGTGTCGCCAGGCGCCGTCGGCGAATCCGCGGCGCCCAGGAAACGCCCGGAATACCGTAGACGCGTGAAATACGGGTCGAGCAGGATCGTGGTTTTGCCATCAGTGATCCGCCATGCCGCAGCCCCGAAATGGGTCAATTGCAGGCTGACATCCTGCTGGTCCGTCATGCTCATCTACACCCTCCTGTTGACTAGTCAGTCTTGCGCTCTGTGTGCTATATGGCAAATACCATTTTCTCAAGGATTGATATATAAAACATATCAATGAGCATTGATCTTCGCCAAATTCGGCAGTTTATCGCCGTTGCTGAGGAATTAAGTTTCCGCAACGCCGCTATCCGGCTGAACATGTCGCAGCCCCCCTTGAGCATAGCCATCCGCCAGCTTGAGCAGGAACTCGGCGAGACCTTGCTCGACCGCAACAGCCGCGGCGTGCGGCTGACCCAGGTGGGAGAGGTTTTCCTGCGCGAGGCGCGGCGGACGCTGGCCCAGGCGGAACATGCGATCAATCTCGCCCGCCGTACCGGCGACGGCATCGTCGGCAGTCTGCGCATCACTTTCGTGGCCAGCGCGGCGCTCGGCGTGTTGCCGCAATTGATCCGGCGCTTTCGCGAACAGCATCCCGAAGCCGCGATCAGCCTGGACAGCGACACCACCGGCAGCCAAATCGCCGCGTTGCGCCATGGCCGGTCAGACATCGCCCTGGTGGTGGTCCCCCTGCAAGACCGCTCCGGCATCAGCCTGGCGCCGTTTCGGCAGGAGAAGATGATGCTTGCGGTGCCGCGCGGCCATCGGCTTGCGACCCGGCAAGCCGTCGAGATCGGCGAACTTACCGAAGAGATTTTCGTCACCTTCCCCTTCTCGGAAGGCCCCGGCTTCGAGAGTCAGTTCCTCTCCGCCTGTCAGCGCGCGGGTTTCTCCCCGACGATCCGGCAGGAAGTGTCGCAGATGCTGACCAAGGTCATGCTGGTTGCAACGGGCGTCGGCATTGCCCTTGTACCGGCGGCATTCAGCACCGTGCCGATGCCTGATGTGGCGTTCATTCCCATCTTGGAGCACGGCAATCCGCTGGTTTACGACATGGCTTTCGCCATGCCCGAACGGTACGATAATCCGCTGGTGAAGCGCTTTCTGGATACAGCCGCTGCCTTCGCCTTGCCGAAGGCGGACTAAGCGCTCAGGCGCTCATCACCAGATGGCCCGGCATCACTTCGCTCCATTGCCGCCGGGGCGGTTCATAGCCAAGCGGATGGATCGGGCTTTTCAATTCTTCGATCGGCTGATTGCGCCTTTGGCCACGGCGCGATGGGTCCGGCACCGGCACGGCGGAAAGCAGCTTCTTGGTATAGGTATGCTGCGGATTGGTGAAAATCTGCTCGCGCGTGCCGATTTCAACGATCTCGCCCATATACATCACCGCGACGCGATGGCTCATCCGCTCCACGACGGCCATATCGTGGCTGATGAACAGCAAGGCGATGCCGTAGCGTTCTTGCAGGTCCATCAGCAGATTGCACACCTGCGCTTTGATCGAGACATCCAGCGCCGATACGCTTTCATCGGCAACGATCAGCTTAGGCTTGAGGCCCAGCACGCGGGCAATGGCGACGCGCTGGCGCTGGCCGCCGGAAAATTCATGCGGATAGCGATCCAGCATGGCCGGATCGAGGCCGACCTGCCGAAGCAAATCCGCCGCCATGCCGCGCGCGCCCTTCCTGTCGACGATCTTGTGCTTCAACAGCGGCTCGATGACGGTTTGGGCTATCGTCATGCGCGGGTTAAGGCTGGAGAACGGATCCTGGAAAATCATCTGCCCGCTGCGCCGCAGCCGCAGCAGATCGGCATGACCAAGGCTGCGAACATCCAGGCCGTCGAGCTGCACATTGCCGTCTTTCGGTTCCACCAGCCGCAGGATGGCGCGCCCCGTCGTCGACTTGCCGCAACCGGACTCGCCGACAAGGCTGAGCGTCTCGCCCTTCAACAAATCGAAGGATATATTCTCGACGGCATGCACCACGCCCGTGGGGCGGCCGAAAATATCCGAACCCGATTTGAAGCGCACAACCAGATTGCTGACCGACAGCAGCGGCCCGCCCTTTGCGCTCACCTGCGAGGCGGCAGGCGGCAAAGGCTTGGCCTCTCCGGTCTGCGCATCGACTTCCGGGAAATGCAGCGGCTGCGGCTCGCCCTGCATAGAGCCGATGCGCGGCACTGCGGCCAGCAAAGCCCGCGTATAGGGATGGGCGCCCCGCGCGAAGATGTTTTCCGTCGTGCCTGCCTCAACCTGAACGCCGCGCAGCATAACCAGCGTGCGATCCGAAATCTCGGCGACAACGCCCATGTCATGCGTGATGAACAGCATCGCCATCTGTTCTTCGCGCTGCAATTCCTTGATCAGGTCGAGGATCTGCCCCTGGATGGTAACGTCCAGAGCCGTGGTCGGTTCATCGGCGATCAGCAGCCGCGGTCGCGCCGCAAGCGCCATGGCGATCATGATGCGCTGGCGCATGCCGCCGGAAAATTGATGCGGATATTCGTCGATGCGTTTCGCGGCATTCGGAATGCGCACGCGGTCCATCATGGCGAGCGCCGCTTTGCGCGCCTCGGCCTTGGAAATGCGCCGATGCCGCATCAGCACCTCGCCGATCTGCCGGCCGACGGTGAAGACCGGGTTGAGCGAGGTCATCGGCTCCTGAAAGATCATCGAGATGTCTCGCCCGCGCACCTGGCACATCTCAGGCTCGGTGAGCGACAGCAATTCGCGCCCATCGAGTTTGATCGAACCTTCGATGCGCGACGACGCCGGATCGAGCAGACGCATGATCGACATAGAAGTGACGCTCTTGCCGGAGCCGCTTTCTCCAACGATTGCCAGAGTCTCGCCCGGTGCGATATCGAATGAAATATCGCGCACGATGCTTTTCCACCCGCCATCGACCCCGCCATCGACATGGAACGCGGTGGTGAGGCCGTTTACGGAAAGCACCGGCCCGGTCGCGCTGGCTGCCGCATCAGTCGTCACGTCAGCGCCCCACTGCGTAGGCTTGCATCAGCCGCGGCGTTGCCGCCGCGCGCAGCAGGCCGCCATCGTCGCGCCGGGCCGCCGTCAAACGTCCGATATCCCATTCGCCGGCAACGGTCAGGTCATGGCCGCGCCGGCGCAGTTCCGCTATCGCTGCCTCGCCGATGCGCGATTCGATCATCAATCCGGCCGGAACCCGGGTGCGAGGGAAAAACGAGCCCGGAAAATGCGTCGAATGGAACAGCGGTTGGTCGATTGTCGCTTGTAGATTAAGGCCATGATTGGCGTAGCGCAGGAAGAAAACCAATTGCCATTGATCCTGCTGGTCGCCGCCCGGCGTGCCGAAGGCGAGGCGCGGCTTGCCATCCTGCAATGCGATGGATGGGGTCAGCGTGGTGCGCGGGCGCTTGCCCGGAGCCAGCGAAGACGGCAACCCTTCGGTCAGCCAGAACATCTGCGCCCGTGAATTGAGGCAGAAACCCAGTTCCGGAATGATCGGCGAGCTTTGCAGCCAGCCGCCCGATGGCGTGGCCGAAACCATATTGCCCCAGCGGTCGATCACGTCGATATGGACGGTATCGCCCTTGCGTTCGCTTAAATGCGCCATGGTGGGCTCATAGACCGCGCCTGAGCCGAGTTTATCGAGCAGGTTGAGCGTCAGATCGCGCTGCGCCTCGAAACCCGGCACAATGCCGGGGATCAGGTCGCGCGATGCCGTGTCGCCGATCAGCTTGCGGCGCTCGGCGGCATATTCGGCGCTCAGCAGCACATCCATCGGCACTTTGCTGAAATTCGGATCGCCGTAATAAACCTCGCGGTCGGCATAGGCGAGTTTCATCGCCTCGGCAACCACATGCACGAAATCCGCGCCATTGGGATCGAGTGCGGCGAGATCGACGCCTTCAAGGATTTTCAGCGCCTGCAACAGAACAGGGCCTTGTCCCCAAGGTCCGGTCTTGGCAATCGTCCAATCCTTGTAGCTGCCGAATTGCGGCTCTTCGACCGTCGCCTTCCAGTTGGCGAGATCGTCGGCATTGAGCACGCCGCGATGCTTCTTGCCGCTGGCATCCATCACTTCGGTACTGCGCGCGAATTTGTCTATCGCCTCGGCGATGAAGCCGCGATAGAAGGCATCGCGCGCAGCGTCGATGCCGGCCTCGCGGCTCGGCTTGGCATCGGCCTCTTTCAGCACTCTGTTCCAGGTCTGGGCAAGAACGGGGTTGCGGAACAACGCGCCGGCCTTCGGCAACGCACCGCTAGGCACCCAGGTGGCATGGGAGGTTGGCCATTCCGCCTTGAAGAAATCGGCAAGACCGGCAATGGCGGATGCCACGCGGTCAAGCATCGGATGGCCATGTTCGGCATAGTAGATCGCCGGTTCCAGCACCGTGCGCAGCGGCAGCGTGCCGTAATCGCGCAGCATCAGCATCCAGGCATCGAATGAGCCGGGGATCACCGTCGAAAGCA
>JAYSEE010000139.1:0-9425 GCA_041914045.1 Ferrovibrio sp. | reverse complement strand
GTGCGGGCGAACAATGGCGCGCCGAATTCTCCGATGGCAGCAGCGAGGTTTTCGCCGGCGCGGTGATCGCCAACGGGCATCTCAGCGAACCCAGCATGCCTGATCTGCCTGGCGATTTCAGCGGCACGCTGCTGCATTCCAAGGCGTATAAAAGCCCGGATATCTTCGCCGGCAAGCGCGTGCTGATCGTCGGCGCGGGCAATACCGGCTGCGATATCGTGGTGGATGCCGTGCATCGCGCCAGCCGCGTGTTGTGGAGCCTGCGCGGCGGCAATCATTTCGTGCCGAAATTCATCGCCGGCAAACCGGCCGATGCCGGCAATCATAACCGCCGCTTCGTGTTGCCGCGCTGGCTGCGTTCGCGCCTGCATGAAGCCGCGCTGCGCATCCTAGTGGGACCGCCGGAACGCTTCGGCCTGCCCAAGCCGCAGCATCGGCTGTATGACCGCACGCCGATCGTGAACTCCCTGGTGCTGCAGCATCTCGGCCAGGGCGATGTGGATATACGGCCGCCGATCCAGCGCCTGGATGGCGATCATGTGGTGTTCGCCGATGGCCGGCGCGAGGCGGTGGATATCGTGCTGCTGGCCACCGGCTATCGCACGGTGTTTCCCTTCATCGACAAGGCCGAATTGAACTGGCGCGATCCGGCACCGCATCTCTATCTCAACATCTTTCCGCCCGGCGGCAAAAACCTGTTCGTCGCCGGCTTGCTGGAAGGCGCGGGCATCGGTTGGCCGGGGCGCGATTTGCAGGCGCGGGCAATCGCCGCCTTCATCACGGCGCCGGCCGATAAGCGCGCGGCGTTCGAACGCAATATCGCAGCCTATTGCGCGGCGCCGCGCCCGGCCGATGCGGGCGATCACGGCATCTTCGTCGATTTTCAGGAATACAAGCAGATCCTGCTGAAAGCGATCAGCGCGCTGTCGCGGCATCCTGAGCAATGATCGCCTTGCGCGCGGCCAGGCCGTCGGTCAAGGCGGCCGGCCCGGGTTGCAGGATGATGGTGGATTTCACTTCATGCAGCCGGTTGTTGCGCACCGCCGGCAACGCCTCGAAGCCGGGCCGCGCGGCGAAACGCTCGGGCCGGAATTTCTTGCCGCACCAGGAGCCGATCACGATATCCGGCGCGCGCGCGATCACCTCTGCGGGCGTGACGAATCTGTCTTTCGCGGCTTTTCCGCTGGCGCGGTCGGCGAAGGTATCCTCGCCGCCGGCGATCTGGATCAATTCAGATACCCAGCCGATGCCGCAGATCATCGGCTCGTCCCATTCCTCGAAATAGACTTTCGGGCGCTGCGCGATTTTTACCGGCTTCAGCCCGACCGCCAATTCGCGCGCCAAGGCTTCGCCGCGTTCCGGCACGCCGGTAATGGCGCCGAGCAGACGCACCATCGCCAGAATGCCGGCAATGTCGCGTTGATTGAACAAATGGATATTCAGGCCATGGCGGGCCAGATCGGCCAGGATATCGGCCTGCATGTCGGAAAACGCCAGCACCAGATCCGGCTTTAGCGCCAGGATTTTCGCCGTGTCGGCGGAGGTGAAGGCGGAGATGCGCGGCTTGTCGCGCCGCGCCTCGGGCGGCCGCACCGTATAGCCGGAAATGCCGACGATGCGATGCTGCTGCCCGAGGCGGTAGAGCGTTTCGGTCGTCTCCTCGGTGAGGCAGACGATGCGTTCAGCCGGGAAACTCACTTGGGCGGGAAACTCACTTGGGCGGGAAACTCACGCCGCCCGTTGCGAGGCCTCGCGACGCTCGAACAACCGCAGCAGCTGCCAGCCCGCCAGCAGAACCGCGAAGCCGATCAGATTGGCGCGCAGCACCTCGGTCAGGATGGCGAGGCTGAAAGCGCCGTCGCTGTCGGCCAACATTTGACCGCCCAGCCATAGCGCCGCCTGATAGGCCGCGAAAGCCGCAACGAAGCCGGCCGGCAGCGCCAGCCAGTGTTGCAGCCGCGCATTCACCAGCACGGCGGCATAGCCGCCGGCCAAAGCCGCGATGCCGATGGCCAGGCCCCAGCCATAGCTGTTGGCGTCATGCGGATAGCCGAGCAGGCCGTAGCCGATGGCCTGGTTGGCGATCCAGGCCAGGCCTATGCTCAGCATGGCCTCGCGCGGCGGTTGATACCGCGCCGCCAGCGCGGCCAAGGCGGCGAATGGCGCGGCGCAGGCAAAGGCCAGGCTGAACGCCGTCGCCGCGGCGGCCAGCAGGCCCGCCACCAGATAGGGCGGGCGATTTTGCAACAAAGCAGGCATGGTCATCCTCCGATGCATGGTTTCAGAAATCCATGCCCACGCGCGCCATCACGGTGCGCCCGGGCAGGGGATAGGCGTTGTAAGTGCCGAATGTGGTGCTGCTGGCGACCGAATAATTGTAATAGTCGCGATCCAGCAGATTCTGCGCCAGCAGCGACCAGCGCGCCGCATTGCCATACACATCCAGCTTGCCGCTCAGGCGGAGATCCACCAGGGCATAGGCCGGAATTTTGGGCTGGAAATTGCGCTGATCGTTGTCCATGCGGCGATTGCCGACGAAGCGGCTGTCGATATCGAGCAGAAGATATTTCGGCACGATATCCCAGGACAGGCCGATATTGCCAGTCCAATTCGAAACCAGCGGCACGCGGTTGCCGGCGAAGGCGCCTTCGCGGAATTCGGCTTCCGTATAGGCCGCCGCGCCGCGCAGCTTCACATCGGCCAGCAGCCGATACGAACCATTGGCTTCCACGCCGCGCCGCCGCGTCGGATCGAGATTCACGTTGTTGAAGGTGACCGGATTGTAATGCAGCTCGTTCTCCAGCTCCATCCAATAAGCGCCGATGCGGTATTCCGCCGGGCCGACATGGCCCTGGAAGCCGGCCTCGTAATCCAGCGAGGTCTGCGTCTTGAGACGGAAATTCGGCGTCTGGCCGCCGATGCGTTCGTCCAGCGTGGCCAGTCGGAAGCTGCGACCGAGGCGGGCATAAACGCCAAGCTCTGGGATGAAGCTATGCTCCGCGCCCAGATGCGCCGCCCAATTCCCATCGGCATCGTCCATCGCCTGCAATTGCGAGCCGAAGGCGCCGCCTGGCGCGGCGGCGTTGAAGGCGTCGCGCGCATTGGTATCGCTATGCTGATAGCGCAGACCGGCCGACAGCGCGGTGGCCTTGCTCAGATTCAGCGTGCTCTGGCCATACAGCGCCGCGGTTTCCTGCGCCGCCGTGTAGCGATGGTTCGGCGTATTGCCGGCCTCGCGCTGGCGATAGGAACTATAGGAGGATTGATGGAAATCGAAGCCGAGGATGCTGCTCAGCGGCAGGTCGAAGGGCCGGGCCTGCCAGTTCAGCCGCGGCGTGAACGACAGGGTGGTGAGTTCGGTATCCACATAGCTGTGGAAGCCGCCGCCCGTCGTGTCGCGGAATTGCGCATGCTGTTCCTTGCGGCGCACGCCGGCATCCATCACCAGATCGAGACTGTCGTTGATCTCGTAGCTGCCGCCCAGGGTGAGATTCTGGCCGGAGCGATTGGTGAAATCATCCGGCGTATTGGCGGCCTTGCGGGCGGTGCTCAGCAGATCGGAGGTGAGGGTGACGCGCCGCGCGCCCGGTGCTCCAAGCTCGCGCTCATCCACGCCGGCGGCGACGTAGAGTTCGCCGAATTCCATCATGCGGCGAATCTCGGCGCTGGCATTGCGTTGCAGCAGCTTGTTGTTGTCGCGATAGCCATGGCTGTCGATGATGCTGGCATAGCCCGAGAGATCGAAGCCGCCGGCGCTCATCCGGCTGGCGGCATTGGCTTCGCGATGGCCGAGCGTGCCGTAGCCGAGATCCAGCGAATGCTGCGGCTTGCCGCTGGGCGTGGCGGTAACGATGTTGATCGCGCCGCCCACAGCGCCGTCGCCATACAGCACGGCGGCGCTGTTGCCGCGGATCACTTCGATGCGCCGGATGCTGGCTTTCGGAATCGCCGCGAGATCGACGCCGCTCAGGTCGATATCGTTCAGGCGGCGGCCATTGATCAGAATCAGCGTATTGGCGCCGGCGGAAGCGCCGAAGCCGCGCATGTCGATGGTGTCGCCGGTGCCGCCGGCGGCGCCGAACAGGCTGCGGATCTGGATGCCGGGCTGGCGCGACAGCACGTCCTGCAACGTGTCGCCGGGCGTGCGGGCAAGCTCTTCCTCGTCGATCACGGTGGTGGAGGTGCCGGTGATGCCATCGCCCAGGCGGGTGGCGGTCACGGTCACGGTTTGCAGGCTTACGGCGTTGTCCTGCGCATGCAGGACGAAGGGAAAGCCGGCAGTCAAGGTAGTCGTGGCCAACAAGGCCGAAACATAGCGCATATTGCGCATCGCATGCTCCATCGTTCGGAGCCAGACCGGCGCATGGCCGGAAACTGGCTACCAAGGGACAAGCCCGTGACGACGGATGTCTGGATAGATTTCCCCCAGCCGGCGCACAGGCAACGATGCCACCGCTGCGAAAGCCGCTCCGTATGGTGCTCCCCGCCCATCGGTTGGGTGACTGTGGCGGCAGGTCTCCTGGCTCGCGCCTCCGGCATTCGCTCCGGCCTTCCCGGTTGCCCAGTGGCCATAAGTGGAAACGAACTCGGCGCTCACAGTTGCGGGGGCAGCCACGGATCGGCATCCATATGGGATGCTTGCCGTGTTCCCTCTTGCCTCGTCGGCGGGGTGAACCGCCTTCGAACCGACACGGCCGGCATCATACGCCCCGGCGGTCTGCCGTCAAGGCCATGAACCAGCCGCCGGCCAGGCCATGAAAAAGCCGGGATTTGCAGGCATACTATCCGCCGGTTTCGCTCCCTTAAGGTCCCCCCCTCCGCCGCAGAGGCATCGCATGCAAAAATTCCGTTCGCTCGCCGCAGAATTCTGGGCGCTGGCCAAGCCTTATTGGGCGCAGTCCAACGATCGCTTCGCCGCTTATGGCCTGCTGGCGGCGGTGATCGTGCTGAATCTCGGCTCGGTGGCGCTCAGCGTCTGGTTCAACAGCTGGTACAACGATTTCTACAATTCGCTGCAGGAAAAGAATTTCGACGACTTCAAACGCCTGCTGATGATGTTCAGCCTGGTGGCCGCCGCCTTCATCGTGGTGGCGGTGTACAAGCTCTATCTCGGGCAGATGCTGCAATTGCGCTGGCGCACCTGGCTCACCGAGCAATGGCTGGGCGAATGGCTGAACGATCGGCATTTCTATCGCATGCAGGTTTTCGGAAACGACGCTACCGACAATCCGGACCAGCGTTTGGCGGAAGACCTCAAGCTGTTCACCAGCTATTCGCTCAGTCTCGGCATCGGGCTGATGAATGCCGTGGTCACGCTGTTTTCCTTTCTCGGCATTCTGTGGACATTGTCGGGCGATTTCAACATCACCCTGGCAGGCCATGAGATCGACATTCCGGGCTATATGGTCTGGGCCGCGCTGCTTTATGCGATCCTCGGCACCTGGCTGACCAACCGCATCGGCAAGCCGTTGATCGGGCTGAATTTCGCCCAGCAGCGTTTCGAGGCGGATTTTCGCTTCCATCTGGTGCGGGTGCGCGAGAATGCGGAAGGCATTGCTTTCCAGCATGGCGCGATGGTGGAGCGCGCCGGCCTGCTCGGGCGGTTTACATCGGTGGTGGGCAATTATCTCGCCATCATGCTGAAGCAGAAGCAGCTTACCTGGTTCACCGCCGGCTATGCGCAATTGGCGCTGATCTTTCCCTTCGTGGTCTGCGCGCCGCGCTTTTTCGGCGGCAATATGCAGCTCGGCGGTTTGATGCAGACGGTGTCGGCTTTCGGCGAAGTGCAGGTGGCGCTCAGCTACCTGATCAACGCCTATACCGAAATCGCCGAATGGCGTGCGGTGATGGATCGTCTCACCGGATTTCGCGCCGGGCTCGAACGCGCCGAGGCGCTGGCGCGGCAAAGCCGCATCCAGCGGCAGCCCAGCCATGATGGCGGCCTGGCGCTGCATGATCTAGCCTTGCAGCGCCCCGATGGCCGGGCTTTGCTGCAAGTCGACGATCTGCATCTGGCGCCGGGCGAACGCCTGCTGGTGACCGGCAAATCCGGCGGCGGCAAGAGCACGTTGCTGCGCGCCATTGCTGGCCTGTGGCCGTTCGGCGAAGGCCAGGTGCAGCGGCCCGACGATGCCGCCTGCCTGTTTCTGCCGCAACGGCCTTATCTGCCGTTGGGCAGTTTGCGCGCCGCGCTCAGCTATCCGCAGCCAGCCGATGCCTATGCGGATGCCGATGTGAAGGCGGCCTTGCAGGCGCTGGATCTGGAGGGCCTGATCCCGCGCCTGGATGAAGATGCCAACTGGGCGCAGATTCTATCGGGCGGCGAGCAGCAGCGCGTGCAATTGGCGCGCGCCCTGTTGCGTAAGCCGGCCTGGCTGTTCCTGGATGAAGCCACCGCCGCGTTGGATGAGGCCAGTCAGGCCCGCGCGCTCGAAGCCCTGCGCCGGCATCTGCCGCAGACCGGCATCATCAGCATCGGCCATCGCGGCGCATTGCAGGACGCCCATGACAAGCTGGTACGGCTGGAATCTAAGCAAGGCGCGGCGGGCCCGGCCATGTTGAGCGCGCCGCTTCCGACGTGAGTTGATCCGATGTGAGTTGGCCCGACATGAAGCGGCCCAATGTGAATGGAGATTCCACATTACAGCAACAGGAGAGCAGCATGCGTCCGAGCATCTATCCCTATCTGCGGTATCGCGATGCCAAGGCGGCGGTGGCATTCCTCACCGAGATTTTCGGCTTTCGCAGCGTGATGGTTGCCCCTAGCGATAACGACGGCATCGCCCATGCCGAACTGGCTTTCGGCAACGGCATGGTGATGCTGGGCGATGGGGCCGGCGAGCTGCCCATGCAGCCGCGCGGCGCGAAGGACAGCGACAGCGGCGGCATCTATGTTGTGGCGCAGGATATCGACGCGCTCTATGCCCGGGTGCAACAGGCCGGCGCCGCTATCGTGATGGCGCTGCACGATACCGATTACGGCTCGCGCGATTTCACCTGCCGCGATCTCGAAGGCTTCCTGTGGAGCTTCGGCACATACCAGCCGGATTTCGACGTGGAAGCTTGAGCGCCCGCTGTTACCGCCGCCGGCCGCTGTTTGGCACGGAACCGCTGCCGCTGCTGGACGCACCGCCGCCGAAGCTGTTGCGGGGGGCGGCTGCGGGGGCGGCGGCATAGCTTGCGCGCCTGCCCATCATGCCTTGCGTCAATTCGCGCAGGGCGGCCACGCGGTTCTGCGTGCTCGGATGCGTGGAAAACAGGTTGTCCATGCGCTGGCCGGACAGCGGATTGATGATGAACAGATGCGCGGTGGCCGGGTTGCTCTCGGCGCGCTCGTTGGGGATATGCGCCGCGCCCTGGCTGATGCGTTCCAGCGCCGAGGCCAGGCCTTCCGGGTTGCCGCTGATTTCGGCGCCCATGCGGTCGGCGGCATATTCGCGGCTGCGGCTGATCGCCATCTGCACCAAGGTAGCGGCCAGCGGCGCCAGGATCATCAGCGCGATGCTGCCCACGATGCCCAGCGGGTTGCGGTTTTCGCCATCGCGGCTGCCGCCGAAAAACATGGCGAAATTCGCCAGCATGCCGATGGCGCCGGCAAGCGTGGCGGTCACGGTCATGATCAGGGTGTCGCGGTTCTTCACATGCGCCAGTTCATGCGCCATCACGCCGGCGATCTCATCGCGGTTCAGCATGTTCAGCAGGCCGGTGGTGGCGGCCACGGCGGCGTTTTCCGGATTGCGGCCGGTGGCGAAGGCATTGGGCTGCTCGTTGTCGATCAGATACACCTTGGGCATCGGCAATTCGGCGCGCTGCGCCAGTTCCTGCACCAGGCCATAGAAATTCGGCGCATCCTGCGGCCCGATCTGCCGCGCGCCATACATCGACAGCACCATCTTGTCGCTGTTCCAATAGGCGAACAGGTTCATCGCGCAGGCGATTACGAAAGCGATGGCCATGCCGCCTTCGCCGCCGATCAGATAGCCGACGCCGACGAACAGGCCGGTCATCGCCGCCAGCAGAATCGCCGTCTTGGTGTAGTTCATAATTACCCTCGCAGGCGCCGGATTTTGGGCTGAAGTCTTGGGTTGGCCCGGCGCGTGCCTTATATGTAGGAAGCCGCCGTATCGCTGCAAGAGAGTAAGCCATGACCGCCGAACAGCCGAAATCCCCGAAAACCGAGCAAGCCGGTGCGCCGGCGGGCAAACCGGGCCTGCCGGAAAAGCCCGCCATCACCCAGACCCAGCCGCCCGGCGAGGTGAACGGCCCCAAGGGGCTGGAACCCACCCGCTATGGCGATTGGGAGCGCAAGGGCATAACGTCAGATTTCTAATTTGTTCTCCCGCCGCCGGGCGCGGCGGCCTTGCGCCGGGGAGTCGCTTGCCTATACTCCCGCGCGATTTCAATAAGCCTTTGCTATGGAGCGCGGCATGGCCTCGAAGAGCGGCGTGAAGAAAGTGGTGCTGGCCTATTCCGGCGGCCTGGATACTTCGGTGATCCTGAAATGGCTGCAGGAAACCTATGGCTGCGAAGTTGTGACCTTCACCGCCGATCTCGGCCAGGGCGAAGAGCTGGAGCCGGCGCGGGCTAAGGCCGAGATGTTCGGCGTGAAGGAAATCTTCATCGAGGATCTGCGCGAAACCTTCGTGAAGGATTACGTCTTCCCGATGTTCCGCGCCAATGCGCTGTACGAGGGCCTGTATCTGCTGGGCACCTCCATCGCCCGCCCGCTGATCGCCAAGCGCCAGATCGAGATCGCCCGCCAGGTCGGCGCCGATGCGGTGTCGCATGGCGCCACCGGCAAGGGCAACGACCAGGTGCGCTTCGAACTGGGCTATTACGCGCTGGAGCCGGGCATCAAGGTGATCGCCCCTTGGCGCGAATGGGACCTCAATTCCCGCACCGCGCTGATCGACTTCGCCGAGAAGCACCAGATTCCCATCGCCAAGGACAAGCGCGGCGAAGCGCCGTTTTCGGTGGATGCCAACCTGCTGCATATCTCGGCGGAAGGCAAAGTGCTGGAAGATCCGTGGGAAGAGGCGCCGGATTTCGTCTATAGCCGCACCGTCGATCCCGAAAAGGCCCCCGACAAGCCGCAATATATCGAGGTCGAGTTCAAGCATGGCGATCCCGTCGCCATCGACGGCGTGGCTTTGTCGCCGGCCGCCTTGCTCACCAAGCTGAACGAATTGGGCGGCAAGCATGGCATCGGGCGGCTGGACCTGCTGGAAAACCGCTTCGTCGGCATGAAGAGCCGCGGCATCTACGAAACCCCGGGCGGCACGATTCTACATCTGGCCCATCGCGGCATCGAGCAGGCGACGCTGGATCGCGGCGCGATGCATCTGAAGGACGAGCTGATGCCGCGCTATGCAAAGCTGATCTATAACGGCTTCTGGTTCTCGCCCGAGCGCGAGATGCTGCAGGCG
>JAYSEE010000138.1:0-9487 GCA_041914045.1 Ferrovibrio sp. | reverse complement strand
TGCTGCGAAAACTGGATGCCTTGATGCGGGCCGAGATTCAATCCAGCCCGAGATAGGCTTTCTGCACTTCCGGGCTTTCCAGCAGATCCTTGGCGGGGCCCTGCATCACGATGCGGCCTTCCTCCAGCACATAGGCGCGGCTGGCAAGGCCCATGGCCATGCTCACATTCTGCTCCACCAGCAGCACCGAAAGCCCATCGGCATTGATGCGGCGGATGGCGTCGAACATGTCCATCACGATGGAAGGCGCCAGGCCCAGCGAAGGCTCATCCAACAGCAGCAGCTTGGGCTGCGCCATCAATGCGCGGCCGATCGCCACCATCTGCTGCTGGCCGCCCGAGAGCGAACCGGCCGGCATGCTCAGCTTTTGCCGCACGGGCGGAAACAATTCGCAGACCTGCTCCAGCGTGCGGGCGCGATGGCTGCGCGGGCCGGGCAGCATGCTGCCGAGTTCGAGATTCTCCATTACCGTCATGCCGGTGAACAGCCGGCGGCTTTCCGGCACGATGGCGATGCCGGCCTGGCAGAAAAGATGCGGCGCCAGCCGCGTGATATCCTGCCCGGCCAGAGCGATGCTGCCGCTGGTGGCGCGGTTCAGGCCGGCCAGGGCGTTGATCAGCGTGGTTTTGCCGGCGCCGTTCGGGCCGACCACGCAGACCAGTTCGCCGGCCGCCACATCAATATTCACATCCCACAAAGCAGGCGCGGCGCCATAGCCCACCCGCAGATCGCGCACCTCAAGCATGGGCTTTCCCCAGATAGGCGGTTTTCACGTCCGGCGCGCTCATCACCTCGGTCGGCAGGCCCTCGGCGATCAGCACGCCGTGATTGAGCACCACGATGCGGTCGGTCAGCGCCATCACCGCGCGCATCACATGCTCCACGAAAATGATGGTGGTGCCCTGCGCGCGGATGCGGCGCACCATGTCGATGGCGCCGTTGATTTCGGATGGCGTGAGGCCGGACAGCACTTCGTCCAGCATCAGCAGCTTGGGCCGGGCGGCGAGAGCGCGCGCCAGTTCCAGGAATTTGCGCTGATGCAGGTTCAGGTCGTCGGGCAGGGCATCCTTGCGTTCGGCCAGGCCGGCGAAAGCGGCGAATTCCTCGGCCTCGTGCAAGGCGGCTTCGCGCGACAGCCCGGCCGCGCCGAACATGCCGGCCATGGCGATATTCTCCAGCACGGTCTTATTCACGAAGGGGCGCGGAATCTGATAGGTGCGGGCG
The DNA here is from genome assembly GCA_041914045.1 of Ferrovibrio sp. GTDB lineage: Bacteria > Pseudomonadota > Alphaproteobacteria > Ferrovibrionales > Ferrovibrionaceae > Ferrovibrio. The sequence continues at coordinate 8,263 of JAYSEE010000138.1, read as the reverse complement.
ATGCCGGCCTGGGCGAAGAAATGCGCCTCCTGGCCGGAAAGCTCGCGGCCCATGAATTCGATGCTGCCGCCATCGTTGCGGTAATGGCCGCTCACCACATTGATGAAGGTGGATTTGCCCGAGCCGTTGGGGCCGATCAGGCCGAGGATTTCGCCCTCGCGCACTTCCAGCGTCACGTCGTTGAGCGCCTTCAGACCCTTGAAGGATTTCGACAGGCCGCGCACGCGCAGGATCGGCGCGCCGATCTTCTGCGCTTTCGCCGGAGCTGGCGCGGCAGCCATCGCATCATGGCTGCCATGGCCGGCCGGCAGCGACTGCCGCCGGCGCTTGAGCATGGCGAACAGGCCCATCACGCCGTTGGGCATGAACAGAATGACCACCACCAGAATGCCGCCGAAGATGGCGCGGCCCAGCACAGCGCCGTCGCCGGAGGTGAAGAAATACAGCAGGCAGGTGATCGCCACCGCGCCCACGGCGGGGCCGAACCAATGCCGGCTGCCGCCCAGGATGCTCATCAGCACCACGCTCAGCGGCACGGTGATGGAAAACACTTCCGACACGGTGATGTAGGAGACGAATACCGAATGCACGCCGCCGGCCAGCCCGGCCAGTGCGCAGGAGACGGCGAGGGCGAGCAGCTTGAAGCGATAGGTCGGCACGCCCATCACCTCGGCCACGTCCTCGTCGTCGTGGATGGCGAACAGGCCGGCGCCGAAGCGCGAGGCGTAGATCGCATAGGCAACCAGCAGCGCGATCACCGCCAGGATCAGGCCCATCATGTAGATCGACGAAGCCTGGCTGGGGCCGAGCTTGGGGATGTCGACGCCCATCATGTAGATGCCGGGGCCGCCATCAATGCGGGTGTTGAGGATGATGGTGGCGATCACGAAAGTGACGGCAAGCGTCAGCAAGGCGAACAACTCGCCGCGCACGCTGGCGACGCGGAATACGATCGCGCCCAGGCCCAGGCCGAGCAGCACCGCCACCAGGGCGGCAAAGGGCAGGCTGGCCAGGAAGGGCCAGCCCAGCGTACCGGCCAGATAGGCCGCGCCATAAATGCCGGCGCCGAAGAAAGCGCCATGGCCGAAGGAGAAATAGCCGGTATAGCCTGACAGGATGTTCCACGACACCGCAAGGATGATCCAGTGGAACAGCAGATACAGGAAGGATTCGTAGAAGGCCGGCAGGCCGAGCCAGGGCAAAGCGGCCAAAGCGATGCCGCCGGCAACAATGGCCGTGAGAATGCGACGGTCCATGGTCTCAGGCCCTCCCGGGGCGGAACAGCAGCATCAGGATGAGCAGCGAGAAGGACACGATCGGCGCCCAGCTCGGCGCGAACAGCACCATGGCGATGGCCTCGCTCACGCCGATGATGATGCCGGCCACCAGCGGGCCGAGCGCGCTGCCCAGGCCGCCGAGCATCACGGCGGCGAAGACCACGCCAACCCAGGAGAAGATTTGCGTGGGCGTAAGCGTGAAGATGACGGCGAAGCAGACGCCGGCCACGGCCGCCAGCGCCACGCAGAGGCCGGAGAGCAGCAGCGACAGGCCGCGCTCGTTGATGCCGAAGGCCGCCGCGATCGGGGCATCCTCGGCCATGGCGCGCATCGCCTTGCCCAGATCGGTGAAGCGCATGCCGGCCCAGATGGCGAAAGCCAAACCCACGGCCAGCAGCAGCGTAACCAGTTCGGGGATCGGCACGAAAATGCCGCCGACGGAGAATTTCAGTTCGTTGTAATGGGTTTGCATCTTGCGGAAATCGGCGGTCCAGATCCATTGGATCAGGCTTTCGATCATCACCGTGAGGCCGAACGTAACCAGCAGCGAATTGAACGGCGTGATGCGGAAGCGCGCCAGCGCCCATTGCTGAATCATGCCGATGCCGAAGAAGGCCGGCGGCAGAATCAGCAGGCTGATCAGCGGATCCATGCCCCAATGCTGGGTCATTTGATAGCAGAGGTAGCCGGACAGGAAGACATAGCCGAAATGCGCCAGATTGATCTGCCGCAGCAGGCCCCAGGAAAGCCCCAAGCCTAAACCGATCAGCCCATACATGCCGCCGAGGAAGATGCCCGACAGAATCGACTGGGCAAGAAGGTTCAGGCTTGGGAGCGTCATTATTCTACCAACTCGTATTTCGACTTAACGGGTCTGGATGGAGGAACCGGGCGCGGCCCAATCCTTCGGCCATACGGTCACCCAGTTCTTGCCCTGAACCTGCTTCATGCGCATCAGGTCGTCGCCGTAATTGTTGCCGCGATCGAAGCGCAGCTTGCCCTGGATGGTGTCCACCTGGTTGACCTTCAGCCAATCGGCCATCTTGCGGTCGTCCAGGCTCTTGGTCGCCACCACCGAGGCTTCCAGAATCTGCCAGGCCGAGAAGGAGGCCGCGGCCTGGGTTTCCACGGCGGTGTAGGGCAGGCCGGCGGCCTTGGCGCGCTCGTTGAAGGTCTTCACGAACTTGGCCGCCACCGGATTGTTGGTGAAGGGCGCATGCTCTTCGAAGATGGTGAGCGCCAGCGCACCCTGGGTTTCCGGCGCATTGGCCATCGGGCCCGGAGCCGGATAGAGATGCATGTGCAGCGGCGGCTCGTAGTCGATCTTCTTCATCGCTTCGAGCAGCATGTTGCCTTCCAGGCCGATATCGCCCACCCACACCAGATCCGGCTTGGCATCCTTCACGCGCGCGGCGATCGGGCCGAAATCGCGGTTGCCGAATTCCCATTCCAGGAACAGCACTTCCTGCAGGCCGCGCTTCTTGGCCACTTCGCGCGCACCCACCGACAGGAAATGCACGGACGGGAATTTGCTGGTGACGATGGCGATGGTCTTCGGCGGCTTGGGCAATTTCGCCAAGCCTTCGAACACCGTTACCGGCACGGTGTCTTCCGGCTTGGGGCCGACCGACCAGCCGGGGAAATGCATGTCGTATTTCGCCAGGGCGGGAATGCCCATGGTGTGCGAAATGATCATCTTGTTGTAGCGCTGGGCCACGCCGATGGCCGACAGGATCGCGCCGGTGGCGTAGGGGCCCATCAGCAGGTCCACCTTGTCGGAGGTGACCAGCTGTTCATACAGCGTGCGCGCCACTTCCGGCTTGGACTGGTCGTCCTTGACGATCCATTCCACCTTGCGGCCCAGCAGGCCGCCGCGGCTGTTGAGATCGTCGACATAGATTTCGCCGGTCAGCTTATGCACCAGCGCGGTGGCCGATAGCGGGCCGGTCAATGCCAGCGTGCTGCCGATGCGGATCGGGGCGTTGTTCTGCGCCGCGGCCTGCGCCGAGAACATCCCGGCGCAGCCCAGCGCGATCGCCGCAGCGGCGGCGAGGCGTTTGATATTCAGCATCGTTTCCTCCTTGGTCTTTTTGTTTATGCGTTGCGATTATTCGTTGCGGATGCCGTTGCGCAGCACGCCGATCTTGTCCACTTCCACTTCGATGATGTCGCCCTGCTTCATGAAAACCTTCGGGTTGCGGGCGAAGCCTACGCCGGCCGGCGTGCCGGAGATGATCACATCGCCCGGCTGCAGCGCGAAGATTTCCGAGCAGGTGCTGACCAGGGTGGCCACATCGAAGATCATGTCCTTGGTGTTGGCATCCTGCATCACCTGGCCGTTCAAGCGGGCCTGGATGCGCAGACCGGTGGCGCCGGCCGGCAACTCGTCGGGGGTCACCAATTCGGGCCCGAAGCTGGCGCTGGCATCGAAATTCTTGCCGATCATCCATTGATGCGACTTGAACTGATAGTCGCGGATCGAGCCGTCGTTGAACAGCGAATAGCCGGCCACATGCTCCAGCGCCTTGTCCTTGGCGATATAGCGGCCGGTCTTGCCGATGATGATCGCCATTTCGGCCTCGTAGTCGAATTCATCCGACACTTTCGGCTTCACCAGCGGCTCGTCATGCGCCACCCAGGAAGACGGAAAGCGATGGAACAGCACCGGATATTTCGGCGCATCCTTGTAGGGGCTCTCGGCGGCATGGTCGATATAGTTCAGGCCCACCGCGATGGCCTTTGACGGATTGAGCACCGGCGCCAGCAGCTTGGCCTTGGCGAAAGGCAGCGTCACGGCGGCCTTGGCGGCGGCCTCGCGCGCCTTGGCCAGGCCGGCATCGCCCATTTTCAGCAGCGCATCCACGCTGTCGGGCAGGCCGGCGGCGGTAAGGTTGACCAGCGTGTCGCCATTGCGCGCCCCCAGTTGGGTTTTGCCGGCATCAATGAAGTTGACGAGTCGCATACGTGTTTTCCTGTACTGCTGCGGGTTTGGGAAGCTTCGTGCGTTACGGAGCGTGTTTTTCGTGGTTGACGATGAAATCGGCCGGCGGCGGCGGACCCCAGAGCGAGAGCGCGTCTTCCGGCGGATAATTCAGCGCCGGCCATTCGGTTTCGGCGCCGATGAAGTCGATATCGTAGGAATATTCGGTGAAGCTGCCCCAGGGGTCGCGGATGTAGCAGAAATAGTTGGAGCCCACGACATGGCGGCCGACGCCCCAGCCGACATCGTAGCCGGCGGCCTTCATCTGCTCGGCGCCGAGGCCGATCTCGTCGATGCCGCGCACCACCCAGCTGGTATGGTGCAGGCCGCGGGTATCGGCCTTGGCGAAGGCCAGCAGATGATGGTCGCTGGAATGCGGGCCATGCATGAAGGCGATCACCTCGCCGGAATGGTCGGACAGCCGCATGCCCAGCGCATCCTCGTAGAAGCGCACCGAACGCGGCACATCGGTGCAGAAGAACAACGCATGGGTGAGGCGGATCGGCCGCACCTGCGGCGCGGTGCTGTGCTTGGGGCCGATCTTCACGCCGATCGGATTGTCGACGTAAAGCGGGCCATAGGCATCGCCCTTCTGGTCGGGCGCGCATTTCTCGGCCACGGCGATTTGCAGCAGGATGCCGTCGGGATCGCGCAGCCAGAAACCCTGGCTGTCCACCAGCGGATGCGGGTCGGCGCTGGCGATGCCCAGCTTGCGCAGATGATGCTGCAACGGCTCGTAATCCTCCTCGAACACGCCCAGCGTCAGGTATTCCAGCCGCTTGGGCTGGCCGCTCTGATACACGCTGCCCCAGCGATGCGGGTGGCCGTAGGTGTAGAGGTCGAGATGCCCGCCGGCATCGCGCACATCCAAGCCGAAGGCGGTGAAGTAATCCCGCGCCGCGCCCAAATCGGGCACGCTGAAAACGAAGCGGTCGAGGGAGTGAATCCCGGTCACGCCAGGACGTTTTTTGCTTTTCATGGCCGTTTCCTCCAACACGATCTTGTTTGATCGAGCGTTTTTGTATATTTTAAGGCTAACACATAGATTTCTGGCGCTGCAATATATTTTTCGGGCAAAAATGGTCGGAGCCGTTACCGAGTTGAAACCGCAAGTCGACGCGCTCCCGGCGGAGAATGGCGCGGCGGGGGCCGGCGCGACCAAATCCCATCGCGCCTATTTACGGATTCGTTCCGATATCCTCACTTGCAGGCTGCTGCCCGGCGCCAAGCTGAATATCGCGGCGCTGGCGGCCGAGCTGGATGTCAGCCTCGGCGCGGTGCGCGAGGCCTTGTCGATGCTGCAATCGGAAGCCCTGGTGCGGTCCGAGCCGCAGCGCGGCTACACGGTCAGTCCGGTTTCGCCCAAGGAGCTCGACGACATCACGGAAGCGCGCATCGCGCTGGAAACCATGTGCCTGCGGCTTTCCATCCAGCGCGGCGACCTGACTTGGGAAACCCAGCTGGTGGCCGCCTGGCACCGGCTCTCGCGCCTCACGGAAACCGAGGAAGGCAAGAGCCAGCATCTGAGCCCGGTTTGGGCGCGCGCCCATGGCGAATACCATGCCAGCCTGGTGGCGGCCTGCGACAATGCCTGGCTGCAACGCATGCGCGCGATGCTGTACGAGCAGACCGAACGCTATCGCCGGCTGTCGCTGCCGCTGGGCACCGCGCCGCGCGATGTGCCGACCGAGCATAAGGCGATATTCGATGCCGCCATCGCCCGCGACGCCGAGCGCGCCTGCGCCGCGCTGGAAGAGCATCTGCGGCTGACCGCCGCGATCCTCAAGGCCTCGTCGAGTCTCTAGCGCGGAATACCTTCAACCGGCTGGATGCCGATCCAGCCAATGCTGCGCGATCTGCGCCCGCGTGGCGATCCAGGCGCTGCCGGATTCGCTGATATGCCGCAGGATGCGCTCCAGCGCGCCGATGCGGCCGGGGCGGCCGATCATGCGCAGATGCAGGCCGATGGAGAGCATGCGCGGCGCGGTCCGTCCCTCGCGCGCCAGCCAGTCATAGGCATCGGTCACATAGCCGGCGAAATCCTCGGCGCGGGCGAAGCGTTGGGTGTTCTGGAATTGCATGTCGTTGGTGTCGAAGGCATAGGGCAGCACCAGATGCCGCTTGCCCGCCGCCTGCACGAAATACGGCAGGTCGTCGTTATAGGCGTCGCTGTCATACAGAAAGCCGCCTTCCTCCACCAGCAGGCGCCGCGTATTGGGCGACGCGGCCGAACGCGTATGCCAGCCGCGCGGCCGCTGCCCGGTGGCGGCTTCGATGGCCTGCACGGTGCGGGCGATGCAGTCGCGTTCCTCGGCTTCCGCCATGCCGGCATGGCTCTGCCAGCGCCAGCCATGGGCGGAAACCTCATGCCCGCGCGCCACGGCATCGCGCGCCAACAAAGGCGAGCGCTGCACGGCCTGGCCGCAGGCGCTGACCGTGGCCTTGGCATCGAAGCGGTCGAACAGATCCATGATGCGCCACCAGGCGGCGCGGGTGCCGTATTCGAAATGGCTTTCGATGCAAGGATCGGCGCCATCCAGCCGATGCACCACTTCATAGATCGCTTCGTTATGCGCATCGCCGCCGGAAACGGTGAATTCCGAGCCTTCCTCGAAATTCACCACGAAGGATACCGCAACGGCGGCATCGTTCGGCCAGCGGATGGCCGGCGGCTTGCCGCCATAGCCGATCAGGTCGCGTGGGGGAAACGCTTGTGTAGACACGTTCAATCTCCGGTTCCGGCCATGCGGTTCAGCCCGACCAGGCGGTCGCCGAGCAGCAGCAGCAGCAAGGTGGCGGCCAGGATCAGGCTGGAAAGCGCGGCCAGGGTGGGATCGGGCGCTTCCTCGATATATTGCAGCATCTTGATCGGCAGCGTCTTGGTGCGGGCATCGGTGAGGAAGATCGAGATCGGATAATTGTCGAACGAGGCCAGGAAGGCGAAGAAGCCAGCGGTGAAGAAGGACGGCGCCAGGGCCGGCACCATCACCTTGATGATCGCGGCCGGAAAGCCGCAGCCGAGCGTGCGCGCGGCTTCGATCAAGGTGAAGTCGAACCGCGTGAGGCCGGCCAGCATGGTGCGCGCCACATAGGGCAGGGTGATGATCAGATGCGCCAGCATCAAGGCCGGATAGGCCGCGCTCAGCCCGGCCATGCGGAAGAATTGCAGCAGCGCGATGCCGATCACCAGCCCCGGCAGCATCAACGGCGAAACCAGCAAGGCGCCGAACAGCTCGCCGCCGGGCAGCTTGCCGCGAATGATGCCGATGGCCGCCATGGTGCCCAACACCAGGGAAATGCCGGTGGACAGCGCCGCCACCTGCAAGGTGAGCAACAGCGCCGGCCAGAAGCCGTCGAGATTGCCGATGCGGCCATACCAGCGCAGCGACAGGCTGCCACCCGGATCGAATAGCGGCGGCAGATCGAAAACCGGCGTGGGCGAAAAGCTGGTGGCGACGATCACCGCCAGCGGCGCCAGCAGGAAAGCCGCCGCCAGCAGGATGCAGAGGATGGAGAAGCCGATGGCGATGCGTCCGATCATGCGCGCCTCATGCTTTCGGTCGGCCGAGCCGCGCGCTCAGCAGCACCACAGCCAGCGCGATGGCCAGCAGCACCGCTCCGGCCGCTGCGCCGAAGGCCGGTTCGCGAGTGAGCAGGAAGGCCTTGGCGATCAAGGTCGGCAGGGTTTGATAGCGTTCGCCCATCAGCAGGGTGGGGATCACGTAAGCGGAAACCGCCAGCGCGAAAACCAGAGCCGTGCCGGCCACGATGCCGGGCAGGCTGAGCGGCAGGGTCACGCGCAGGAAACGCAGCAGGGGCGGCGCGCCCAAAGTGGCGGCGGCTTCGCTCAGCCGGTTGTCGATCTGCGCCACCACGGCATAGACCGGCAGGATCATGAAAGGCAGGAAGATGTTCACCGCGCCGACGATCAGCGCGGTTTCGGTGAAGATCAGGCGGATCGGCTCGTCGATGATATGCAGCGCCATCAGCGTCTTGTTCACCACGC
>JAYSEE010000137.1:0-9649 GCA_041914045.1 Ferrovibrio sp. | reverse complement strand
ATGCCGCCGCGCGGGCCGCGCAGGGTCTTGTGGGTGGTGGTGGTGGCCACATGGGCATGCGGAAACGGGCTGGGATGCGCGCCGCCCGCCACCAGGCCGGCGAAATGCGCCATATCCACCATGAACACCGCGCCCACGCTGTCGGCGATCTCGCGGAACTTGGCGAAGTCCCAGAAGCGCGGATAGGCCGAGCCGCCGGCGATGATCAGCTTCGGCTTATGCTCGGCGGCCAGCTTGGCCACCTGCTCCATGTCGATGCGCTGGTCCTCGCGGCGCACGGTGTAGCTCACCACGTTGAACCACTTGCCGGACTGGTTGGCGGCCGAGCCATGGGTGAGATGGCCGCCGGCGGCAAGGTCGAGGCCCATGAAGGTGTCGCCCGGTTTCAGGCAGGCCATGAACACCGCCTGATTGGCCTGCGCGCCGCTATGCGGCTGCACATTGGCGAAGCCGCAATCGAACAGCTTCTTGGCGCGCTCAATGGCCAGGGTTTCGGCCACGTCGGCGAATTCGCAGCCGTTGTAATAGCGCTTGCCCGGATAGCCTTCGGCGTATTTGTTGGTCAGCACCGAGCCCTGGGCTTCCAGCACCGCGCGGCTGACGATGTTTTCCGAGGCGATCAGCTCGATCTGCTCGCGCTGGCGCTTCAGTTCGCTGCGCAGCGCGCCGAACAAGTCCGGATCGGACTCAGCCAGGCTGCGCTCGAAGAAACCGGCATGGGTGACATTGGCATTGGCGGCTTTGCTGGACATGGCTGCTACTCCGGTACGATCAGGACGGAAGATCGAGCTTGGACACCCGCTTGGCATGGCGGCCGCCCTCGAATTCGGTGGCAAGGAATTGCTGCAGGCAATCGCGGGCGATATCCAGGCCGATCAGGCGGGCGCCGAAGGCGATGACATTCGCGTTGTTGTGCTGGCGCGACAGCCGGGCCGACAGCGCCTCGCTGACCAGGGCGGCCCGGCAGCCCGGCACCCGGTTGGCGGCGATCGAGATGCCGATGCCGCTGCCGCAGACCGCCACGCCGAAATCGGCCTGGCCGGCGGCGATATGCTCGCCCAGCTTACGGCCGAAATCCGGGTAGTCCACGCTGTCCGGCCCGTTGGTGCCAAGGTCCGTGACCGGGTAGCCCTGCGCCGCCAGCTCGTCTTTCAGCTGGTCCTTCAAGGCGAAACCGGCATGGTCCGCCGCAAAGGCGATGCGGGGCTTACTCATCGGGCAAAACCTCGGAATGGTGTCGGGGATATGGTAACGGGGCGGACCCTATAATATCCGGTGGGTCTAGCCAATACGAGCCGCAAGGAAAAGCAGGCCCGCATGGCAGCCTTGCGCAAAAATATGGGTAAGAAAAAACCCGGCGGAGCGATCCGCCGGGTCTCTCTGGAACTAAATGCGAACTAGGCTTAGTTCACATAACCATAAGAGCCGTCCTTCCACACATAGACCTTATAGGCCGGGGTGGTGGTGTCGCCTTTCTTGTCGAAGCTGATTTCGTTCAGCACGGTGCTGAACTTGCCGGCCTTCATGGCCTTGGCCACATCGGCGGTCTTGACCGACTTGGCCGTGGTGGCGGCCTGCGCCCAGACCTGAATGGCGGCGTAGGTGTAGAGGGTGTAGCCCTCGGGGTCGTAGCCGCCGGCCTTGAACTTGTCGACGATCGGCTTGGCCACCGGGTTGAGGCGCGGATCGGCGTCGAAGGTCATCAGCGTGCCCTGGCCGGCCGCGCCGGAAATCGCCCAGAACTGCTTGTCGACCAGCGCGTCGCCGCCCATCAGCGGGGCGTTCAGGCCCTGCTCCTTGGCCTGGCGGGTGATCAGGCCGCCTTCGGGATGGTAGCCGCCGAGATACATCACATCAATGCCGGCCGCCTTCATCTTCGAGATCAGCGCCGAATAGTCCTTTTCGCCGGCGGTGATGGCTTCGTACATCGCCTCGGTGACGCCCTTGGCGTTCAGGCGCTTCTTGGTCTCGTCGGCCAGGCCTTTGCCATAGGCGGTCTTGTCATGCAGTACGGCGATCTTCTTGCCCTTGAACTTCTCGAGCAGATAATCGCCGGCCACCACGCCCTGCTGGTCGTCGCGGCCGCAGACGCGGAACACGTTGGCCAGGCCGCGGTCGGTGAAGGTGGGATTGGTCGAGGCCGGCGAAATCTGCAGGATGTTTTCTTCCTTGTAGACTTCGGAAGCCGGGATCGACGAGCCCGAGCAGAAATGGCCGATCACGGCGGCGACTTTTTCCTGCGCCGACTTGTTGGCGACCGCGACGGCCTGCTTGGGGTCGCATTGATCGTCGCCGATGATGAGCTGAATCTTCTGGCCGTTCACGCCGCCCTTGGCGTTGAGATCGGCCACCGCCATTTCGGCGCCGCGCTTCATCTGCTCGCCGAAGCTGGCTAGCTGGCCGGTGATCGGGCCGTTCAGCGCGATCTTGACCTGCGCCGTAGCGCCGCCCGCCATCAGGGCAATCGTGGCCGCCATGGCGAGACCGGAATAAAGTTTACGCATAGTTTGCACCTCCCAAGGGTTGCGGTTGTTATAAATTCTAAAGGGTTGACCGGAATACGGCAACAAATTGCTGCGCCTCAGCCATCCTTGCCGCCGGCTACGGTCTGCCAGGTGAACGGGCTACTGCGGCGGAACAGCCATGGGTATTGCCGCACCATCATATCCACCCGGGTGATGCGGAAACCGAAGGCCGCCAGGCCGAACACCACGGCCGCCGCCAGCAGATAGGGTTTGATCGCCAGCAATTCGCCGTTGAATAGCGCGAAGATCAGAAAGCGGTCGGTGGCGGCCAGCAGCAGGCTGTAGGGATAAAGCTGCCAGAACGGCCGCCAGGTATTGGCCACCGCCTGCCCCATCAGAAAGGCGCAGCCGCCGGTGAGGATCACCGTGAAGCCGATGAAGATGCCCCAACTGCTATCGGCCGCCGCTTCCATCAATGCCCGCCTTCCAGATAGGCCGCGCGGATCTGCTCGTCGTTCAGCAGAACGGCGCTGTTGCCGCTCATGGTGATGGCGCCGTTCACCAGCACATAGCCGCGATGCGCCAATTTGAGGGCGTGAAAGGCATTCTGCTCCACCAGCAGCACCGTCACGCCGTCGCGTTGATTGATTTCCCGGATGATGTCGAAAATCTGCCGCACCACCAACGGCGCCAACCCCAGCGAGGGTTCGTCCAGCAGCAGCAGGCGCGGCCGGCTCATCAGCGCACGCGCAATGGCCAGCATCTGCTGTTCGCCGCCCGACAGCGTGCCGCCGCGCTGGTCGCGGCGCTCCTTCAGGCGCGGAAACAGCGTGAAGGCGCGCTCCAGGTCGTCGTCGAAATGCGACGGATCGCAGGCCACCGCGCCCATGCGCAGGTTTTCCAGCACCGTCATGCGCGGAAAGATGCGGCGGCCTTCCGGCGCATGCGCCAGGCCGCGCCGCACCAGATCGTGGATCGGCACGTTGAGCAGGCTTTCGCCGCGCAATTCTATGCTGCCGCGCCGAGGCTTGGGATTGCCGCAGATCGTCATCAGCAAGGTGGATTTGCCGGCGCCGTTGGCGCCGATCAGCGCCACGATCTCGCCTTCCGCCACGTCGAGGTCGACGCCCTTCAGCGCATGCACCGCGCCGTAATAGGTATGGATGCCGCGCAGGCTCAGCATCAGCCCTGCCCCGCCGCCGCTTGCGCAGGTTCCTCGAATTCCTCGCCCAGATAGGCCTTGATCACCACCGGATCATTGCGCACCGCATCCGGCGCGCCATCGGCGATCTTCTTGCCGTAATCCAGCACGACGACATGATCGGAGATGCGCATCACCACGCTCATGTCATGCTCGATCAGCAGCACGCCGCATTCATGTTCGTCGCGGATGAAGCGCAGCAGGTCGTTCAACTCGGCGCTTTCGCGCGGATTGAGGCCGGCGGCCGGCTCGTCCAGGCAGAGCAAGGCCGGCTCGGTGCACATCGCGCGGGCGATTTCCAGCCGGCGCTGGCCGCCATAGGGCAGACCGCCGGCCAGTGTATCGGCATCGTCCTCCAGCGCGGTATGGCGCAGCCAATAGCGCGCGCGCTCGACGGCCTCGTTCTCGGCGCGGCGATAGCCCGGCCAGCCGATCAGCCCCAGCAAGGTATAGCCCGAGGCCCGCATCAGCCGGTTATGCTGGGCGACGATCAGGTTTTCCAGCACGGTCATCTTGGGGAACAGCCGGATATTCTGGAAAGTGCGCGCCACCCTGGCTTGGGCGGCGATATCATGGCCCTGCATGCGTTCGAGCAGGTATTCCTGGCCCTGGCTGCGCATCAGCAGCCGGCCCACCGTGGGCTTGTAGAAGCCGGCGATGCAGTTGAACACCGTGGTCTTGCCGGCGCCGTTCGGCCCGATGATGGCGGTGATCTCGCGCGGCCGGGCCACGAAGGATACGTCGTTCACCGCCACCAGGCCGCCGAAGCGCATGGTGAGATGATCGACTTGCAGCAACGGCAAGGCGGCGCTCATTCCCCGCCTCCGCCTGGGGCCGGTTTCAGCCGGATGGTGGGATCGCGGTGCGACAGCAGGCCCTGCGGCCGCCAGACCATGATCAGCACCATGGCAAGGCCGAAAGCCAGCATGCGGAACAGCGAGAATTCGCGCGCCAGCTCCGGCAGCAAGGTAAGGAAGGCCGCCGCCAGCACGATGCCGGCCTGGCTGCCCATGCCGCCCAGCACCACGATGGCGAGGATCACGGCGGATTCGATGAAGGTGAAGCTTTCCGGGCTGATGAAGCCCTGCCGCGTGGCGAAGAAGCTGCCGGCGAAACCGCCGAACATCGCGCCGATGGCGAAGGCGGTCAGCTTGGTGTTGGTGGGATTGATGCCCAGCGCGCGGCAGGCGATTTCATCCTCGCGCAAGGCTTCCCAGGCGCGGCCCACCGGCAGGCGGCGGATGCGCAGGGTGAACAGGTTGGTCAGCAGCGCCAGCGCCAGGATCAGGTAATACAGAAACACGATGCGGTGCAGCGAGGCGTATTCCAGGCCGAATAGCTGATGGAAGGCGGTGCTGCCTTCCGGCGGATCGGCGCTGAACGGAAAGCCGAAAAAGCTCGGCCGCGCGATGCCCGATATGCCGTTCGGCCCGCCGGTCACCGGCTGCCAGTTCAGCAGCACGATGCGGATGATTTCGCCGAAACCGAGCGTGACGATGGCGAGATAATCGCCGCGCAGCCGCAGCACCGGAAAGCCCAGCGCCACGCCGAACATCGCCGCGAACAAACCCGCCAGCGGCAGGCATTCCCAGAAATTCAGTCCGAAATTTTTTGAGAGCAGCGCGTAGGAATAGGCCCCCACGGCGTAGAAGGCGACATAGCCGAGATCGAGCAAACCGGCCAGGCCGACCACGATATTCAGCCCCCAGCCCAGCATCACGTAGATCAGCACCACGGTGCCGAGATCGACCATTGTGCGGTCGGCGAATGGCAGCATCGGCATCGCCACGGCGAAGGCGATCATGGCCGGCATCAGCCAGCTATCGGCCTTGCGGCTGAGCTGGGCGAGCCATTCGCGTTTCGGCTTGCCTTCCATCTCGGAAGCCGCGCGCCGGTCGCGCCACAGCATCAGCAGCAGCCGGCCGATGAACACCGCGATGGCGGCATAGGCCACATAATGCCAGCGCGTCTTGATGCCGAGCGGGCCGCCGGTATCCACGGTCTCGAAACCCAGCATCGGCAACGCAAGAATCGCGGCCACCAGGGCGGCGAGCGCTGCATCCTTCACCCGCTGCTGCGCCGTCATCGTCATACCTTCTCGACCTCGGGTCTGCCGAGCAAGCCCGTAGGCCGGAAGATCAGCACGATCACCAGGATCGAGAAAGCCGCCACATCCTTGTATTCGATGCTGAAATACGCCGACCAGTAGGATTCGATCAGGCCGATCAGCAGGCCGCCCAGCATCGCGCCCGGCAGGCTGCCGATGCCGCCCAGCACGGCGGCGGTGAAGGCCTTCAAGCCGGCCAGGAAGCCGATATAGAAATCCACCACGCCGTAATACATGGTCACCATCACGCCGGCCACGGCGGCCAGCACCGCGCCCAACACGAAGGTGAGCGAGATGGTGCGGTCGGTATTCACGCCCAGCAGCGAGGCCATCACGCGGTCCTGCTCGGTGGCGCGCTGCGCCCGGCCGAGCGGCGTGGCGGCGATCAGCCAGGTGAAGCCGGCCATCAGCACGATGGTCATGGCGATGATCATCATCTGCAGATAGCTGACATTGACCGAGAAGCTGTCGCCTTCCAGCAGGGTGATGCCGCCGCGGATCACCGGCTGCAACGGCTTGATCTTGGCGCCCTGCGCGATCTGCACGTAGTTTTGCAGGAAGATCGACATGCCGATGGCCGAGATCAGCGGCGCCAGCCGCACCGAGCCGCGCAACGGCCGATAGGCCATGCGCTCCACGGTCCAGCCATAGAGTCCGGTGACGGCCATCGACACCGTCAACACGATCACCAGCGCCAGCGGTACCCAGGTAATCCCCAGCATGCCGAGGATCGAAAAGGTGATCACCGCGATGAAGGCCCCGATCATGTAGATTTCGCCATGGGCGAAATTGATCATGCCGATAATGCCGTAAACCATCGTGTATCCGATGGCGATCAGCGCATAAACCGCGCCGAGCGTGACGCCGTTTATGGTCTGCTGGAGAAAATATTCCATTTTTCCCCGAGAGAATCCCTGTTGTTGGGCAAAGCATGGCCCGAAACCGGCCGCCGCCGCAAGTGTTAAGGATTCTTGCCGGCCTGCTTGTTCAGCACGTAACGCAGCTTGCGCGCCGCCAGCCGGCCCAGTTCCTGCTGCGAATAGCGCGGATCGCCCACCATCGACACTTCGGTGCCGCTGGCCGGGTCCACCGCGATCACCTTCAGCACATTGCCGACGCGGCGGAATTCGATAATGGCTTCGAGATCGTCGTCGCTCATGGCCTTTGCTAGCCTGAATTGCGCGGCCTCACAAGCCAGGGCTTTCGCGGCGGCGAATTCCGGTTTATTTTATATCTAAAGTATTTACCGAGGGGAGTACGCCATGCGCATCCTGAATCCGGCCGAATGGGTGAAGCCCAAGGGCTATGCCAACGGCATCCTGGCCGAGGGCGTGCATGTGCATGTGGCCGGCCAGATCGGCTGGAACGCCCAGGCGCAGTTCGAAACCGACGATTTCGGCGAACAGGCGCGCCAGGCCATGCTGAATATCGTGCGGGTGCTGGCCGAGGGCGGCGCCCGGCCCGAGCATGTCACCCGGATGACTTGGTATGTCACCGACAAGCGGGAATATCTGGCCGCTTCGGAGGCCATCGGCCGGGCCTATCGCGACATTTTCGGCCGGCATTTTCCGGCCATGACCTTGGTTCAGGTGGCGGACCTGCTGGAAGATCGCGCCAAGGTCGAAATCGAGGCCACGGCGGTGGTTCCGTCTGCCAGGTGAATACCGCAGTTTGACGCAGGTGCTGATTGCACTTTCAGCCGCTTGATATAGTCTCCTGCCCCGCCGGAACCGGCCGAGTCAGACGATAACCGAACGAGAGACACATGGCGAATACACGCGCTCACTTCCAGTGGGACGACCCGTTGCTGCTGGATGCCGAATTGACCGAAGAAGAGCGGATGGTGCGCGACACCGCCCGCGATTACGCCCAGGCCAAGCTGATGCCCCGCGTGAAGGAGGCTTTCCGCGAGGAAAAGACCGACCCCGCGATTTTCCGCGAGATGGGCGAACTGGGCCTGCTCGGCTCCACCATCGACGGCTATGGCTGCGCCGGCACCAATTATGTGTCCTACGGCCTGATCGCCCGCGAAGTCGAGCGCGTGGATAGCGGCTACCGCTCGATGATGAGCGTGCAGTCCAGCTTGGTGATGCATCCGATCCATGCCTATGGCACCGAGGCCACGCGGCAGAAATACCTGCCCAAGCTGGCCACCGGCGAGTGGATCGGCTGTTTCGGCCTCACCGAACCCGATGCCGGCTCCGATCCGGGCAGCATGAAGACCCGCGCCGTGAAGGTGCCCGGCGGCTACAGCCTGACCGGCAGCAAGATGTGGATTTCCAACGCCCCGATCGCCGATGTCTTCGTGGTATGGGCCAAGACCGAAGACGGCGTGATCCGCGGCTTCGTGCTGGACAAGGGCATGAAGGGCCTGTCGGCGCCGAAGATCCAGGGCAAGATCAGCCTGCGCGCTTCCATCACCGGCGAAATCGTGATGGACGACGTGTTCGTGCCGGATGAGAACTGGCTGCCCAATGTGGAAGGCCTGAAGGGTCCCTTCGGCTGCCTCAACAATGCCCGCTACGGCATTGCCTGGGGCGCGCTGGGCGCCGCGGAAGCCTGCTGGCATCAAGCCCGCCAGTACACGCTGGACCGCAAGCAGTTCAACCGTCCGCTGGCCGCCACGCAGCTGGTGCAGCTCAAGCTCGCCAACATGCAGACCGAGATCGCCATCGGCCTCGCCGCCTGCTTGCAGGTCGGCCGCCTGAAGGATCAGGACAAGGCCGCGCCGGAAATGATCTCGCTGATCAAGCGCAATTCCTGCGGCAAGGCGCTGGATATCGCCCGCATGGCGCGCGACATGCACGGCGGCAACGGCATTCACGAGGATTACCATGTGATCCGCCACATGGTGAACCTGGAAACCGTGAATACCTACGAAGGCACCCATGATGTCCACGCCCTGATCCTGGGCCGCGCCATCACCGGGCTTCAGGCTTTCTCCTGAGCCAGCCAATCCAGGATAAGCCTAAGGCTTATCTTTCCTGGTCGTCGGGCAAGGACAGCGCCTATGCGCTGTTCGAAGCCCGGCGGCAGGGTTTGGCCGATATCGTCGGCCTGATCACCACCACCAATGAAGCCTTCGACCGCGTGGCCATGCATGGCACGCGCAACGAACTGCTGGATCGCCAGATCGCCGCCACCGGCCTGACCTGCCTCAAGGTGCCGCTGCCCTGGCCCTGCTCCAACGATGAATACGAATCCCGCATGGCGAAGGCGATGGCCGAGATCGCCGGCCAGGGCGTGCGCCATATGGTGTTCGGCGACCTGTATCTGGAAGACATCCGCGCCTATCGCACCGAAAAGCTGGCCGCCATCGGCATGCAGGCGATCTACCCGCTCTGGGGCCGCGATACCGCCGATCTGGCCCGCGCCATGATCGCCGATGGCCTGTCGGCGCATCTGGTCACCGTCGATCCGCGCAAGCTGGATAAAAGCTTCGCCGGCCGCCGCTTCGATGCCGGCCTGCTGGCCGACCTGCCGGCAGGCGTCGATCCCTGCGGCGAGAATGGCGAATTCCACACCGCCGTGGTGGCCGGCCCGATGTTCGAGGCGCCGATAGACGTGCGCCTGGGCGAGGTGGTGGAGCGCGACGGCTTCGTCTATGCCGATCTGATCCCGGCCTAGCCGTTTTCCGCCGGATCAATCCGGCGCGGGATTCCGCTTCACGAATATGTTATAAGGGCGCCGGACAACAAACATAACGTGCCCCGATGCCGGCCACATCCTCGCGTCTTTCGCTGCGTAAAATCGGTGTTTTGCTGTTGCTGATCGGGTTGGCGGGCGGCGGCGGCTTCCTGCTTTGGCGGCAATATTTCGCGCCGCCCGAAGCGCCCAGCTACCGGATTGCGAAAGTGGAACGCGGCCCGCTGACCA
>JAYSEE010000136.1:0-9682 GCA_041914045.1 Ferrovibrio sp. | reverse complement strand
GGAATTTTCCCTCGAACGCTTCGGCCGCGCGCCGGCGCATTTCGATATGCAGGAATTGGAGCTGCTGAATGCCCGGCTGCTGCATATCCTGCCTTATCAGGCCGTGGCGGATCGTCTGCCGGCAGGCGCCACGGAAGATTTCTGGCGGGCCATTCGCGGCAATATCGCCACTTTGGCCGAAGCGGAAGATTGGTGGCAGGTGGTGCATGGCCCGATCGTGCCGGTGATCGAGGATACCAAGGTAACGCAGGCCGCCGTTGCGGCTTTGCCTTCCGAACCCTGGGATGGCGCCACTTGGAAGGCGCTGACGCAGGCGGTATCGGCCGCCACCGGCGCCAAGGGCAAGGCTTTGTTCCATCCCCTGCGCCTGGCCCTGACCGGCCGCGACAAGGGGCCGGAAATGCAGGCGCTGCTGCCGCTGATCGGCCATGATCGGGCGGTCGCGCGGTTGCGTGGAGGTGATCGTGGTTAAGGATCGGGTTTATCTGTTCGACACCACATTGCGCGATGGCGCGCAAACCCAGGGCGTCGATTTTTCGGTGGAAGACAAGCGCAGCATCGCGCGTGCGCTGGACCGCCTGGGCGTGGCTTATATCGAAGGCGGCTGGCCCGGCGCCAACCCCACCGACAGCGAATTCTTCGCCGAAGACCTGCCGCTCAAGCGCGCCAAGCGCGTGGCTTTCGGCATGACCAAGCGGCCCGGCCGCTCGGCCGGCAACGATCCGGGCTTGGCGGCGATTTTCAATGCCAAGGCCGATGCCGCCTGCCTGGTGGGCAAGAGCTGGGATTTTCAGGTGGATGTGGCGCTGGGCATCAGCCTGGCCGAGAATATCGAATTGATCGCCGACAGCATCGCGGCATCGCATGCCCGCTTCGGCGAGGCGATGTTCGATGCCGAGCATTTCTTCGATGGCTACAAGGCCAATCCCGGCTTCGCGCTGGATTGCGTGAAAGCCGCGCTGGATGCCGGCGCGCGCTGGGCCGTGTTGTGCGACACCAATGGCGGCACCTTGCCGCATGAAGTAGAGCGCATCGTCGGCGAGATCGTTGCCAAGTTGGGCAGCGGCGACCGCCTCGGCATCCATACCCATAACGACACCGAGAATGCCGTGGCCAATACGCTGGCCGCCGTGAAGGCCGGCGTGCGCCAGGTGCAGGGCACGCTGAACGGCCTGGGCGAACGCTGCGGCAATGCCAATCTGATCGCGCTGATCCCCTCGCTGATGCTGAAGCCCTGGTTCGCCGAGCATGTGGATATCGGCCTGAGCGAGCAGGATTTGAAGCACCTCACCGCCACCTCGCGGGTGCTGGACGAATTGCTCAATCGTGCGCCCAACCGCCATGCCGCCTATGTGGGCGCTTCTGCCTTTGCCCATAAGGGCGGGCTGCATGTTTCTGCGGTGATGAAGGATCCGCGCACCTACGAGCATGTGCCGCCGGAAAGCGTGGGCAACAAGCGCCATATCCTGATTTCCGATCAGGCCGGCCGCTCCAATCTGCTGGTGCGGCTGCAGGAAGCCGGCATCGAATTCGATGCCGCCGATCCGCGTCTCAACACGCTGCTGGATGATGTGAAGCAACGCGAAGCCGAGGGCTATTCCTACGATGGCGCGGAAGCCAGCTTCGAAGTGCTGGCGCGCCGCACGCTCGGCCAGCAGCCGAAATATTTCGACGTGAAGAGTTTCCGCGTCATGGTCGAGCGGCGCTTCAATGCGCGCGGCGAATTGGTGACGGTATCGGAAGCCACCGTGAAGGTGCGCGTGGATGGCGAGACGTTGTTCTCGGTGGCGGAAGGCAACGGCCCGGTGAACGCGCTGGATCATGCCTTGCGCAAGGATCTCGGCCAGTATCAGAAATATCTCGACGATCTGCGCCTGGTCGATTTCAAGGTGCGCATCCTCAATGGGGGCACCGATGCCACCACGCGGGTGATGATCGAAAGCGCCGATGGCCAAGGCAATCGCTGGACCACGGTGGGCGTGTCGCCCAATATCGTGGATGCGGCTTTCGTGGCGCTGATGGACAGCATCGACTGGAAGCTGCGCCGCGACGGCGCGCCGCCTTCCGTACATTGACACATGGCCGGCACTTTCCGTCCTAAGCTGGGCAAGCTGGCGCCGCCGGGCCCGCTGCGGCGCGGCCCGGTGGTGATCCTGGTGCAGCCGCAATTGGGCGAAAATATCGGCGCCGCCGCCCGCGCCATGCTGAATTGCGGCCTGACCGAATTGCGCCTGGTGGCGCCGCGCGATGGTTGGCCCAATCCATCCGCGTATGTGCTGGCCAGCAAGGCCGATCCGGTGCTGGATGCCGCCAGCGTATTCGCCACCACGGCGGATGCGGTGGCCGATCTGCATCGCGTCTATGCCACCACCGCGCGGCATCGCGACATGATGAAGGAAGTGTTCACCCCGCGCGAGGCGGCCGGCCGCATGCGCGCGGAAACCGGGCAGGGACAGCTCGTCGGCATCCTGTTCGGGCCCGAACGCACCGGGCTCGACAACGAGGATGTGGCGCTGGCCCATGCCGCCATCAGCGTGCCGCTCAATCCGGGTTTTTCGTCGCTCAATCTCGCCCAGGCGGTTCTGCTGCTCGGTTATGAATGGTTCACCGCCGCCGACGAGACGGCGGGCCGGCAATTGGAAACCGTGCGCGGCGGCTTCGCCAGCCAGGGCGAGTTGCAGGGTCTGTTCGACCATCTGACCGAGGAACTGGACGCCTCGGGTTTCTTCCACAACGTGGAAAGCAAGCGTTCGGCCATTCTGCGCAATCTGCGCTCGGCTTTGCAGCGTGTGCCGCTGGCCGCCCAGGAAGTGCACACTTTTCGCGGCATGCTGAAAGCGCTTGCGCGCGGCAGGCCGTTGCGCGCACCTTATTCCAAACGACGCCGGCCAGCGGAGACAGCGAATGACGAAACAGGCGGTTCCAACCCAGCAGGTTGACGACGAGCGGGTGCGCATCACGCGCTGGGATTTCGCGCCCGGCGCCGCCACCGGATTCCATGTGCATGAATATCCTTATGTGGTGACCTATCTCACCGCCGCTAGGCTGAAGCTGATCGACAAGGACGGCGTCGAGAGCTTCGCCGAGATGCCGGCGGGCGGCAGCTATTCGCGGCCCAAGGGCGTGGCGCATGATGTGATCAACGCAGGCTCCGCGCCCATGGCCTTCGTGGAAGTCGAGATCAAGCTTTAGGCTTTTTCGCCAGGCCGATGCTGCGGCCGGCCTGCTCGGGGCGCGGCAGCTTGGCATGGCCTTCCAGCATGCGCGCGAACAACGCCTGGTGTTCTTCGGGGAAAGGCGTCGTTCGTCTGGTCTCCAGGCTCACATGCAGCAATGCCTGCTCGGATGTGGCGGCGAGATAATTCTTTTCGGCGTGATGCATGCCGATAAAGTAATGCAGCCGTTTGGCATCGCAATCCAAAAGCTGGAACGTGAAACGCAGCGGGTCGCCCTGCACCACTTCCTGCAAATAACAGACATGGGTTTCTAGCACGAAGGTGGAAAGGTTGGTGCGCTGCACATAACTCCAATCCAGGTCGAACGGGATGAAGAATTTGTCCAGCGCCAGATCGAAGATCACATTGTAATAGCCCACATTCATATGCCCATTGGCGTCGATATGCTCGGGCAGCACCCGCATGCCCTCCAGCAGCATGGGTTGAGAGAAATCGAAATCCCGTTGCAGTAAATTCATTATGGCGTTCCCTCGGATGGCGCTAAGCTTCTTCCCATGACCTGGGACCCCGCGCAATACCTCAAATTCGCCAACGAGCGCCTGCAGCCGGCGCTCGACCTGCTGTCTCGCATACCGGCCCAGATGCCTGAGCGGGTAGTGGATTTCGGCTGCGGTGCCGGCAATCTCTCGCCCATGCTGCGGGCGCGCTGGCCGGAGGCGAAGCTGACCGGCGTCGATGCCTCGCCGGAAATGCTGGCCAAGGCGCGCGCCGATCATCCGGGCGTGGATTTCGTGCAGGCCAATGTAGCCGAATGGCAGCCGGATGCGCCGGTGGATGTGCTGTTTTCCAACGCCACGCTGCATTGGCTGGACGGGCATGAAAGCCTGCTGCCCGCCATGCTGCGGCATGTGAAGCCGGGCGGCTGGCTGGCCGTGCAGATGCCGCGCAATTTCGACGCGCCTTCGCATACCTGCATCAACGATGCCATCGAACAGGGGCCATGGCGCGGCAAGCTGTTGCCGCATCTGCGCCGGCGTCCGGTCTGGCCGCCGGCCGAATATTGGCGTCTGCTGCATGATCGCGTTTCGGCGCTGAGCCTGTGGGAAACCGATTACATCCAGGTGCTGAGCGGCGATAATCCGGTGGCCGAATATACCAAGGGCACTTGGCTGAAGCAGTTTCTCGATCGGTTGGAAGGCGCAGAGCGCGCGGCTTTCGAGGCCGATTATCGCGCCCGCGTGGCGAAGGCTTATCCGAAGCAAGCCGATGGCTGCACGATCTTTCCGTTCAAGCGGCTGTTCATTCTGGCCCGGATTTGACTTTCAAGAGCCGGAAAAAGAACGGCGCCAGGATCACCACCACCACGATGCGGAACACATGCATCGAGGATACCAGCGCCACTTCCACGCCGAGCGCCAGCGCAACCAAGCTCATCTCGGCCAGGCCGCCCGGCGCAAGCACCAGGGTAAGGCTTTCGCGGCTTAGCTTCAGCGGTTCGGCGAACAGCAGAACCATCCCCAGCGCCAGGCCCAGCATGATGATGGCCGAACCCGCCGCCAGCCGCGCCACGCGCAGCAAATGCGGCAAGGGAATACCGGAAAAGCGGCTGCCCAGCGAAGCGCCCACCACGATCTGCGCCACCGCCACGGCTTCCACCGGCGGCTTGGCGGTGGACCAGCCCAGCAGATGCACGATGGCCGAGCAGAGCATCGGCCCCACCAGTTGCGCCGCTGGAATCCGCAGTCGCCGCGCCAATATCCAGCCGAGCAATCCGCTGGCCACCAGCAAGCCGGCATCGTCCGCCGCCAGGCTGCCGAAACTGCCGCCCGGAGGCATCGAGGGCACGTTCATGCCCTCGATCAGGCGGAAATAGAACGGGATCGTCATCACCACGATGAAGACCCGCACGGTATGCGACAGCACGATCGAGCCGGCATGGCCGCCCATGGCTTCGCCCACCATGGTCATTTCCTGCAATCCGCCCGGCGTGGCGGCGAAATAGGCGGTGGTGGGATCGAAGCCGCCCAGTTTGCGGAAAATCCAATAGCAGCAGGCGGTGGCGAGCGGCACATAAACCAGCATCAGCCCCATCAGGCCAAACCATTCGCCCCAGCGGTTCAGCATATCGGGCGTGAAGGCGCTGCCCAGCATCACGCCCAACACCACGATCATCAGCGCGCGCAGCCGCAGATCCACTTTCGGCTTCGGCCAATGCTGGCGCGCCAGCAGCGCATAGGCGCCCACCACGAACATCGAACCCAGCATCCAGGCCAGCGGCATGCGCAGCCAGACGAAGATCGCCCCGCCCACGGCGCCGCAAAGCAGCGCCGGAATGCTGCGCAGCAGGCCCTGGCCCAGCCCGTCCCAGGTATAGATGCTGGCGCGCTTCACGATTGCGTTGCCGGCTCCAATATCCGCCCCAGCCGCACGGCAGTTTGGCCCGGCTTCAGCCGCTTGGTCGGCATGATCAGCACGCAATCGTCGTAAGGCGTGCGCACCGGCTTGGCGCCGTCATCGGCCAGCACGGTGCCGGCCTGCGGAATGATTTCCAGCCCGCGATATTCTTTGCGGAAACGGAAATCCTCGCTCTCGATGGTGACGGCCTCGGTCACTTCCACGAAGGTTTGCGGCCTCGGCGGCGCGGCGGATAGGCCATGCTTTGCCAAAATCTCCGGGCCGGCCTGGCCCAGCGCGATCAGGAAGCGCAGCATGGTTTCGATGGCCACCGCGCGGCTCGGCTGCTGCCAATGCTGGCCGCATTCCACCAGCAGGGCATTCTGCTTCGTGTCGGCCTCGCCGAACAGGCCATGGTCGCGCATGCGCAGGCCGGCCTTGTGGCCCTTATCGGCCACCACGAAGGCGGGCACGCCGACTTGCGCCGCCAATGTGCGGCCCTTGGCATGCGGACCCGACAGCACCAGGGCGGGGGATTCGGTCTGCATCGAATGGATGTCGAGCAGGAAATCCGCGTCCCGCACCAGCGGCAGGATTTCCCGCGCGCGCTCCAGCTCCAGCGAGCTGCGCTGCGAGGCCAGCACATCGTCGGCCCAGACGCGGTTCATATCCTCATCCACGAAGCGCGAAGCGGTCGGCTGCTGCGGATCGAAGCGCAGATAGGCGGCGGTGTTGCAAAACGCCAACGTCAATTCGCCGATCAGCGGGCGGAAGCCGGAGGCCAGCAGCAGATCCAGCGCATGCGCGCCGCAAACCTCGTTGCCATGGATCAGCGCGGTGATCAGCACTTTCGGTCCGGGCTTACCGGATTGCAACCGGTGCGCGAAGGGAATGCCGGTATTGCCGTTTCGATACTGGTCGATCGGAATGGGCAGCAGCGGGTTTTCGGGAAGGGCGGAGGCGTTCGATGTCATGGCTAAGCAGATGATTGCGTATGGGAGCAGTATAGACGAGGGTTCCGGCAAAGTCTTCGCCGGAGGCTTGATTTCGCTCAATGCGCCATGGCTGGCGCCGGCGCATTTTATTGCGGATCGACCCGATGGGAGCTAGGCCATGACCAGCCCGTATCAAATCGCCAACCGCCATGTGGAAGCCGCCCTGGCCGAAGCCCGCCAGCATTCCATCACGGCAGATACATTGGCCACCAACTTGATCGCCGAAGCCGTGCGCCTGCTGAAAACTTGCCGCGGCACCGACGACATCCGCTCCGAACTGGCCTTCGCCATGGACAATATCGAGGAGCAGGATTTCACTTTTATGCGCCCTTAGGCATGCGGCCCTGAACATGCAGTTGAATGGCGTGAACCGCGATACTCTTGGCGTCATGCCCGCGCAGGCGGGCATCCATGGTTCAGTGGGCTTGGGCGCGAAGGGGCGTGGACTCCCGCTTTCGCGGGAGTGACGGTTCGATATATGAGTTTGATTCTACTGCTTGCTTTCCGTAACCCGCTTCACATGAAACACGGAAAGTGAACAGATATCGGGCTTTTTGCAAAAGCCGGGATGATGGTATAATGCGTAGGCTATGGCGCAAGACGCGCTTTCAATAGGATATCGGCGATGATTGGCGGCCTCACAGATGCATTCGGCGCCAGCCTGGCGGCTTTGCGGCAGGCCGATGCGCGTTTCACCGGTGCGATCAAGCTGGTGGCGGAAGGCGGCGCCGATGCGGATACCCTGGCCGCCGCTGCGCAATTGCTGGCTCAGGCCCAGCAGCAGCAGGCCGCCGCCGGCATCACCCTGCGCGCCGAGCGCGATCAGCAGCGGCTGACGGTGAATATCCTGGCTTGAAGGTGAGGCTTCCGCTTAGGCGAAAGCTTCTTCCCCCTTCGCCGTCAGGCGAAAGCTTCTTCCCAGTTGCCCTGGGTCGACGCCTTGGAATATTCGGTGGCGCGGTTCTCCAAGAAATTGGTGTGTTCCACGCCGTTCAGGATCGCATCCAGCCAGGGCAGCGGGTTCTTTTCCACGCGATACATCGGCTGCAGGCCGAGCTGCATCAGGCGGCGGTCGGCGGTCCAGCGGATGTAATCCTTCACTTCCTGCGCGGTGAGGCCCTGCACGCCTTCGATTTCGAAGGCGAGGTCGATGAAGGCGTCCTCGTGATCGACGATGGTGGAGCAGGCGACATAGAGATCGCGCTGGAAGTCTTCCGTCCAGATTTCCGGATTCTCTTCCAGGAAGGTATGGAACAGCTTGATGATCGAGTTGGTGTGCAGCGATTCATCGCGCACGCTCCAGCTGACGATCTGGCCCATGCCCTTCATCTTGTTCCAGCGCGGGAAGTTCATCAGGATGGCGAAGCTGGCGAATAATTGCAGGCCTTCGGTGAAGGCGCCGAACACCGCCAAGGTCTTGGCGATATCGGCCTTGGTATCGACGCCGAATTGCTGCATGTAATCGTATTTGTCCTTCATCTCCTTGTAGCGGAGGAAGGCGGAATATTCTTCCTCGGGCATGCCGATGGTGTCGAGCAGATGCGAATAGGCGGCGATATGCACCGTCTCCATGTTGGCGAAGGCGGCCAGCATCATCTGCACTTCGGTGGGTTTGAACACCCGCGCGTAATGCTTCATGTAGCAGTTATTCACTTCCACATCGGCCTGGGTGAAGAAGCGGAAAATCTGCGTCAGCAGATTCTTCTCGCCCGGCGTCAGCTTCTTCTGCCAATCCTTCACATCGTCGGCCAGCGGCACTTCCTCGGGCAGCCAATGCACGCGCTGCTGCGTCATCCAGGCCTCATACGCCCAGGGATATTGAAAGGGCTTGTAGACCGGCTTGGCATCCAGCAGCGACATGGCGTCTATCCTCGGGCAGAAATCTGATCGGGCCGAGACTACGCAATATCTAGTGGTCCCTCAAGAGGGGTTTGACCAAATATTGGGGGTAAGCTTGTGGATTACTCGGGGATACGGCCATTCAGGGCCGCCGAAAATCCGCGCAATTCCGCGCGCAGCCGGGCCAGATCGGCGGGCGGCAGGGGCAGCAGGCAGGCCAGGCCCTTATGCATCTCGGCCACATCGGCCTTCAGCGCCTGGCCGGCCGGGGTGAGGCTGATGCGCACCTGGCGCTCGTCGGCGGGGTCGCGGCGGCGGGCGATATGGCCGGCGGTCTCCATGCGCTTGAGCAGCGGGGTGAGGGTGCCGGAATCGAGATAGAGCCGCTCGCCGAGCTGCGACACCGTGAGGTTGTCGCCCTCCCACAGCACCAGCAGCACCAGATATTGCGGATAGGTGAGGCCGAGCGGCTCCAGCCGGTCGCGATACAGCCGCGTCATCGCATTGGAGGCGGCGTAGAGCGCGAAGCAGAGCTGGTTGTCGAGCAGGAGGCGGCTATCGGCGGTCATGGCGTTTCGGATTTAGCGGCGCCGGGTTTCGCAACCCGGCGCCGGAGA
The DNA here is from genome assembly GCA_041914045.1 of Ferrovibrio sp. Classification (GTDB taxonomy): domain Bacteria; phylum Pseudomonadota; class Alphaproteobacteria; order Ferrovibrionales; family Ferrovibrionaceae; genus Ferrovibrio. The sequence goes on along the minus strand of JAYSEE010000136.1, from coordinate 661 downwards.
GGCGAGGAATTATATCAGACCGTGGCTTCCACCACCGCTTCGATATTGCCGCGGGTGGCCTTGGAATACGGGCAGACCTGATGGGCGGCATTGGCCAGCGCGGTGGCGGCGGCCTGATCCAGACCCGGCAGATGCACCACGATCTTGGCGTTCAGGCCGAAGGAGGTTTCGTCCTTGCCTATGCCGATGGTGACCGTGACGGTGTTGCCGGCGGGCAGGGCGATCTTCTGATTGCGGGCCACCAGGCCCAGCGCGCCCTGGAAGCAGGCGGCATAGCCGGAGGCGAAGAAGGTTTCCGGGTTGGCGGCATTGCCGGGACCGCCCAGTTCCTTGGGCATCGCCAGCACCATGTCGATGATGCCGTCGGCCGAGGTGACGCGGCCGGAACGGCCGCCGGTGGCGGTTGCGGTGGTGGTGTAAAGCGGGGTCATGGTGGCTCTCCTAGAGGGGATCAACGTCGCTACGGGATTTTATATAGTGTACAATTTAATTTCGCACAATATAAAAATGAGCGATGGCGCGATTTTTTTTCGCGAGGCCCGCCGCGCCATAATTTTACCTTCCCCGCGCCGTAAGCCAGCCATACCGGCAGGCTGATATGCTGGCATCCGGAGCAGGCGTGAATATCGGCTGGGGGCAGGCCTTCCACTCTCGGAGTAGG
>JAYSEE010000135.1:0-9698 GCA_041914045.1 Ferrovibrio sp. | reverse complement strand
CGGCGGCCTGGGACAGGTCATGGAGGTGGTCAGCCAGGACAAAGCGCCTTTCGCCATCAGCGCCAATTACGACCGCATAGATTATCCAGCCCGCGGCGGCGATGGCGGCCGGGATGGCAAAGCTGGCGTTCTGAGCGTCAGCTCCGGCGAAGCATTGCGTGGGAAGGGCCAGCAGACCATAGCGCGCGGCGCTCATCTCCTGATCGAGATGCCGGGCGGCGGCGGCCTCGGAGATCCGTTCAAGCGGGATCCGCAGAAGGTATTGGAGGACGTGCGTATCGGCATGGTTTCCATCGAGGCGGCGCGGACGGATTACGGCGTCGCCATCACGCCGGTATTGACCATTGATGCCCAGGCGACCGCGGCTCTGCGCGGCGCGGCCTGAACGCTAAAAATAACCTAGAAAGGAAAGATCATGATTGTCAGTGCTGGCCTGCCCACCGGTATGGAAGGTTTGACTTATCCGATTCCGTTCTCGTCGCCGGAAGCAGTCATACGCATCGCCAAGCATGCCGAGAAACTCGGTTATCATTCGGTCTGGGGCAACGACCACATGACCACCCAGCATTACGTGCGGGCAGAGTTTCCGACGCCGCCGCGCTTCTGGGAACCGCTGGTGACGTATTCATTCGTTGCAGCCGAGACCAAGACGCTGCGTTTCGGCACGGGCATTCTTGTGCTTCCGATGCGGCGGGATATCGTCGTTCTGGCGAAACAGCTTGCGACGCTCGATCATTTCAGCGGCGGCCGCCTGGAGCTGGGCGTCGGCGTCGGCGCTTATCGGGAGGAGTTCGAAGCTTTGTGGCCGGACAGCAAGGCCCATCGCGGCGATATGGTGGAAGAGGGCGTTGAGGCGCTCGGCCATCTCTTCGGCGAACGCGTTTCATCCTTCGATGGGAAATATTATCGGTTCCGGGATGTCGAGTTGTTTCCCAAACCGCTGCAGGCGAAACTGCCGATCTATTTCGGCGGCAACAATCCGAACCACATCCGGCGCGTCGCCGAATCGGAAACGGCGACCGGCTGGATTCCCGCCGGCATGGAAGTCGAGCGTCTGCGCAGCAATGTGGCGACTTTAAAGGAAATGGCGGAAGCCAAGGGGCGCGATTTCAGCAAAATACAGATCGCGCCGCAGTATATCGTGCATATCGGCAAGACGCGCGAAGCGGCGGTGGCGCGCTTCCACCAGAGCCAGATGTACCAACATCTGGTGTCTCTGAGCAAATCGACGCTCAAGGACCAGATGAAGCTGAAGATGGAGGATATCAATCTGGTCGGCAGCGTCGACGATGTGGTCGAAAAGGCGTTGAAGCTCCGCGAAGCCGGCGTGACCCATCTGCTCGGCTTGTATTTCGCTGCTAATGATGTACAGGAATTGCTCGATCAGATGCAGGTGTTCGCCGAAGGCGTAATGCCGAAGATCGTGTAGGATTCGCTCATCGAGGTTTGGCCATGGCGCAGTTTTCCCTCAATCCGGCTTCCTGCGCCATCGGCCAGCGTTCGTTCGGAGATCCCAGTCAGCTTTTCCCGTTGCAGCCGGTCCTGTTGACCGGTTGCCCGGTGACCAGCAGCGATGCGATGCAGTATCCGCTGGAGATTGATTACGATTACGACAGGATTGACCGCAGGCTCTTTGATCAGGCGCCGCAATCCGGGCTGATGCGATGGTCGCCGATTCTGCCGCCGCTGGCGCCCGGCATTTCACTGGGCGAGGGCGGCACGCCGCTGATTGAGGGCGGACGCATCGCGGAGGCTATCGGCTTCAGGGGCGAATTGCTTCTGAAGGATGAAAGCCGGAATCCGACCTGGAGTCATAAGGACCGGCTGAATTTCTGTACGGTCAGCGCCGCCGTCCTGAGCGGCGCGCGCGGTATCGCGGCGGCCTCTTCCGGCAATCATGGCGCAGCGGCTGCCGCTTATGCGGCGCGCATGGGTTTGCCCTGCGTGGTGGTAACCAGTTCTGGCGCACAGCCGGCCTTCCGCCAGTTCCTGCATTCTCTGGGCGCGCATCTGGTGGTGGTTCCGACCGAGCGGCGTTGGCCGGTTTTGCGGCGGATCATCGACGAAGCGGGGTTTTTTCCGGTCAGCAATCTCACCCGTTATCACACCGGCAATCCTTACGGCCCAGAGGGCTACAAGACCATCGCATATGAAATCTTCCTGCAGATGGGGCGCCAGCTGCCGAGAACTGTGGTTGTCCCGACCGGCTATGGCGAATTGCTTTATGGGGTTTCCAAGGGTTTTTGGGAACTCAAGCATCTGGGGCTGACCGACCGGCTGCCGCGGATCATGTCCGTCGAGCCGCACGCTCGCGGCCCGCTTGCGCGTGCGCTGCAAAGCAATGCGGCGGCCATGGAAGTCGATGCGGCGCCGACGATCGCGGCCGGCATCGCCTGTACGGTGAGCAGCTTCCGCGGCGTTCAAGCCATTCGGAATACGTCCGGCCGCGCGCTGACCTGCAGCGATGAATCCCTCATACGCATGCGATCCATCCTGGCATCCAATGGCCTTTTCCAGGAACTCTCCGGCGGAGCTGGGCTTGCCGGCCTGCAGGAAGCGCTGGCGCGCGGGGAAAGCTTCGAGGGGCCGGTCGTGGCGATCCTGACATCGTCCGGCCTGAAGGATCTGCCCGCCAATGTAGACGGCATTCCCTTCACGGACGAGAATACTCTGGACGACCTGCTGCGCCGCATCGGCCCGGCAGCCTGACAAGACGTAATAACAGGGCGGAACACATGACGGCAGCATTCGGCCTGTCTTTCGAAGGCAAGGAAACGCCGGAACAGGTCCGGCAATTGGTTGCCACGGCGGAAGCGAATGGCGTGGAAACGCTGTGGTTCGCCTGCCACCTGTTCCAGCGCGAACCGATCGCCATCGCGTCCATGGCGCTCGCCGAGAGCCGGCGCGTCAAGATCGCCCTGATGGCCATGAGTCCGTTCAGCATCCATCCGGTCTATTCCGCGATGGCTGCCGCGACTCTGGATGAGCTATATCCGGGCCGTGTCATGCTGTGTTTTGGCGTTGGCGCGCCGCGCGATCTGCAATCTGCCGGCATCCAGGCGCCGCAGCCACTGCTGGCCCTGCGTGAGGCGCTGACGATTGCAGCGGAGCTGCTCGCCGGCGAGGTTATCCAGTTCGACGGCAAGAAGTTCCAGGTGCATGACCGGCGGCTTATCACTGGCGCGCGCAAGGTGCCGCTGGTGCTGGCCGCCTCGGGACCGCAGATGCTTGAACTGGCCGGCCGCATCGCGGATGGCGTTCTGATCAGCGCGGCCACCTCGGTGGAGTTTGTCCAGTGGTGTCTGGAACAGGTGGCCAGGGGCGAACAAGCAGCAGGCAAACGCATCCGTCGTATCGGCTTGGTGTATGCGGCGCTGGGCGCTACCGAAGGCAAGGCGCATGATAAATTGCGGCGGACGTTGGCTTTTATCCTGCGCGGCAGCCATCATGCGCGCAATCTGGAGCTGGCAGGATCGCGGCTCGATCAAGAGGCGCTGGCAAACGCCTTCATCGCCGAGAATTGGCCGGAAGTCGAGCGGCTGGTGACCGATGATGTCGTGTCCCGGCATGCAGCCAGCGGCACGGCAGAGCAGGTGCGGGCGCGTTTTGCCGCATATAATGCGATTGGCCTCAATGAACTCGTGCTGGCCGGACAGAGCGATGCATCCATTCTCGCAACCGTTCTGCAGGCCGCCGCGGCGAGAGCCGGCTGACATTGCTGCGCACGCCCTGCATCGCTTGGGTGCAAAGGCTGTTCATGCAGAGTGCGCCAGGAAAATAGCCAGCTTGCATGATAAGTGGACAACAAAGCTGCGCGGCTATCATTGCAATCATGCAATGAGCATCAATACTCGCGATATGATTGCAGGCGATGCGCGGCGGGAAAGATTCCCTTGACGCTCCATAACGCTATTTATAATCTTTTCGTCATGAAAGAACGTCGTCCCGATAATCGGTACAGGAACAATCCGAACCAGTCCCTGTCCAAAGGTCTGGCGGTGCTTGGATTGCTCGAGAGCGTTGAAGGCGAAATCGGCGTGCGCGAGATTGCCCGTCAGCTCGAATTGTCCACCACTGCGGCGCACCGCTTGATTGCTACTCTCAAGTCGCATGGTTTTGTCGAACAGAATCCTTACAATCTGCGCTACCGTATCGGGCATCGCTCTTTCCAGATCGGGCAGTCCTATTTGGCGCAGCAGACGCTGCAGCAGGCCGCGTTCGAACGATTGCACAGCACGGCCTTGCGCTGGGGCATCTGCGCTTATCTCGGCGTCATGCGCGGGAATTCGGTGGTTTACCTGCTGTCGCTGCTGAATGGTCCTATCTCGGTGAACACGCAACCGGGTTCAAGTACCTACCTGCATTCGACGGCGCTCGGCAAAGCGATGTTGTCGGGCATGGATGCGGCCGAACAGGAAACCATCGTCGGCGAACTAGCCATGCCGCAGCTCACGCCCAGCACCATTGTCGATCCGGCGCTGCTGCTGCGCGAAGTCAGGGAGGTATCGTCGCGCGGCTATGCCGTTTGCGATACCGAGAATATTCCGGATGTGTTTGCCATTGGGGCGCCGGTACGCGATTATACCGGCCAGACTGTGGCTGCAATCAGCTTCGCGGTGCCGCGATCCACTTTGCCGCCATCGTATCGGGAAGAAGCGGATGGCTTGCGGGGACTGGCATTGAATGTGGCCGAGGATTTCTGGCGCCTCCTGTTAGCAACATTACATTGGGCGCCGGCATTGCGGGCGGCCGCCCGGCCGTTTGTGTAAATATTTTTGCCGTTCAGCAGTAAGGGTGGGGCGTGTCGTCGATGGATATCAAACCTGTCTGGGCTGAAGCGGCCCTGCTGTCGCACCAGTATTCCGAACGCCCGTTGTCTGCGTTGCTTGAAGCAGCCGTGGAATTGCGCCGGCAGGCGCATGGAGACAAGATTTCCTATTCGCGCAAGGTTTTCATTCCGCTCACGCATCTATGCCGGGATACCTGCCGCTACTGCACATTCGCCGAGACGCCGCGGCAGAGCCCGAAGCTCTACCTGAGTCCGGACGAAGTCGTGGAGATCGCGCGTCGCGGGCGTGAGGCCGGCTGCAAGGAAGCCCTGTTCACGCTGGGCGACAAACCGGAACTGCGTTATCGCGAAGCCGCCGAGCATTTGCGGAAGCTGGGTTATGCCTCGACGGTGGATTACCTTTATGCGGCATGCGCGCTGGTGATCAAGGAAACCGGCCTGTTGCCGCATGTCAACGCCGGCATCATGACGAGAGCGGAGATCGCGCGGCTGCGCGAGGTCAGCATCTCCCAGGGCATCATGCTGGAGACGCTGTCGGATCGGCTGAGCGAGCGCGGCGGCCCGCATTACGGTTCGCCCGATAAGGTGCCGGCCGTGCGTATAGCGATGATCGAAGCGGCCGGTCAGGAGAAGGTGCCGTTCACCAGCGGCATCCTGATTGGCATCGGGGAAACCCGGGAGGAGCGGGTCGCGTCCTTGCTGGCGTTGCGCAACCTGCATGCCCGTTACGGCCATCTGCAGGAAGTGATCGTGCAGAATTTCCGCGCCAAGGCCGATACCAAAATGGCCGCCAGCGAGGAACCTGATCTGGACGAACTGCTCTGGACGGCAGCAGTGGCCCGGTTGATTCTCGGCGCCGAGATGAATATCCAGGTGCCGCCGAATCTATCCTATGCCGAGTTCCCGCGCCTGCTTGATGCCGGCATCAACGACTGGGGCGGGATTTCCCCGGTCACGCGGGACTTTGTCAATCCCGAAGCGCCTTGGCCGGCCATCGTACGGCTGGAGGCGGCGACGGCGGCCAAGGGTTGCCGGCTGGTAGAGCGCCTTGCCGCTTATCCTGCTTATGCGCGCCAAGCCGCGGTTTGGCAGTCGCCCGCCATGGCAACGGCTTTGCTGGCGGCCAGCGATGCCGGCGGATATGCGCGCGAAGATGATTGGTCGCCGGGTTTGCGCGGCGTGTCGCCTCCGCCATCTCGGCTCAGCCCGCAGCGCGGCATCGCTCGCGAACTCGATGGCATACTGCGTCGGGCGGAAAGCGGCAGGCGTTTGGAAGAGAAAGAGATCGTCCGCCTCTTCGATGCGCGCGGCGGAGAGGTCGAGGCCGTCCGGATGGCGGCCGATGCGCTGCGGCAGCAGGTCAGCGGCGATACGGTCCGCTACGTCGTCAACCGCAACATAAATTATACCAATATCTGCTATTACAAATGCCGATTCTGCGCCTTCTCGAAAGGCAAGACGCATGATCATCTGCGCGGGACGCCTTACGACCTTTCGCGGGAAGAGGTGATGCGTCGTGTGCGCGAGGCCTGGGAGCGCGGCGCGACCGAAGTTTGCATGCAGGGCGGAATCCATCCGGATTATACAGGCCAGACTTATCTGGACTTGCTGAAAATGGTGAAGGAAGCCGCATCTGAAATTCATGTGCATGCCTTCTCCGCCTTAGAAGTGCATCAGGGCGCAAAGACCCTGGGCATGCCCGTGGAGCGTTTCCTTGGGCAATTGCAGGATAACGGCCTCGGCACGCTGCCGGGCACGGCGGCGGAAATCCTGGATGATGGCGTTCGTGCGCGTTTATGCCCCGACAAGATCGGTACCGAGCGTTGGCTGGAAATCGTCGGCACGGCGCACCGGAAGGGCTTGCGGACCACCGCAACCATCATGTTCGGCCATATCGAAGATGCCGGTGCATGGGCGCGCCATATCTTGCGCATCCGCGATCTGCAAGCCGATACCGGCGGTTTCACTGAGTTCGTGCCGCTGCCTTTCATTCACTTCGAAGCCCCGATCTATCTGAAAGGGCTGGCTCGCCGCGGGCCGACCTGGCGGGAAACCATCCTGATGTACGCGGTGTCGCGATTGGCGCTGCACCCGCTGATTCCAAATATCCAGGGTTCGTGGGTCAAACTGGGTTCGGAAGGCGTTGCGGCAAGCCTCAGAGCAGGCGCGAACGACCTCGGCGGAACTTTGATGGACGAAAGCATTTCGCGCGCAGCCGGCGCCGAGCACGGATCGGAAATGCCGCCGGACGCCATGGAAAGGCTGATCGAATCCTGCGGGCGTCGCCCCGAGCAGCGCACCACGCTGTATCAAGCCGTCGGAGACGAGCGCCGCCATGCCAGCTTCAGCGCGGCGCCGCTCACGGCAGTGATCCAGACGCCATATCGCCCGCAAAAGGCCGTGGCGGGAAGGTGAGGCTTCGCTGTGACCGCATCGCTGCAATTATACGCGCTTGACGGCATCGGAGAGGTGGCGGCCGGCGCCGATTTGGCTGCGCTGGTGCTAACGGCTTGCCGGACGACCGGGATCGCGCTGCAGCCGGGCGATGTCGTTGTCGTGGCGCAGAAGATTGTTTCGAAATCCGAAGGCCGCATGGTGGCGCTCGACACCGTGCAACCGTCCGAGGCCGCCGCGGATATCGCGCGGAAAGCCGGCAAGGATCCTCGCATCGTCGAGCTGATCTTGCGGGAATCGCAACAGGTGATGCGCTGCGTTCCGGGCGTCGTCATCGTGCGTCATCGGCACGGCAGCGTGCTTGCCAACGCGGGCATCGATCAGTCGAACGTCCCGTGCGCCGACGGGCGTGAATATGCTTTGCTCTGGCCTGCCGACCCCGATGCATCGGCCGCCAAGCTGCGCCAGGCGCTGCAGGCGGCGACAGGGCTCGATCTGCCGGTGGTGATCAATGACAGCCTCGGCCGCGCCTGGCGGTTCGGGACGGTTGGAGCCGCGATCGGCGTCAGCGGTCTGCAAGCCGTTGTCGACATGCGCGGACAGGCGGATCGCGAGGGGCGCGTGCTTGTAAGCACCGAGGTGGGACAAGCAGATGAAATCGCCGCCGCCGCTTCTCTGCTTATGGGGCAGGCGGCGGAAGGCCGTCCCGTAATCATTATGCGCGGTTTGCAGGCAGTTCGCGGCAATGGCGGTGCGGCGGACATGGTCCGGCCGCCCGAGAAGGATCTCTTCCCATAATGGCGCGCAGCATTTCCGCGCATGCGAAAGGCATAGGCGTTTTTGGCGCGTTCATGCGAATCCGCCGCGCAATACGCGTGTGCCGCTCCGCGCATGCTCTCATAGCGGAGCCTGCAGCGGCGCTTTCCGGCGATCATCCTGCGGTTTTCTAAAACTTCCTTGACAGCGGCATTGCTGGGTCAGCATTGTATAACTATGAAAAAGGAACAAAGTGCCGATAATCGGGACGCGCGAAGCAGAAGCCAGTCGCTGGAACGCGGCTTGCGCGTGCTCGAACTTCTAGGAGCATCGGATATCGAACTCGGCGTGCGCGATCTCGCCAGGGAGCTGAATCTCGCCAAGAGCATCGTGCAGCGTCTTTTGAACACTCTGAGCGACCGCGCTTTCGTGGAGCAGGAGGCGGTGACGCGTAAGTACCGCATTGGCCCAAAGGCATTTGAAATCGGCAGCGGCTTCACGCGCGGCGGGAGCCTTGCGGAAGTCGGCCTGCCCGAACTGGAGAAAATGGCGAAGGCTTATCAGTTGAACTCATACCTCGGCATCCTGCGCGATCATGAAGCGTTGTATCTGGCTACGATCCAGAGCGGAGGGCCGATTGCCATCCAGGTTTCGCCTGGCGATCGCATCCCGCTGCATAGTACCGCTCTCGGCAAGGCGCTGCTGATTGATATGACGGATGCTGAAATCAAGGCAACTTTCGGTTCGGCCAGACTGGAAAAACGAACGAGCAGTACGAAAATCAGCGTTTCCGCCTTGGTGGCGGAGATTCGCAGCGCCGAGAAAACAGGCTATACGCTGTCGCTTGGCGAGAACATCATCGGCATCTACTCGTTCGGCGCGCCGATCCGGGACAGCAGCGGCCGAATTGTCGCTGCTATCAGCGGCGCCTTGCCGCAGGCCATGGTGCAGAAAAATTCCCTGCCGCAGCTTGGCGGCGCCGTCGCCGCGGCGGCGGCACGCATTTCGCAACGCCTTGGCGCATCCAGCCGCGTGCTGGCGGCCAGGGCGAAAAACGGAAACGCCTCATAGGGCGCATTGTCAACAGACTTCAATCAACAAAAGGGGGCTAATATGAAATTCAATCCGGTATCCTTTACAGTTTCCGCTTTAGCGCTGCTGGCTGCCGTGACGACGGCAGGCGTTGCGCGCGCTGAATTTCCGGAACGTCCAATCAGCCTGATGATTCCCTGGGATGCCGGCGGCAGCACCGACCAGACCGCGCGCGTATTGGCCAAGGCCGCCGAAAAGATTCTGGGCCAGCCGGTCATTCCGGTGAACAAGCCCGGCGCGGCAACCGTGCTCGGCATGACGGAATTGGCCGCGGCCAAACCCGATGGCTATACGATCGGCGTGCTGTCGAGCAGCAGCTATCTCATCCCGCTTGCGGGCCGTCAAGTGCAGTATGACGTGGAGAAAAGCTTCTCGTTCGTCAGCTATTACGGCGATAATCTGATCGGCACCGCGGTTCCGGCCTCGGCGCCGTGGAAGACGCTGAAAGATCTGGTCGAAGACGGCAAGAAGAATCCAGGCAAGATTAAATTCGGCACTGGCGGCGTCGGCACCACCCAGCATCTGACCATCGAGAGCCTGATGGTCGATACCGGCGCAAAGTTCATCCATATTCCGCAGAAGGGCTCGGCCGGCTCGGTCCCGGCTCTGCTCGGCGGCCATGTCGACTTCATCTCGGAGACCTCCGTCTGGGCGCCGTTTGTCGAGC
>JAYSEE010000134.1:0-9893 GCA_041914045.1 Ferrovibrio sp. | reverse complement strand
AGGAAGACCTGCCCGATGCCGAAGGCTGGGCGGTGGAGAATGTCACGCTCAACACCCATAACGGCACGCATCTGGATGCGCCCTATCATTTCCATTCCACGATGAATCGCGGCGAACGCGCCTGGACCATCGACGAGGTGCCGCTGGATTGGTGTTTCGGCGATGGCGTGAAGCTGGATTTCCGCCGCTTCCCCGATGGCTATGTGGTCACCGACAAGGATGTGGAAGAAGAGCTCAAGCGCGTCGGCTATACGCTCAAAGAGAAGGATATCGTGGTGGTGAACACCGCCGCCGGCGGCGCCTATGGCCAGCCGCATTACGTCTCCACCGGCTGCGGCATGGGCTACAGGGCCACCATGTATCTGCTCGAGCGCGGCGTGCGCGTCACCGGCACCGATGCCTGGAGCTGGGATGCGCCCTTCGTGCACACCGCCGAGAAATACAAGGAAAGCCACGATGCCTCGCTGATCTGGGAGGGCCACAAGGCCGGCCGCCATATCGGCTATTGCCATCTGGAGAAGCTGCATAACCTGGAGGCCCTGCCGGCTTTCGGCTTCACCATCTCCTGTTTCCCGCACAAAATCCGCGGCGCTTCCGCCGGCTGGACGCGCGCCGTCGCCATCATCGAAGAGTGAGCCAAACGCCATGAAGCTTTGCACCTACAGCCATCCCGGCACCGGCGACATGCGCCCCGGCGCGCTCACCTCCGACGGTGCGATGATCGTGGATTTCGGCGCGGTTTTCGCCGACATGCTCAGCCTGATCAAAGGCGGCGACGAAGCCAAATCGGCGGCCCAGGGCATTCTCGACAAGGCGGAAATCCGCGTGCCTTTGCTGGATGCCAAGCTGCATGCGCCGGTGCCGCTGCCCGAGCAGATCCGCGACAGCATGCTGTTCGAAAAGCATGTCTTCCAGGCGCGGCAAACCATGATCCGCATGCGCCACAAGCTGCTGGCGCCGCTGCTGCTGGCGGCGGGCGCGGCCAAGGTGCCCGATGCCTGGTACAAGATTCCGATCTACTACAAATCCAACCGCTTCTCGGTGAACGGCACCGATGCCGATGTGATCTGGCCGCGTTACAGCAACGTGATGGATTTCGAGCTGGAATTCGGCTTCTTCCTCGGCAAGCGCGGCAAGAATATCAAACCCTCGGAAGCCTTCGGCCATATCTTCGGCTTCACCATCTTCAACGATTTCTCCGCCCGCGACGCGCAAGGGTTGGAGATGCAGAGCATGCTCGGCCCCTGCAAGGGCAAGGATTTCGATACCGGCAATTGCATGGGCCCCTTCCTGGTGACGCTCGACGAAATCGGCGATCCCTACAGCCTGCGCATGCAGGCGCGCGTGAACGGCCAGACCTGGTGCGACAGCAATTCCTCCACCATCCATCATAAATTCGAAGACCTGCTTGCCCGCGTCTCCGCCGATGAGACCGTGCATCCCGGCGAATTCTTCGGCTCCGGCACGGTGGGCGATGGCTGCGGCCTGGAACATGGCCGCTTCCTCAAGGATGGCGACGTGGTCGAACTCGAAGTCGAGAAGATCGGCATCCTGCGCAACCGCGTGGTCCGGCAGAAATGAGCCTGTTCAGCCTCTGAAGCGCGGCTCCGGCAGGCCCGGCACCGGCAGGTCGATGGCGAACAGGCCGCCGGCCTGCGGCATGGCGGCGAGCTCTTCATCCGTATGTTTCTGGCGCGCGCTGGTGATGAACAGCGTGCGCAAATCCTTGCCGCCGAAGCAGGGCATGGTGGGCGATTTGACCGGCACGGCGATGTCGCGCAGGCGTTTGCCCTCGGGCGAAAACTGCGCCACGCGGCCGCTGCCATACAGCGCCAGCCAGTAATTGCCCTCTGAGTCTATCGCCGCGCCATCGGGGCGTTCTTGGCTGGCGCTTAGATCGATGAAGATGCGCGGATTGCCGATCGCGCCGCTGGCCGCGTCGAAATCATAGGCCATCACGCGATGGGTCGGCGTATCGGCGTGATACATCACTGCGCCATCGGGGCTGAAGGCCAGGCCGTTGGAGACCGTCAGGCCCGTCGCCCGCGTGCCGAGCGTCGCGCCATCCCAGCAATACAGCGCCGCGCATGGCTGGCGCGCTTCATCCAGGCCGCCGACCCAGAAGCGGCCGGCCGGATCGCAGCGGCCATCGTTGAAACGCTGCTCGGCCGGATCGTAGGGCGCAGCGGCGAGCTTCACGTGATTGCCGCCGGCAAGGTCCAGGCGATACAGGCCGTCGCGCAAGGCCGCCACCGGCCGGCCCGCTCTGTCCAGCGCCACGCAGCCGATGCTGGCCGACATCGGCCAGGTTTCGTTGCGTCCGCTGGCGGGATCGAAGCGATGCAAGGCGGGCGCGTTGCTATCCACCCAGTAAAGCCTGCCCTCTTCGGCGGACCAGAGCGGGCTTTCGCCCAGATCGGCCTTGGCGTCGAGCAGGCAGCGGGCGGTGGCTATCGTCATGCCGCGCTCAATCGTTGCGCCACATGCTCGCCGATCGCCAGCGAGGCCGTGAGGCCGGGGCTTTCGATGCCGAACAGATTGACTAAGCCGGGCGCGCCATGTTCGGCGGCGTCCTGGATCACGAAATCCTCCGCCTTGCCGCCAGTTTTGCTCAGCTTGGGGCGGATGCCGGAATAACCGGGCTGGATCGCGCCATCGGGCAGGTCGGGCCAATAGCGCCGCACGGCGGCATAGAATTTTTCGCCGCGCGCCGGGTCCACCGCATAGGCGAACGAACCATCGGCATTGCGCTCGATCCATTCCACATCGGGGCCGAAGCGCATCTGCCCGCCGAGATCTATGGTCACATGGGTGCCCAATCCGCCCGGTTCGGGCACCGGATAGATCAGCCGCGAAAACGGCGGCTTGATGCCGGACAGCACGAAGTAATTGCCCTTGGCGTAGAAGCTCGGCGGCACGCTGCCTGCGCGCAGGCCGTCGATTTTCGCCGCCACATCCTGGGCATGCAGGCCGGCGGCGTTCACCAGCAGCTTGCAACGCAACTGCATCGGCGCGTCGCCGCCGGTCTCGATCTCGAAGCCGCCGCTTTGCAGCGCGCGGCCGCGCAGGATCGGGCTGTTCAGCGCCAGCATGGCGCCATGCTCTTCCGCCTCGCCCAGATAGGCCAGCATCAGGCCGTGGCTGTCGATGATGCCGGTGGACGGCGAGAGCAGCGCGCCCGTGCAATGCAGCTGCGGCTCCATCGCGATGGCTTCCGCAGCAGTCAGCCAGCGCAAATCCAGTACGCCATTGGCTTCCGCCTTGGCCTTCAGCGCATGCAGTTCGGCGATCTGGCTGTCGTCGGTGGCCACGATCAGCTTGCCGCAGCGCCGAGCCTCCACGCCGCGCTCCTGGCAATAGGCATACAGCGCCTCGCGCCCGGCCACGCAGAAGCGCGCCTTCAGGCTGTCCTTGGCGTAATAGATGCCGGCATGGATCACTTCGGAATTGCGCGACGAGGTCTCCGTGCCGAAGGCGTCGGCGGCTTCCAGGATCACCACCTCGCGGCCCTGTCGCGACAGGCTGCGCGCCACCGCCAGCCCCACCACGCCGGCCCCGATCACCAGGCATTCCACGCTGTCCATAACCGCCCTCTGGTTCATTCCGAAGCGCCAGTTTGCGGGGGCCGGGCGGGGCTCGCAACCCGCTTGGCGGCCGCAAACCGGGGCGGGCGGAATAATCGCCGCTTTCGCCCCAGCGGGGCTTGACTTGGGGGGCGGCTTTCCGTATCACACCGCCCTCGACCGGCCCCATAAAGCCGGCCAAGCCCAGGTGGCGGAATTGGTAGACGCGCTAGCTTCAGGTGCTAGTGACCGAAAGGTCGTGTAAGTTCGAGTCTTATCCTGGGCACCATTTCCGAAGACGATATCCAAAATTCCAGCCTGGCGGCATTCCCCATGGCCATTCATCTGCATCAGGGCGATCTGCCAAACGGTCTCGACCTCGGCGCCTCGGTGGCTGTGGATACCGAGACCATGGGTTTGCGCACGTCGCGCGACCGGCTTTGCCTAGTGCAGCTTTCCAATGGCGATGGCGACGCGCATCTGGTGCGCTTCGGCGCCGGCCTGGGCTATGCCGCGCCGAATCTCAAGCGGCTGCTGGGCGATCCCAAGGTGCTGAAGCTGTTCCATTTCGCCCGCTTCGATCTGGCGGCGATCAAGCATTATCTGGGCGTGGATTGCCGGCCGGTCTATTGCACCCGCACGGCCTCGCGCCTGGTGCGCACCTTCACCGACCGCCATGGCCTGAAGGATCTCTGCCGCGACCTGATCGGGGTGGAAATCTCCAAGCAGGAGCAAAGCTCGGATTGGGGCGCGCCGCTGCTGTCCGAGGCGCAGCAGCGCTATGCGGCCTCCGATGTGCTGCATCTGCACCGCCTGAAAGAAGTGCTGGACGGCATGCTGGCCCGCGAAGGCCGCGCCGAACTGGCCCAGGCCTGCTTCGATTTCCTGCCCGCCCGGGCCGCCCTCGATCTGGCCGGCTGGCCGGAAGAGGATATTTTCGCCCATTGAGGCGTGCCCCTCTCCCGGTTTGCCCCATTCCGGTTTGAGGGCCTGGCCTGTTTGAGAGGGCGGGAAAATCGCCGCAACCCCCTCGGGCTGTTTGCAATTTCGGGCCGGCTTCCCCATACTTGGCACGAATCTTGTTAGGAAGCAGCGCCCGTGCGGGCTCAGGTGGGTATGTCCAAGCGTAAAACCGTCTCCGTGGCTGGCCGCAAGCCGGCCCAGAAGCGTCGCCCCGCGCCCAAAGCCGCCGCCATTGCGGCCGCGGCCAAGGATGCGGCCAACGACGATGTGCGGGTGGCGCGCCGCGTGCTGCTCACCGAGGCCAATGGCCTGGCGGCGCTGGCGGCTTCGCTGGATGGCAATTTCACCCGCGCGGTGGATGTGCTGGCGCGGGTGGGCGGCGAGGGCGGCAATGCCCGCGTGATCGTGTCCGGCATGGGCAAATCCGGCCATGTGGCGCGCAAGATCGCCGCCACCATGGCGTCCACCGGCACGCCGTCGCTGTTCGTGCATCCGGGCGAGGCCAGCCATGGCGATCTCGGCATGGTGATGCCGGGCGATGCGCTGATCTGCCTGTCCAATTCCGGCGAAACGAAAGAGCTGGCCGACCTGATCGCCCATGCCAAGCGCTTCGCCATTCCGCTGATCGGCCTCACCGCCGGAGCGCGTTCGGCGCTGGGCCAGGCCAGCGACGTGCTGCTGCTGCTGCCGCCGGTGCAGGAAGCCTGCTCCATCGGCATGGCGCCCACCACGTCCACCACCATGATGCTGGCGCTCGGCGATGCGCTGTCGGTTGCGCTGCTGGAACGCAAGGGCTTCACGCGCGAGGATTTCCACGGCTTCCATCCCGGCGGCAAGCTGGGCAGCCAATTGGTGAAGGTGCGCGACCTGATGCATAGCGGCGCGGCCATGCCGCTGGTGCCGGTGGGCACCGGCATGCGCGAGGCGCTGGTGCAGATGACCGGCCGCAGCTTCGGCTGCATCGGCATCCTCGGCAAGCAGGGCCGCGAGAAGGGCCGGCTGGTCGGCATCGTCACCGACGGCGATTTGCGCCGGCATATCCAGGGCGACCTGCTGTCGCGCAAGGTGGAGGAGGTGATGACCCGTTCGCCCGCCACCGTCACGCCCAATCAGTTAGGCGTGGAGGCGTTGCGCGAGATGAACAAGCGCCGCATCACCGCTTTTTTCGCCGTCGAGCATGGCCGCCCGGTGGGCATTCTGCACATGCATGATTGCGTGCGGGCCGGGATCACCTGAGGCGATGATGGCCAACCCCACCCAGCATAGCGGTTCCCCGCCGCAGGCCGCGCCAGATGCCGGCAGGGGCGATGCCGGCGGCGAGCAGGCCGGCGTGCGCGAGCGGCTGGCGCAGAATTTCGGCCAGCGCGCCGGGCAATTGCAGCAGCGGCGCGGCTTCGTGCGCTTCATGAAATTCGTGCTGCCGCTCTGCGCGGTGGGCCTGGTGGGTGTGATGGCGGCATGGCCGCAGCTTACCCGCCGCGATGCGGGTTTCCGCATTTCCTTTTCCAGCGTGGAAACCCAGGAAATGGCCCTGGTGATGAACAATCCGCGCTTTCGCGGCATCGACGGCAAGGGCCAGCCTTTCGTGGTGACGGCCGACCGCGCGGTGCAGGATGCCGACGATGCCAAGCAGGTGACCATGGACAACGTGGTTGCCGATATCTCGCTCGCCGATGGCGGCTGGCTGTCGCTGACCGCCAATACCGGCCTGTATCACGACGTGTCCAAGCTGCTCACCCTGCATGGCAACATCAATGTGTTCGGCGACCGCGGCTATGAATTCCATGGCATCGTCGCCGAGGTAGACCTCAATACCGGCGTGGTGGCCAGCGACGACAAGGTCTGGGGCCATACCGGCATGGGCATGATCCGCGCCAACGGCATGCGGGTTTACGAAAAAGGCAAGACCATCGTGTTTCTCAACGGCGTGAAAACCACGCTGCATCCGCGCGGCCAATCGGGATGAAGATTATGCCCCACATAGTCCGCTGCCTCGCCATGACCGCCCTGCTGGCGCTGTTCTCGACAGCGCCGGCCTGGGCGCAGCTCAATATCGGCAACCGGCAGAACAACAATCAGCCCATCGAAATCGCTTCCGACAATCTGGAGGTTTTCCAGGATCGCCAGCTCGCCATCTTCCGCGGCAATGTGGATGTGGTGCAGGGCGACATGCGGCTGCGCGCCGACGAACTCTTCGTGCATTACCGCGACAGCAAGCAGGCCCAGCCTGCCGCCCCGGCGGGGGGCGGCGCGGCGCAGAAGCCGCCTGCATCTCCCGCGCAAAAGCCGCCGGCCGCCGGCGCGGGCGGGCCGGATATGGGCGCCATCACCCGCATCGAGGCCAAGGGCAAGGTGTTCATCTCCTCGCCCACCGAGCAGGCGCAGGGCACTTATGCCGATTACGATGTGCAGAAGAAGCTGGTGGTGCTGCGCGGCGACGTGCTGCTCACCCAGAAGGGCAGCGTGCTGCGCTGCGATGTGGTGACCATGCAGCAGGATACCGGCAAGAGCACCTGCACCGCGCCGGCCGGCGGCCGCGTGCGCGGCGTTTTCCAATCGGGTGCGCAATGATCATGCCCATCGCAGACGGCAATTCTGGCGGGCCCCGCTTGGTGGCGGAGAATCCCAATGTCGGCCTGGCCGCGCATCGGCTGGGCAAGAGCTTCAAGAAGCGGCCGGTGCTGCGCGACGTGTCGCTCAGCGTGCAGCGCGGCGAAGCGGTGGGCCTGCTCGGGCCGAACGGCGCCGGCAAGACCACCTGCTTCTACATCATCACCGGGCTGATCACCGCCGATCACGGCTCGATCACCCTGGACGGCGCCGATATCACCGGCCTGCCGATGTATCGCCGCGCCCGCTTAGGCATGGGCTATCTGCCGCAGGAAGCCTCGATCTTCCGCGGCCTCACCGTGGAGCAGAATATCCGCGCGGTGCTGGAACTGGTGGAGCCCGAGCCGGATAAGCGCGATGCCGCACTGGAAGACCTGCTGGCGGAATTCTCCATCAGCCATCTGCGCCGCACCCCGGCCTTGGCGCTTTCGGGCGGCGAGCGGCGGCGCTGCGAAATCGCCCGCGCGCTGGCCACCCGGCCGGGCTTCATGCTGATGGACGAACCGCTGGCCGGCATTGATCCCATCGCGGTGGGCGAAATCCGCGAGCTGGTGTCGCATCTCAAGGATCGCGGCATCGGCGTGCTGATCACCGATCACAATGTGCGCGAAACCCTCGATCTGATCGACCGCGCCTACATCCTGCACGACGGCAAGGTGCTGATGGAAGGCCTGCCCAACGAGATCGTGGCCGATGAAAACGTGCGCCGGGTGTATCTCGGCGAACGATTTAGCTGGTAGGAGCGGCGGCGGATGGCGATAGGCCCCCGCCTTGAACTCCGCCAGGGCCAAGCCCTGGTGATGACCCCGCAATTGCAGCAGGCGATCAAGCTGCTGCAGCTTTCCAATCTCGAACTCACCGCCTATGTGGAGCAGGAACTGGAGCGCAATCCGCTGCTGGAGCGGCTGGATGGCGAGGGCGGCGGCGAGGATGGCCGCGATGCCTTCGAGGTCGCCGAAAGCGATGGCGCGGGCGATGCAGCGCGGCTCGATCTCGGCAACGACGCCAATGCGGGCGCGGCCAATGAATCCATCGACGCCGATCACGACAGCACCTTTACCAACGACAGCGCCATGGACGCGGTGGTGGATGGCTATGTCGGCGGCGGCGACGGCCCGATCCAGGGCCGCGGCGGCGATATGCGTTTCGAGGATGGCGAATCCTCCCTGGAGCAGACGCTGTCCGAACAGCTTTCGCTGCGCGACCATGTCGGCGAGCAATGGCGGCTGATTCCGGCCAGTGCGGCGGAACGCCTGATCGGCCAGGCCTTGATCGACAGTCTCGACGAAGCCGGCTATCTCACCGAGCCGTTGGCCGAGCTGGCCGAGCGGCTGGGCGTGCCGGAAGCCACGGCGGAAAGCGTGCTGGCGAAGCTGCAAGCCATCGAACCGGCCGGATTATTCGCCCGCAGCCTGAAGGAATGCCTGGCGCTGCAATTGCGCGAGCGCGACCGGCTCGATCCCGCCATGCAGGCTCTGCTCGATAATCTGGAATTGCTGGCCAAGCGCGATATCGCCGGGCTGCTGAAGCTATGCGGCGTCGATCAGGAAGACCTGACCGACATGATCAAGGAAATCCGCGCGCTCAATCCCAAGCCCGGCTTGGTTTTCGGCGGCGAGCCGGTGCAGACCTTGATCCCCGATGTTTTCGTGCGGCGCGGGCCGGACGGCGCCTGGATGGTGGAGCTGAACAACGACACCCTGCCGCGCGTGCTGGTGAATACCCGCTATTACGCCAAGGTGGCGCGCTCGGCCAAGACCGGCGGCGGCAACGCGAATGGCAATGGCGGCGACAAGGAACGCGAGAAGGCCACCAAGACCTATCTCTCCGATTGCCTGAACTCGGCCAACTGGCTGGTGAAATCGCTGGATCAGCGCGCGCAGACGATACTGAAGGTCGCCAGCGAAATCGTGCGCCAGCAGGAAGGCTTCCTGCGCCTGGGCGTGGATCACCTCAAGCCGCTCAATCTGAAGTCGGTGGCCGAAGCCATTGAGATGCATGAAAGCACGGTCAGCCGCGTCACGTCCAACAAGACCATGGCGACGCCGCGCGGCATCTTTGAAATGAAGTACTTCTTTACCGCTTCCATCGGCGCCACGGATGGTGGAGATAGTTTCTCTGCCGAGGCGGTGCGCCATCGCATCAAGGATCTGATTGATGGCGAAAGCGCCGATGACGTATTGTCGGACGACAAGATCGTGGAGATCCTTGCCGGCAAGGGCGTGGATATCGCGCGCCGCACGGTTGCGAAATACCGTGAGGCGATGAACATCCCGTCATCGGTGGAGCGCCGTCGGCTGAAGAAAGCCGGCTTGCTGCCGGTCGGATAGGTGAGGGTGCCGCATGTCGGATATGGATCGTCTGTACGATAATAACCGGGCCTGGGCGATCGGCAAGCTGAAGGCCGATCCCGGGTTTTTCGACCGTCTCACGGCTCAGCAAAATCCCGATTTTCTGTGGATCGGCTGCGCCGACAGCCGGGTGCCGGCCAACGAAATCTGCGGCCTCGATCCGGGCGAATTGTTCGTGCATCGCAATGTGGCCAATCTGGTGCAGCCGGCCGATATGAATTGCCTGGCCGTGCTGCAATACGCCATCGAGATTCTCAAGGTGAAGCATATCATCGTCACCGGTCATTACGGCTGCGGCGGCGTGCGTGCGGCGATGCGGCCGGAACAGCTCGGCCTGATTGATCATTGGTTGCGGCCGATCCGCGATACCTACGAGAAGCATCAGGGCGAACTGGAAGCCATCGTC
>JAYSEE010000133.1:0-10008 GCA_041914045.1 Ferrovibrio sp. | reverse complement strand
CCGTTTTTTTATGAGGCGGTCGGAAATGCAGGACGCGGAACGCTTGCGGGCCTGGATACGCGAAACGCCGGAGGCCATGGCCTGCCTGCTTGCTGTGCGTGCGCTTGAGCTGCCGGACTGGGCGATCGGGGCGGGGTTCGTCCGCTCGCTGGCCTGGGATCGTTTAAGCGGCCGCGATGCAGCCACGCCGTTGCCCGATATCGACGTGCTGTTTTTCGATCCGGGCGATATTTCGCCTGAGCGGGAACGTGCTGCGGGGCGAGAGTTGGAACGGCGTTTGCCCGGGCGCGGCTGGAGCATGTGCAATCAGGCGCGGATGCATCTCGGCAATGGCGATGCGCCTTATCGTGATACTCAGGATGCCGTTGCACATTGGCTGGAGACGCCAACGGCGGTGGCCGTCCGCCTACTGGCGGATGGTGCGATTACGCTGCTGGCGCCTTACGGGCTGGCGGATTTGATGGCGATGCGGGTGCGGCCGACGCCAGCCGGCCAGCGCCGTATCGCAGCCTATCGCCAACGGATGGCGATGAAGGACTGGCCGGCTATCTGGCCTGGCGTAGTGGTGGAGGGCCTTACTTGATGCCCAGCAATTCCACTTCGAACAGCAAGGTGGCGTTCGGCGGGATCACGCCGCCGGCGCCGCGGGCGCCATAGCCGAGTTCGGGCGGGATGATCAGGGTGCGGCTGCTGCCCACCTTCATCATGCCCACGCCTTCATCCCAGCCTTTGATCACGCGGCCCATGCCGACGGGGAATTCGAAGGGCTCGTTGCGGTCCTTCGAGGAATCGAATTTGCGGCCGCGCTGGCCGTTTTCGAACAGCCAGCCGGTGTAATGCACCACAACGGTCTGGCCGCGCAAAGGCTGCGCGCCATTGCCTTCGCGGATATCAATATAGCGCAGGCCGGAGGCGGTGCGCTGCTCGTTGGCGGCCTGGGCAGAAGCGTCATCGGTCATGGTGGGCAGCAATCCTGCAAGAAGGGAAGCGACAAGAAACAAGCGGCGGGAGATGCGCATGGCCGGCTCCGAATGGGGTTTGGAAATCGGCGGCGCTTCAGCGCACCGCCATCAGCTCGATTTCGAACATCAAGGTGGAGCCGGGCGGAATGATGCGGCCCATGCCCTGGCCGCCATAGCCCTAATAGGGCGGCACGATGATCCAGCGCTTGCCGCCGACCTTCATGTAGCGCACGCCTTCATCCCAGCCCTTGATGACCTTGCCGCTGCCCAGCACGAAGGCGAAGGGCTCCTTGCGGGCGCGCGAGGAGTCGAACATGCGGCCGGCCTTGCCGTCCACATAGAGCCAGCCGGAATAATGCACGATCACGGTTTTGTCCGGCACGGCCTTCTCGCCGTCGCCGACCTTCTCCTCCCAGACCTTCAGGCCGGAGGCAGTCGCGCTGAATTTCGCTTCCTGGCCCGACTTGCCGCCGAGGCCAATGGCGCCGAGAATCTTGTCAAACATACCTGACTCATGCCCGAGGGATGCGGCCCGACGATACGGGCCATCACAGGCATTCAAATACCCCATGGAGGCCGGCTTGGCAAACCTTCAATGGGTGATCGCTGCCACAGTTCATGCAACCGGGGCAGAGTCCTGCGGTTTTGCCTCTGCCGGCTCTAATTCCTTGAATTCCCGCAAGGAATCATTCAAGGGATGGGGCAGGCCTTCGCGCAGCAGCGGCCAATGCAGGATTTCCAGCCGGCCATCCTGGTGTTCAACCATAGCGGTGCAGGATTCAACCCAGTCGCCGTCGTTGCAGTAGAGGATGCCGTCGATGTCGCGAATCTCGGCATGATGGATATGGCCGCAGACCACGCCGTCCACATGGCGGCGGCGGGCTTCCTCGGCAATCGCCTTTTCGTAATCCGAGATGAATTCGACGGCGTTTTTCACCTTGTGCTTCAGATAGGCGGAGAGCGACCAATAGGGCAGGCCCAGGCGGCGGCGGGCATGGTTGAACCAGGTATTCAGCGCCAGCGCCGCGCCATAGGCCATGTCGCCCAGCAGGGCCAGCCATTTGGCATAGGTGACGATGCCGTCGAAATGATCGCCATGGGTGACCAGCAGGCGGCGGCCGTCGATGGTCTGATGGATCGCCTCCATCTTCACTTCCACGCCGCCGAAATGCAGTTCGGTGAAATCGCGCAGGGCTTCGTCGTGATTGCCCGGCACATAGATCACCTGGGTGCCCTTGCGCGCCTTGCGCAGCAGTTTCTGCACCACGTCGTTATGACTCTGGTGCCAATACCAGGAGCGTTTCAGGCGCCAGCCATCCACGATGTCGCCCACCAGATAAAGGATGTCGGATTCCGTATGGCGCAGGAATTCCAGCAGCAATTCGGCCTTGCAGCCGCGCGTGCCCAGATGCAGGTCCGAGATCCAGATGGCGCGGTATTTGGCGGGGCGGAGGGCCATGTTCATGGGCCGGATTCCTGCGGGGGTTCTGCCCGGTTCGTGGGCGATTCGCGGGCTCGCTGCGGGTCGCGCGGAGAATGAGTCAGCCCAGCGCCATTGTCCCGTGAATTTTCCATGACCCGGGTTGCAGTTCCGTGACGGAGCGGCTTCCATTCGCGGGGCTTTGGTTCTAGCTTTGCGGCCCAGAAAATCCTGTCGCGCTCAAATTGCAAAAAAACCGACCGAGAAAGGGAAACGCCATGGTTTCGCGTCGCTTGTTGCTTTCCGCCATTGCCGCCATCGGCCTTGCCGCCGGGCTGGGCCAGCCCGCCCCGGTGTCGGCCCAGGCGAAAGACAAAATCTCCATCGCCTCGCTGGCCTTCGTATCCTCGGCGCCGATCTTCATCGCCAAGGAACGCGGCTATTTCGATGCCGAGGGCATTGATCTCGATATCAAGATTTTCAATGCCGCTCAGGCCATCGCGGTGGCGGTGGCCGGCAACGACGCCGATTTCGGCATCACCGCCTTCACCGGCGGCTTTTTCAACCTGGCCGGCAAGGGCGCGTTGAAGGTGATCGCCGCCCAGAGCCGCGAGGAGCCGGGCTATAACTTCGTCGCCTATGTGGCGGGCAACAAGGCCTATGATGCCGGTTTCCGCAGCCCGAAGGATTTCGCCGGCAAGAGCGTGGCGATCACCACCATCGGCTCCAGCTTCCACTACAATCTCGGCATGCTGGCCGACAAATACGGCTTCAAGCTCGACAGCGTGGAAATGAAGCCGGTGCAGTCGATCCCCAATATGATGGCGGCTTTGGCCGGCGGCCAGGTGGATGCCACCATTCTGCCCGCCAATAATGCGCTGAAATTGCAGGCCGATGGTTCGGGCAAGATCATCGGCTGGGTGCATGAACATACGCTGTGGCAGCTCGGCGCGCTGTTCACCTCCAGCAAGCATGTGCAGCAGAACCGCCCGATGGTGGAGCGTTTCGTGCGCGCCTATCAGAAGGGTCTGGCCGATTATGCCGATGCCTTCCTGGCCAAGGATGCTTCCGGCAACCGCGCGTTCGGCGCCAAGGCCGAAGCCGCTTATCCGATCCTGGAAAAGTGGGTCAACCCGAAGCCCAGCTTCGAGGTGGTGAAGGTGTCGGCCAATTACATGGACCCGCAGGGCCGCCTGCTGGTGAAGAACATCTACGATCAGGTGGCCTGGAATCAGGCTCAGGGCCTGGTGGACAAGAGCGTGGACGCCAAGAGCTTCCTCGATCTCAGCTTCGTCAAGGGCCATCTCGATCTGCCCAAGTAAGGCCGAGTACGGCCAATTAAGGATCGCCAGGCCGCTGGTTTTGCGGCAGGTCGGCCAGCATTATGCCGACCTGCCGGTTCTTGAAGATATTTCCGTCGATGTCGCGCAGGGCGAAACCCTAGCCATCATCGGCCCGTCCGGCTGCGGAAAATCCACGTTGCTGAATCTGGTGGGCGGTCTGTTGCCGTTGCAAGCCGGCAGCATCGAAACCATCGGCGCGCCGCCGCCCGGCTGCCTCAATCCGCTCACCTTCGTGTTTCAGGATTTCGCGCTGCTGCCCTGGCGCGACGTGGCCGGCAATGTGGCGCTGGCGCTGGAGCATCATGCCTTAAGCCGCGCCGAGCGCGAGGCGCGCATCAAGGATGTGCTGGCCTTGTGCGGCCTGTCGGATTTCGCCAAGGCCCTGCCCAAGCAGCTTTCCGGCGGCATGCGCCAGCGCGTGGGCATCGCGCGCGCCATCGCCGTGCGGCCCGCCGTGCTGCTGATGGACGAGCCGCTATCGGCGCTGGATGCGCAAACCCGCGAATTGCTGATGGACGACCTGCTGGCGATCTGGGGCCGCGAGCGCACCACCACGCTTTATGTCACGCATAATCTGGCCGAGGCCGTGCGGCTGGCCGACCGCGTGATGGTGCTGTCGCGCCGGCCGGGCCGCATCAAGACCATCATCAGCGTGCCGATCCCGGTGCTGGAACGCGGCAAGCCCGAACATGCCGCCGCGCTGGCGGCGTTGCAGGAAGATCTGTGGCAATCCATCAAGGCCGAGGCGCAGGTGGCCGACCGCGAAATGCTGGGGGAGATGCCGCATGGCTGAGCAACGCGCCAAGATCGCCTTTCGCGGCGCCGGCTTCGTGCTGGATAATCGCCGCTGGGCGCCCTGGATCGCCTTCGTGATCATCATCGCCGGTTGGGAGGCTGCCTCGCTGAGCGGCCTGCTGCCGGCTTTGTTCATGCCCGCCCCGCATGAAGTGGCCGGCGCGTTGCGAGATCTGGTGGCGTCCGGCAAGCTCGGCAACCATGTCGGCGCTTCGCTGTATCGCGTGCTGGTCGGCTGGGCGCTGGGCACCAGCTGCGGCCTGATCGTCGGCTTCTTCATGGGCGTATTCAGCGTCGCGCGCGCCGCCGGCCTGCCGGTGGTGTCGGCGCTGTTTCCGATTCCGAAAATCGCCTTGCTGCCGCTGCTGATCCTGTGGTTCGGCATCGGCGAACCCTCCAAGGTCGCCACCATTGCGCTGGGCGTGTTCTTCCCCACGGTGGTTTCCACCTTCTCGGCGGTGGATGCCGTGCCGCGCAACTTGATTCGCATGGCGCAGAGCTTCGGGCTGGGCATGCCGGATATCCTGCGCAAAGTGGTGTGGCCCGGCGCGCTGCCCGGCATTCTGGCGGGTTTCCGCATTTCATCGTCGATTGCGCTGATCCTGCTGGTTTCGGCCGAGATGATCGGCACGCAAGTGGGCATCGGCGCTTTCATCTTGGGTGCCGGCAATCTGATGCAGACCGATCAATTGGTGGCCGGCGTGGTGCTGCTGGTGCTGCTCGGCCTCACGGTCAGCTTCCTGCTGAGCGTGGCCGAAAAAACCTTGCTGCGCTGGCGATGAGCGAACGGGCATTTCCAGGCACCCGCATCGTCGCGGCCGGCGCAACCAAGCCAGCCGCGCGGATCGAGGCCGATCTCGCCATTCTCGGCGCCGGCATCGCCGGCGTGGCCGCGGCGCTCGAAGCGGCCGCCTTGGGCCGCAAGGTGGTGCTGATCGACGGCGCGCAGCAGATCGGCGGGCAATCCACCGGCTCGCTGATCGGCACCTTCTGCGGCTTCTACGGCAACGGCCCGCAGCCCTATCGCGTGGTTTACGGCGCGGCCAGCCGGATGCTGGACGATCTGCGCAAGGCCGGCGCCACCCAGCCGCGCCATGGCCGCAATACGCTGATCCTGATGTATCGCGAACAAGCCTTGGCGCGCTGGATCGAGGAGGCCGTGCTGGCATCCGGCATCCGGCCCTTGCTGGGCGCGACCTTGCTGGGCGCGCAGCGCCGCGGCAACCGCATCGAAAGCCTGGATATCGCCACGCGCTTCGGCGCGCTGAGCGTGCAGGCCAAGGGCTATGTCGATGCCTCGGGCGACGCGGCGCTCAGCATGGCGGCCGGCTTCGCGTGCCGCGAGCCGGACAGCCCGATCATGGGCAGCCTGATGTTCGGCATCGAGGGCATCGACGAAGCGGCGGCGCTGGCGCTGGATCGCTGGCAGGTGCAGGCGCGGCTGGCCGAAGTCGGGCCGCGCTATGGCCTGGTGCGGCGCGACGGTTTCGTGTTCGCCATCCAGGGCCAGGGCGAGTATGGCGGCCAGGCCCTGGTGAACATGACCCATGTGGAAACCCCGCTGGATGCCGAAGGCCAGGCGCTGGCGCAGATCGAAGGCCGGCAGCAGGCCGACCGCGTGCTGGATTTCCTGAAAGGCGAATATGGAGCGGTGTTCGGTCGGGCGCGGGTGCGGCATTACGGCCTGCTCGGCATCCGCCAGACCCGCTGGATCGTGGGGCGCGAAAGCCTGACGGTGCAGCAGGTGCGCGAGGGCCATCGCCACGCCGATGCCATCCTGCGCTGCTCCTGGCCGATCGAATTGCATGACCGGCTGGACGATGCCCATTGGGAAGTATTCGGCGACGACCATATGCATTACCTGCCTTTCGGCGCCATGCTGCCCGCCGAAGCGGAAAACCTGCTGGCCGCCGGCCGTTGCGTGGATGGCGATGCGGCCGCCTTGTCCTCGGTGCGGGTGATGGGCCCATGCTTCGCCATGGGCACGGCCGCCGCCCATGCTTTCGATCTCGCCATGGAGCGGTCGGGCGACGGATCGGTAAGCCAGATCAATATCGCCGCCTTGCAGGCGCGGCTCGCCGACAATCTGGAACGCCGCGATCCGGCCTGATATCCTGGCCGGCATGAAAGTGCTTTTCGTGGTGCATGCCCCGGCGGCCGAATTGGCCGGGGGCGAGATCAAGCTGGCCAGCGTGCGCTATCGCGCCGCCATGCCGGTGGCCGAATTGCGCCGCATGGGTATGCAGGCGGAATTGCTCAGCGCCGAACAGGCGACACAGCCCGGCTTCGCGCTGGATGCCGATATCGTGGTGTTGGCGCAGCCCAAGGAAAGCATCTTCGCAGATGGCGCGCCGCTCGGCGGTCTGCTGAAATTCATCCAGGGCGTGAAGGCTGCCGGCAAGAAATTGGTCGTCGATGTCTGCGACCTCAAGCTGGGCGAGCCTTATTGCGCCTATATCGCCAGCCTGCATGGCCCCGGCGTGGCCGATGCCTGCCGACGCTTCTACCCCGCCTTGCTGCGCATGGCCGATGCGGTGGTGACGCCCACTGCGGCTTTGGGCCAACGGCTGCGCAGCTACCTGCCGGAATTGCGCAACGCCGCCATCGTGGCCGATCCCATCGAAGTGCCGCTGGGAGAAGCGGCTTTCGCGCCGGATGCCAGTCGCCCGCTGCAATTGCTGTGGTTCGGATTTTTCGGCATGCATGCGGCGCCGGTGGCCACCTTCTGCCGCGACGAACTGCCCGGCCTGGCCTCCGAGCGCCCCGTGCATTTCACCGTGATGGCGGGGCCGGAAGCGGAGAATCCGGTGATGGCGCTGGCGCCGTCGGCGCATCCGACTGCGCTGCGGTTTCAAACCTGGTCGGTGCCGGCGCTCGGCCTGGCCTTGCAGGCTTGCGACGCGGTGGTGCTGCCGCTGGATTACCGTACGGATTCCGCTGTCGGCAAAAGCAACAACCGCGCCTTGCAGGCGCTGTATGCCGGCCGGCCGGTCTTCGCGCATCCGATCGACAGCTATCGCGAACTCGCCGCCTATTGCAGCATCTCGGAAGACCTGTCGGGCGCGATCCGCGCCGCTCTGGCCGATCCGCAAGCCTGCCTGGAGCGCACCAAAGCGGGGCAGGATTTCGTGGCGCGGCAGTATTCGATCCAGGCCATCGCGGCGGCCTGGAGCGAGGCTATTGGCCGATAGCCTCCAGCAGGGCCAGGAAAGCCGCGTCGTCATCGGGCGCGGCCAATTGCGGCGGGGCGGGGCAGCCGATTTCGTCGGCCCAGCAGGCCCAGCCGAAATCCAGGATGCGCGGGCCTTGCGGCGTGATCATCACATTGGTGGGGCGCAGATCGCGATGCCGGATGCCGGCTTCGCGCAATTCGGCCTGCGCCTGCAATAGCTGTTCGCGCAGGCTCTTGCGGTTCGGCAGGGCCTTGCCCGCTAGGGCCTGCTGAAGATTGGGGCCATCCAGCCAGGGCAAAGCCAGGATATAACCTTGTTCATCCAGCCCGACGCCCATGGGCTGCGGAAACAGCGGCGAATTCAGCGCGCAAAGGAATTCATGCTCGCGATAGAGCAGAAGCCGCGCCATGCGGCTTTTCGCCTGCACGTATTTCACCGCCGCGCGCTGCGGCGCTTCGCCCGGCTGCCCGGCCAGATTCATCGGCAGTACGCAGCAGATGAAATGATCGTTCTCCTTGGCGTAATAGGGTTTGCTTTGCGCCAGGGTTTTGCGCAGCCCGCCCATGGCATCCGGCGTCAGCGCCTGGATTTCGATGCCGGAGGCGCGCGCCTTGGCGGCGGTGCGGAACAGCAGGCGCGGCCCCTGCGGCCCGGGCAGCAGCCCCAGGCAATCCACCAGGGCATGATCGCCGCTGCGTTTCAGCGCCTTGGCCAGCTTGCCTTGCTGCGGCCCCACGGCCAGGAACAAGGTAGCGCAGCGCGCCTGCGCGGCGGCCAGCGCTTCCACCGAGATATCGGCATCGTTGATCAGCAGCGCGATATCGAAATCGCCCATCCGCTCCAGCATCTCTGGGTCGATGGCATGGTCCACGAAATGCGCCTTGCTGCCGGCCAGCATGGCGGCTTCGCGGCCCTTGGCGATCAAGGCCGGATCGGGATCGAGAATCGTGCAATCATGGCCGGCGGCGCTCAGCGCCAGAATTTGCGCCAGGCAATCGGCGCTCTCGCCGCAGCCGAGGATCAGCAGGCGGGCGGGGGCGAAAGGGCGGGGCAACCAGGTTTCCAGCAGGGCGATACGGGCATTGCTCATGCCGGCATTCTGGCGCTTTCCGCGTTAACAGACCATGCTTTTGCCAGGCTCATTTCCGCTGCCCGTTTCCGATTTGTTAAGGCGGAAAATATATTTAGGGAGCATGGAAGCGCATCTCCTGATCGTCTGGGCCAATGGCCTGGCCAAGCCCGAAGCGCAAGCGGCGCTCGACCTGATCCGCCTGCCGGTGCTGCGGCGGCAGCGGCTGCTCTGGCCGGGCGAGCGCTTCATGGCGAATCTGAGCCGCTTCTACGACCGCGACATCAATACCTTGCAATTGAAGTCGCGCGAGACCGGCCTTGGCGAATGCCTCACCTTCGTGCTGCGCGACGATGCGCCGCGTTACGAGCCGCGCCTTACCACCACCGGACTGCGCATGGTGAATGTTGCGATGTTCGATCTGCGCGAAGCAATGCGCGCGGCGCTCGGCGGCAACATGGTGCATGCCACGGTGACGGCCGAGGAAGGCCGCCGGGATCTGTATCTGCTTACCGGCATCCGCGTCGATGCATGGTTGCGGCAGCCGGCGATGGCCGAGGAGGCCGCGCCCTCGCAGGCCGATCTGGTCGGCTCCCATGGCTGGAAGCATCTGGACGAAATCTTCGCTTTGTTCAACGAAGCCTTGCCCTATCTGGTGCTGCGCAATTTCGAGGGTTTGCCGGAGCAGATATACGTGCCGGGCCATAACGATGTGGACATGCTGGTGACCAATCGCGACGCCGCCGCGCGTCTGCTGGGCGGCAAGGCGGTGTTTCCCGAGCCGTGGCGCGTGCATTTCAGCATCGACCTGAACGGCCACGACGTGCGTTTCGATCTGCGCCATATCGGCGACAAGTATTACGACACGCGCTGGGAACTCGATCTGCTGTCGCGCCGCATCATGGCGCCGGGCGGCTTCTATCGGCCGGAAGCGATAGATTATTTCTACACGCTGCTCTATCACGCCGTGGTGCATAAGCGGGCGATGAAGCAGGATTACGCCGAACGGCTTTCGAAGATGGCCGCCGAACTGGCCGGCTGGTCCCTGCCGCAAGAGTTGTTCTTCGACCGCAACCGGATGCTGGAAATCCTCTCGCGCTATATGAATGGCCGCGGCTACAAGCCCACCGTGCCGTCCGACCATTCGGTATTCTGCATTTTTCGGCCCCAGCAGCCGCGCTGACTTTACTGCAGGTTGGATTCCACCAGCCGGCGCAGCAGCGCAATCAAATCCGCCCGTTCGGTT
>JAYSEE010000132.1:0-10011 GCA_041914045.1 Ferrovibrio sp. | reverse complement strand
GGAAATCCGCAAGGGCGCCATGGATGCCGTGCTGCGCTATGCCTCGGCGCAAGCTTCCGCCGACCTGACGGTCGCCGTCGAGCGGATCGCCAAATCGGGCGGCACGCCGCTGGTGGTTGCCGTCGACCGCCGGATTCTCGGCGTCATCCATCTGAAGGATATCGTCAAGACCGGCATCCGCGAGCGCTTCGCCGAATTGCGCCGCATGGGCATCCGCACGGTGATGATCACCGGCGACAATCCGCTGACGGCAGCCGCCATTGCCGCCGAAGCCGGCGTCGACGATTTCATCGCCGAGGCCACGCCGGAGAAGAAGCTCGACCTGATCCGTCGCGAACAGGGCGAGGGAAAACTGGTTGCCATGTGCGGCGACGGCACCAACGACGCCCCCGCCCTGGCGCAAGCCGATGTCGGCCTGGCGATGAATATCGGCACGGCGGCAGCCCGCGAGGCCGGCAACATGGTCGATCTCGACAGCAACCCGACCAAGCTGATCGAGGTGGTCATGATCGGCAAGCAGCTTCTGATGAGCCGCGGCTCGCTGACCACCTTCAGCTTGGCCAATGACGTGGCGAAATATTTCGCCATCATCCCGGCGCTGTTCGCGGCGACCTACCCGCAGCTTGGGGCGCTCAATGTCATGCATCTCGCTTCGCCGCAGAGCGCCATTCTGTCGGCGGTGATCTTCAACGCGCTGATCATCATCGCGCTGATTCCGCTCGCCTTGAAAGGCGTGCGCTATCGGCCGCTGCCCGCCGCCACCCTGCTGCGCCGCAATCTGATCATCTATGGACTGGGCGGCGTGATCCTGCCCTTCATCGGCATCAAGGCCATCGACCTGGCCGTTGCCGCCCTTGGTCTGGCCTGAAGGAGGCCCGCATGTTCGCATATCTCCGCCCCGCCCTCGTGCTGCTTCTGCTGCTGACGGCCGTGACCGGCATTGCCTATCCGCTTGTCATTACCGGCATCGGACAGACCCTGTTCCCCCGCCAGGCCCATGGCAGCCTGATCGAACGCGATGGCCGGATCGTCGGCTCCGCGCTGATCGGTCAGGGCTTCAGCCAGCCGCAGTATTTCCGCCCCCGGCCCTCGGCCGCCGGAAAAGACGGCTATGACGCCACGGCTTCGAGCGGCTCCAACCTCGCCCCCACCGCGAAAGCTTTGGTCGACCGTGTGGCCGCCGATCTCGCCGCTTACCAGACGCAGGATGGCGCGGCGCCGGTTCCCGCCGATGCCGTCACCGCCTCGGGCAGCGGCCTCGATCCGCATATCTCGCCCGCCAATGCCGAACGGCAGATGCCGCGCGTGGCGCAAGCCCGCGGCATGACGATGGCCGAGATGCAGGCATTGGTCGAACAGCATACTGAACGCCCGGCGCTTGGCTTTCTCGGCGAACCCGGCGTCAACCTGCTGACACTGAATCTCGCCTTGGATAAGATCAAGCCGGTGAAGAACTAGGACCAGACGGCTCCGCAATCATGGCCGACGGCCATCCAGACAGCGACAGCAGACCCTCGCCGGAAGCCCTGTTGCAGACGGCCGCGCAGGACAAGCGCGGCCGTTTGAACGTTTTTCTCGGCGCCGCGCCAGGCGTCGGCAAAACCTACGCCATGCTGGAGACGGCGCATGCCCGGCAACGCGAAGGCGTCGATGTGGTGATCGGCATCGTCGAAACCCATGGCCGCCAGGAAACCGCCCTGCTGCTGCGAGGTCTGGAGCAATTGCCGCAGCGCCGCGTCGCCTACCGCGACCGGGTTTTCAGCGAATTGGATGTGGATGAAGTTTTGAAGCGGCGGCCCAAGCTGGTGCTGATCGACGAACTCGCCCATAGCAACGTGCCGGGCAGCCGCCACGAGAAACGCTATCAAGATATCGAGGAAATCCGCGATGCCGGAATCGATGTCTACACGGCTTTGAACATCCAGCATCTGGAAAGCCTGAACGACGTGGTGGCGCAGATCACCCGCGTGAAGGTGCGCGAGACTGTGCCGGATTCTGTGCTGGCGCAGGCCGACAGCATCGAAGTGATCGATCTTCCGCCGGAAGACCTGATCAAACGGCTGAAGGAAGGCAAGGTCTATGTGCCGGATCAGGCCACCCGCGCCATGCATCATTTCTTCGCGCCGGGCAATCTGACCGCCTTGCGCGAACTGGCCTTGCGCAAGGCCGCAGACCAGGTGGACGGCCAGATGCTGTCCTATATGCAGTCGCATGCCATTGCCGGACCCTGGCCGACGCGGGACCGCATCATGGCCTGCATCAGCCCCTCGCCGCTGATGCCCCGCCTGGTCCGCACGGCGCGGCGCATCGCCGAACGCCGCAAAGCGCCCTGGATCGCCCTCTATATCGAGACTCCGGCGCATGACCGCCTGTCGGACGAAGAAAAGACCCAGATCAACCGCGCCCTGACCCTGGCCGAGGAATTCGGCGCGGAAGTCGTCACTGTCGCTGGCGGCAATGTGCCATCCGAGATCATCCGGCAGGCCCGGCAGCGCAATGTCACCGAGATCGTGGTGGCGCGCAGCCATCGCAGCCGCCTCATCAACCGCCTGCGCGGCACGCTGACCGACCGGCTGGTGGAACTCGGCGAAGGCATCAACATCCATGTCGTCACCGGTTCGCCCGCCGCCGAATCATGGCTGCATCAAACCAAGGCGCGATTGGCCAGCATGAGCCTGAATGGCCTGCTGCCCGCCAGCTTGATTACGCTCGCCGCGATGGGCGTCATCAAAACGGCGGAGCCATGGCTGCCGAATTCCAGCATCCCGCTGCTGTTTTTGGTGCCGCTGCTGTTCTGCTCGCTGCGGTTCGGCCATGGCGCCGCCATATTGAGTTCGGCGCTGACCGTGCTCGGCTACAATTTCCTGTTCCTGCCGCCGCTCTACACCTTCAGCATCGCCAATATCGAAAACATCTATGTGTTCTTCGCCTTTCTTGGCGTGGCTTTGATCACCAGCAATCTGACGGCCCGGATCAGAACCCAGGCCGAAGCCGCCCGTACGCGCGAAGCCCGCACCGCCGCGCTTTATGATTTCAGCCGCATGGTGACCGGGGCCGCCAGCGAGGACGATATTCTCTGGGCCGTGGTTCATCATGTGGCCTCGACCGGCAAGGCGCAATCCCTGGTGCTGATGCCAGGCGAGCAGGGCGGGCGCTTGACCATCCGCGCCGCCTATCCGCCGGAAGACCAGATCGACGACAAGGCCCGCATCGCCGCCGATTGGGCCTGGGAGAAAGGCGAACCCGCCGGTCGCGGCACCGGCACATTGCCGTCGTCCGACTGGCTGTTCCTGCCCTTGCGGACAGCCGCGCGCAGGCTCGGCACGCTCGGCATCCGCTTTCCAGAAAACCGTCCGCCGCTCGGGCCCGACGAACGCCGCCTGATCGACGCCCTGGCCGGTCAGGCGGCGCTGGCCATCGAACGGTCGCTGCTCAACCGCGATATCGAGGAAGCCCGCGTCTCCGCCGAAACCGAGAAGCTGCGCTCGGCCCTGCTGTCGTCGATCAGCCACGATCTTCGCACGCCGCTTGCTTCGATCATCGGCGGCGTCTCCAGTCTGATGAATTTCGGCGGGCGGATCGACGAGAAGGGACGCGGCGAGTTGCTCCAGACCGTGCGCGACGAGGCCGAACGGCTCAACCGCTTCGTCGGCAACCTGCTCGACATGACCCGGATCGAGGCCGGCGCCATGCAGCCCAAGCTCGATTGGGTGGACCCCGAGGAATTGGTCGCCACCGCCGTGAAACGGGCCGCCAGCCTGACCCATGGCCACGATATCCGCCTGCATGTCGATCCTGGCCTGCCGCTGCTGCGGGTCGACTACATCCTGATCGAGCAGGTGCTGATCAATCTGCTCGACAATGCGGCCAAGTATTCTCCCAAGGGCAGCCCGATTGATCTTCGCCTGTCGCGGCGCGAGGATGCAGTCGTAATGGACGTTACCGATCAGGGCCAGGGCATTCCGCAGGACGAGTTGGAGCAGGTCTTCGACATGTTCTACCGGGTCAAGGCCGGGGACCGGCAGGTGGCGGGCACCGGGCTCGGCCTGTCGATCTGCCGCAGCATTCTGAAGGCCCATGGCGGCAGCATCCGGGCCGAGAGCCCGATCGCCGACGGCCACGGCACCCGCATGATGGTGACCCTGCCGTTGGAGGAGCAGCCGTTGCTGCCCACGGAAGATGGAGCGCAGCATGGCTGAGGGAGCCGCCATCCTTGTCATCGACGACGAGCCGCAGATCAGGCGATTCCTGCGGGTCAGCCTGGAGGCGCATGGCTTCCGCATCCTCGAAGCCGCCAGCGGGCAGGATGGTTTGCGGGTCGCCGCCTTGGAAAAGCCCGACCTGATCGTGCTCGATCTCGGCCTGCCGGACATGGATGGCAAGGCCGTGATCGCCCGCCTGCGGGAATGGTCCAGCCTGCCGGTCATCGTGCTGTCGGTGCGAGCGGATGAAACCGATAAGATCGCATCGCTGGATGCTGGGGCGGATGATTACGTCACCAAACCCTTCGGCACCGGCGAATTGCTGGCCCGCATCCGCGCCGCCCTGCGCCATACCGTGGGCGCGGCCAGCGGCACGGCGGTGTTCGAGACCGGCGAGTTGAAGGTCGATCTGGAAAAGCGGCTGGTCAGTCTGCGGGGCGAGCCCGTGCGGTTGTCGCCGAAGGAATACGACCTGCTGAAGCTGCTGGTGCAGCATGCGGGCAAGGTGCTCACCCACCAATTCATCCTGCGGCAGGTCTGGGGCCCGGCGCATGAATCCGATGTGCAGTATCTGCGGGTCTTCGCCCGCCAGCTACGGCAAAAGATCGAAACGGATGCCGCCCGCCCGCAACTGCTGCTCACCGAACCGGGCGTGGGCTACAGGCTGAATGTAGACTGACGGCAAGGAGAGTTTCACCGCCCGTCCATGTTGGCGCTCAGCCGCCCTCTGCTACCATACCGAGACGTGCCGCAACGTCTTCGCTTGCCTCCGCTCCAAAACGGCACTACAAAGTCACCTTAGAGCGACGATTTTGGCATCGTACTTTCAGATACTTAGCCGATAAGTTTGCGTCTCTCCGGGGACGCCATCCGCCTCAGCAACGCAAATATGGATACCCGCACCCCGATCCAACGCAGCCGTATAATGGCGGCGATCAAAACCAAGAATACATCGCCGGAGCTAGCGGTTCGGCGGCTAGCGTTCGGCATGGGCTACAGATATAGGCTTTATGTTAAGCATTTGCCGGGCAAGCCGGATTTGGCTTTTGCAAAACGCAGAAAAGTGATTTTCGTCAATGGCTGCTTCTGGCATGGGCACGATTGCCGCAAAGGCCGGCTACCGAAATCGAACTTAGAGTATTGGGCCCCTAAAATCGCCGCCAATCGTGCGCGGGACGCCCGTAAAATTTGCGAACTTCGGAAGATCGGTTGGAAATCGATGACCGTGTGGGAATGTGAGTTGAACGATACGGCGCAACTGGCTATCAAGATACGTAAGTTCCTTGGCCGAATCCGGGGGCCAAAGCCGAAGCGCCGAGGGTTCAGTGGCAACGAATGACCGCCCTATCGCTATAGATCTTTTCGCAGGCGCCGGCGGGCTAAGCCTCGCCTTCGAGCAAGCCGGTTTCGATCTAGCCGCCGCAGTCGAGCTAGACCCGATCCACGCCGCCGTGCATGAATTCAACTTTCCGAATTGCGCGACTATTTGCGGGGATGTAAGCCGCCTTTCCGGCCAGGAAATCCGCATCCGCGCCGGCCTCGGCAAACGAAAAGTACATGCCGTTTGCGGCGGCGCTCCGTGCCAAGGCTTTTCCATGATCGGAAAGCGGGCGCTGGAAGATCCCCGCAATCGCCTCGTCGGAGACTTCGCGCGCATCGTATCGGAGTTAGACGCGAGCTACTTCGTGTTCGAGAATGTGAAGGGCCTCACCGTCGGCGCCCACCGGCAATTCTTGGAAGAGGTCATCCAGAAGTTCGACGATCTAGGCTACAATGTCTTGAAACCGTACGAAGTGCTGAATGCAGCCGAATTCGGAGTTCCGCAAGATCGGCGGCGCCTGTTTCTGTTGGGGGCGAAAAAGGGTCTGAAACTCCCTTGTTATCCCGAGCGCAAGACAAGGCCGGCCGGCGCGAAAAAGGGCGACCCTCGCTTACCGGAAGGGCCTTCGGTGTGGGATGCCCTCTCGGACCTGCCGGAAGCGGAAGATTTCGAGGAATTGCTGGCATCCGATAGCGCGATTGCGAGGTTCAAGACTCCGAGCCCCTATGCCCGCATTCTACGGGGCATGGCGAACGATCCGGGCGATTTCGGCTACCGTCGGCACTACGACCGTCGCATTCTCACTTCCAGCCTTCGTGCCGACCACACCGATCTATCGCGCCGCCGTTTCGCCGCAACCCCATGGGGCGAGGCGGAACCGATCAGCCGCTTTCATAAGCTGCACCCCGATGGCGTGTGCAACACCCTCCGAGCCGGTACGGCCAGCGATCGAGGGGCGTTTACGTCGCCGCGTCCGATCCACCCGTATTCGCCGCGATGCATCACTGTGCGCGAGGCCGCTCGACTGCATGGCTATCCGGACTGGTTCCGCCTGCATGTTACGAAATGGCATGGTTTCCGCCAAATCGGAAACTCGGTACCGCCGATCCTCGGCCGGGCCGTCGCTGCAATGGTGATCGAAGCCCTTGGCTTTGCGCCTTACGTACCGAACGGAATTTTAAAGCTCGGTGCGCCCGAGTTGCTCTCGTTGACGATGGCGGAAGCGGCCGAAAGATACGGGGTCGCCCACGATGTGATCGCAAAACGGCAGCGCCAGGAACAATCGAAGCAGAACCGCCGTTCGCAAAAAGAGAGACGGATTGCAAATGGCTAAAACGCCCGATGGAAACCGCTATCAGCGGCTGATCCAGAAGATTTTCTTCGACCACTGGAAGCGCGGCGAAAAATCGTTCGAATGGCATAGGGCCGAGCTGGAAACCGCAGCCGAAGAATTAGGGATAGTTCTGCCGAAAAACATCGGCGACGCGCTTTATGCCATCCGATATCGCACTCCGATGCCGCAAAAGGTGGTTGAGACCTCTCCGCCCGGGTTGGAGTGGATAATCGAAGGCGCAGGCAAGTCTAAATACCGCTTTTGCCTTACTTCGGCTAATAGGCTGATCCCACGGGCCGATTTCGCCGCTATAAAAATACCCGATGCAACCCCCGAAATCATAACTCGCTATGCGCTTAGCGATGAACAGGCGCTATTGGCAAAAGTTCGCTACAACCGCTTGATCGATATTTTCCTCGGGCTGACGACTTATTCGCTACAGAACCATCTTCGGACGGCGGTGAAGGGGATAGGCCAGATCGAAATCGACGAAATCTATGTCGGCGTAAACCGTAACGGCGCACAATACGTCATTCCCGTTCAGGCGAAGGGAGGAAGCGATCAATTATCCGTAGTGCAGACCAAACAAGATGTCTCATGTTGCCACGCACGCTTTCCGAACCTGATCTGCAGAGCCGTGTCCGCACAATTCATGGCTAACGATGTGATCGCACTCTTCGAACTGATGATCGCAGATGAAGGGGTGAAAATCGTGGAAGAGCGGCATTATCAATTGGTCGATGCAGACTCCATTAAAGATGCCGATCTTACTTCTTATCGGCAACGGACTTGATCTTCGGATCGTCCTTAATCCCGCACCATCTATGCCCCGTATCCATTAGCGACCCATCCGGCATAGCCGATCCGATCCGCGCCTCGCTTGAGCCGCGCGGCGTTTCGGCATGCGCGTGAAAAACTTCGCTGATGAATGATGCAATGAATGCAACGGGTGCATGATGCAAAATCTTTCCAATATGGCCGGGCGCGGAATCGTGCGGTCCGGTGTTTTTGAATTCTCCACGCTGATCGAGCCGAGCGGCCATGCCGATAATCCCATCGCGCTGGTGATCGGTTCGCCGGATTATTATCCGAAGCTGTTTTCGCCTGCGTTGAAGCAGCGCCTCAGGCTGGCGCATGCGGAGCATGCCGGCTTCGCCCGCGCGTTGGCGCCGTTGCGGCCCGATGATTATGCGCTGGAGCGCGTGCTGGCCGATATCGATTTGCAGCGCGCGGCGCTGGGCATCGAGCGCATGATCCTGATCGGGCATTCCGGCCATGGCTATATGGCGCTGGAATATGCCAAGCGTTGGCCCGAGCGGGTCAGCCATCTGGTGCTGGCCAATCTGGGCATCAGCCATGCGCCCGCGCAAATCGCCCTGGCCGAGCGGCGCTGGGCCGAACTGGTGGCGCCGGCGCGCAAGGCTTGGCTGGATGCGGCAATGGCGGAGCTGCCCGCCAAACTGGCGGCCGAGCCGGAGCGGCGCTTCGTGCATGTCTGCCTGGCGCTGGGCGCGCGCAGCTGGGCCGATTGGCGCTACGACGCCGCGCCGCTCTGGCAGGACCTGCGCATCAACATGGCGGCCATCGATCATCTCTGGGGCGAAGCCTTCCGCGATATCGATATCGCCGCCGGGCTGGACAGGCTGAGCATGCCGGTCTGGCTCGGCCTGGGCGCGGAGGATTATCTGGTGCCACCACCGCATGGCTGGGATGCGCTGCGGCCCGGCTTCGCCGATCTGACGCTGCGCAGCTTCGAGCGCGCCGGCCATGCGCCGATGCTGGAATGCCCGGCGGAATTCGACTCTGCCTTGCTGGACTGGCTGCGCATCGAGTAGCTATTCTGCGATCAGGATTTGCGTGGCGGGAGGATTGCATGGCCGATATATCGACAGCGGAAATTCCCGCCACGCAAAATCGCTCGTCGCCAAAGCCCCAATCTTCACCGAAACCCCAGTCTTCCCCGCGCCCACTGGCAGGCCTGCGGGTGCTGGATTTCGGCCATACCGTGATGGGGCCTTGCGCCGGATTGCTGCTGGCCGATCTGGGCGCCGATGTGATCAAGATCGAACCGCCGGAAGGCTGCCCCACGCGCAAGCTGCCGGGCTTCGCCTCGGGCTTTTTCGCCACCTATGCCCGCAACAAGCGCAGCCTGGCGCTGGATCTGAAAAATCCCGAGGCCCGCGCCGTGCTGCATAAGCTGGCGGCCAGCGCCGATGTGGTGCTGGAGAATTACGGCCCCGGCACCATCGAACGGCTGGGCTGCGGCTGGGAGGATTTGCGCGCCGTGAATCCGCGCCTGATCTATCTGGCGATGAAGGGCTATCTCGCCGGGCCTTATGAGCAGCGCGGCGCGTTGGATGAAGTCGTGCAGATGCAAAGCGGCCTGGCCTATATGACCGGACCGCCCGGCCAGCCCCTGCGCGCCGGCGCGCCGGTGATCGACATGATGGGCGGCGTGTTCGGCGTGGTGGCTGTGCTGGCCGCCTTGCGCGAGCGCGACCAGACCGGGCTGGGCCAGCGCGTGGCGGCTTCGCTGTATGAAAGCGCGGCGTTTTTGATGGCGCCGTTTTCCGTGGGTTCGGCGGTGATCGGCGAGCCGATGCCGCCGATGCCGGCGCGCAAGAATGCCTGGGGCATCTACGATGTGTTTACGGCGGCCGATGGCGGCATGGTTTTTCTGGGCGTGACCAGCGATGCCCATTGGCGGCGTTTCTGCGCCGGGTTCGGCTGCGACGATCTGGTGGAGGATCCGCGCCTGCAAGGCAATGCGGCGCGCTCGGAATCCCGCGACTGGATGCTGCCCATGGTGCGCGAGCGCGTGCAGCGCTTAAGCGTGGCGGAGATTTCCAGCCGCGCCGAGGCGGCCAACATTCCCTGGGCGCGGGTGGGCCATCCCGGCGACCTGGCGCATGACCCGCAATTGCAGGCCCATGGCGGCTTGATCGACACGGCCGTGTCGCCGTTGGGCGGCGGCGAAGGTATGCAGGTTGCCGTGCCCGGCCTGCCGCTGGAATTCGGCGACCAGCGCATCCGCACCAGCCTGCACCGTCAGCCGCCGGCCATCGGCGAGCATAGCAATGAAGTGCTGCGCGAGGCCGGCTTCAGCGCGGCGGAAATCGCCGCGCTTGCCGCCAAGGGGATCGTGCTGGCTTAGC
>JAYSEE010000131.1:0-10040 GCA_041914045.1 Ferrovibrio sp. | reverse complement strand
GAAATCATGCCAGCTTGCATCCGGCGCATCGGCATAATGATAGGTGCCCCAGATCGCATCGCCGCCTTGCAGGGCGCGTTTGGCCATCGCGGCGATTGCCTGGGCGACATGGCCGGCGAATGTCGGCCCGCCGACCTGATCGTTCACCACGCGCAATTCCGGGCGCTCCGCCCCCAGCCGCAGCATGGTGCCGAAAAAGCTGGGATGGCTGTTGGAGAAAATCCAGCTCAGCCGCAGGATCAGGTGTTGCGGCTGGGCGGCGCGCACCCGCGCTTCGCCTTCGGCTTTCGATTGGCCGTAAACGCCCAGCGGCGCCACCGGATCGGTTTCCGTGTAAGGCGAGGCTTTGCCGCCATCGAAGACATAATCGGTGGAAAGCTGGATCAGCGGCGCGCCATGTTTGGCGCAGACCTGCGCAAGCAGGCCGGCGCCGGCGGCGTTGATGGCGAAGGCGCGTTCGGCCTCGCTTTCGGCGCGATCCACGGCGGTATAGGCAGCGCAATTGATGGCAAGCGCCGGCTGCAAATCGCGAAACGCGGCATGCAGCATGGCGCGGTCGGTGATGTCCAATTGATTGGAAGCGCGGCCGATCAATTCGGTGCCGGCGATGCCAGGGAAATTGCCCTGCTCCATCAGCGCCGAGCCGACCTGCCCCGCGGCGCCCAGCACCAGAATCCGCGTCATGCCGCTCTCTCCTCGTTCGCCCCCGAGCCTAGCCGCATCGGGGCCGCAAACCAATGCCTGCCATGCGGAAGCAAATGCTTGACCCGGATGATGGCCCGGACAATGGTGCGGCCATGATGCGCCCCATGATAAGGTCCGGGCTCGGTCTTCTGTTGAAGGCAGCGATTTCCATCGCCTTGCTGGTTTTCCTGCTGCGGCGGGTGGATGGCGCGGAATTGGCCGCCCAACTGCGCCAGCTCGATGCCGCCCTGCTGCTGGCCGCTTTGCTGATTTATCTGCCGGCGATCCCGTTGCAGGCCCTGCGGCTGAGCGGCGTGGCAGGCCCGGCGGCGGCCTTGCGCTTTCCGCCGGCGCTGGCCATCACCTGGATCGGCTATGCTTTCGGGCAGTTGCTGCCCTCGCAGATCGGCGGCGATCCATTCCGCGTCTGGTATCTGGGCAAGCAGGGCATCCGCCTGCGCCAGGGCTTCATGATCGTGCTGGCGGATCGCGTGCTGGGCTTCATCGCCTTGTTCATGCTGCTGGCCGCCGGCCTGCCCTGGCTGTTCGGCCTGACCGCCGATCCGCTGCTGCGCGGTTTCGCCCTGGCGCTGGTGCTGGCCGGATTTTCTGCCTGGCAGGGGGCGGTGTGGTTCGACCGGCTTGCCGGGGCCCTGCTGCCCAAGGGCTGGCTCGCCCGGCTGCCGGCCTTGCCGCTGGAAGCCGCCGGCTTTCTGCGCCAGGGCACTTGCCGCTGGCGGCCGGCGATTCGCGGCTTCGGCCTCAGCCTGCTGGCGCATCTGGCGCAAGCTTCGATGGCCTGGCTGCTCGCCCATGCCTTGGGGCTGGAAATCGGCCTGCTGGCTTTGCTGATTCTGATGCCCTTGGCGAATATCGCGACTTTTCTGCCGGTTTCCATCGCCGGCTGGGGGCTGCGCGAGGCGGTTCTGGTGCCGGCCCTGGCCTTGCTGGGTCTGCCGGCCGAATCGGCTTTGGCGCTTTCCATCCTGATCGGGCTGGCGCAACTGGCCGCCGCCTTGCCGGGCCTGGCGATCTGGCTGGCGCTCAGGCGGTAGCGGCAACCCCGCCACTGGGGGTATGATCCGCCGGTATCCCGATGATTTTGCAACGATAAGCCGTGAAGCTGCCACCGCGCCTGAAACTCCGCTTCAACCGCCGCATCGCCGCCGTGGCGCTGCACGACGTGGTGATGTCGGCCTTGTCCTTCGAGGCGGCGCTGGCCCTGCGCTATTGGCTGACCGACGAAACCTATACTTTCCTGCGCGACCCGCTCAACACCGCCTTGTTCGCGGCGGTCTGCGCGGTGGTGTTCCAGTTCACCGGGCTGTATCGCGGCATCTGGCATTATGCGTCGCTGCGCGATTTGATGGCGATCATGCGGTCGGCGGCCTTGTCGCTGCTGGTCTTCCTGCCGCTCCTGTTCTGGCTGTCGCGGCTGCAGGATTATCCGCGCAGCGTGGTGGCGATTCAGTTCGTGCTGCTCTGCCTGCTGCTGGCCGGGCCGCGGCTGCTCTATCGCGCCTGGAAGGATGGCAGCCTGGTGGCGGCGCTCAGCCGCACGGCGGATCGCCGCATTCCGGTGCTGCTGATCGGCTCCGGCCCGGATGCCGATGCCTTCATCCGGCAGATGCAGCGCGACCGCCAATCGGCCTATCGCGTGGTGGGCATTCTGGATGAAAAGGCAACCCGCCAGGGCCGCGACGTGCGCGGCGTGCGCGTGCTGGGCGGCTTGCAGGATTTGGCCGAACTCGCCGCGCGCTTCCGGCCCGAGGACCGACCGCGCCGCGCCATTCTGGCCGATACCAAACTATCTGGTCCGGAGCTGGCGCAATTCGTCGATGCCGCCGGCAAGCTCGGCATCACCGTGGCCCGCCTGCCGCGCCTGACGGATTTTCGCCGCCAGGGTTCGGGCTCGGGTTCGGGCATGCAGCGGCTGGATCTGCGTGCGGTGGATGTGGAGGATTTGCTTGGCCGCGCGCAGCAGGCGCTGGATCGCGAGGCGGTGCTTCGGCTGGTGCTGGGCAAGCGCGTGCTGATCACCGGCGCCGGCGGCACCATCGGCGCCGAACTCACCCGTCAGGTGGCGGCGCTGGAGCCCGCCGCCATCGCTTTGTTCGAACAGAGCGAGCATG
This sequence comes from Ferrovibrio sp., assembly GCA_041914045.1. Taxonomy (GTDB): domain Bacteria; phylum Pseudomonadota; class Alphaproteobacteria; order Ferrovibrionales; family Ferrovibrionaceae; genus Ferrovibrio. The sequence goes on along the minus strand of JAYSEE010000131.1, from coordinate 7,224 downwards.
CGCTGTATCAGATCGACCTGGAAATGGCCGAGCGTTTCGGCGCTTTGCCGCGCCAGGCGATGCTGGGCGATGTGCGCGATGCCGGCCGGGTGGATGCGGTTTTCGCGGCCTTCAAGCCCGATATCGTGCTGCATGCCGCAGCCTACAAGCATGTGCCGCTCACCGAGGGCAATATCGCCGAAGCGGTGCGTACCAATGTGCTGGGCACGCGGCTGGTGGCGGAAGCCGCCGCGCGCCACGGCGTGGCCGTGATGGTGCTGATCTCCACCGACAAGGCGGTGAATCCCACCAATGTGATGGGGGCCAGCAAGCGCGTGGCCGAGATGGTGGGGCAGGCGCTGGATGTGTCGGCTCATGGCCGGCCGCATATGGTGGTGGTGCGGTTCGGCAATGTGCTGGGTTCGTCGGGTTCGGTGGTGCCGTTGTTTCAGCGTCAGCTTGCCCAGGGCGGCCCGCTGACCGTGACGCATCCGGAAGTGACGCGCTATTTCATGACCACGCGCGAGGCGGTGGAGCTGATCCTGCAAGCGGCTGCGTTGCCCAGCGAAACGCTGCGCAGCGAGGGCAAGATTTTCGTGCTCGATATGGGCGAGCCGGTGCGCATCCAGGACCTGGCGCGGCAGATGATCCAACTTGCCGGCCTGAAGCCGGATGTGGATGTTAAGATCGTCTATACCGGCCTGCGCCCCGGCGAGAAGCTGTATGAGGAAGTGCTGCATCGCGCCGAGGCATTGCAGCCGACGCCGCAGCCCGGCTTGCTGCTGGCCGCGCCCCGCCTGGTCGATTGCGCCGATTTGGAGGCCGCGCTGGAAAGCCTGCTGGCGGCGGCTTCGCGGTGCGACGAGCCCGCCGTGCTGGCCGGCCTGAAGGCTTTGGTGCCGGAATTCCAGCATGCTCCGCAAGGCCAGGATAAGTTGGGCCAGGATAAGCTGGCGCAGGAAACGCTACAGGCCGATGCGCCGGCAGCCGAAGCCTCGCCCTATGCCGCGTCCGGCGGCAATCATCTGCCGGCGGCCTGAGCCGCTCACATCCTGCCGGCGCCGCGCCAGATATAATGGCCGTCGCGATAGCCATCGAAATATTGCTTCACATCGGGATGGCTGATCGGGCCATTCTCGGCATCGGGCAGCAGATTCTGCTCGGATACATAGGCCTGATAGCTGGTCTGCGCATTCTCGGCCAACAGATGATAAAACGGCTGATCCTTGCGCGGCCGCAGATCGGCCGGGATGGACAGCCACCATTCCTCGGTATTGTTGAATATCGGATCGACATCGAACACCACGCCGCGGAACGGAAACAGCCGATGCTTTACGACATCGCCGATCGCGAATTTGGCATCTCTGCTTTGCGGCATCTGTTTGCTCAAGCCTTCCTGCTGCTGCTGCGATTTTAATCGCGACGCGGCCATCGGCTCAAGCGGAAGCGCTTCAGCATTTTGTTATCATCGGTTCCTTTGTTCACGAAGATTCACTATATTTATTGGTGTTGCGGGCGCTGCCCCAGCTCGACTGAAGGCGGAAAGGCGATGGTGTCTGCGGGCTTTCCCATCTATCGCATAGACGAGGCTTGGCCGGCGGAATTGCCGCCCAGGCTGGAGGAATTCTTGGCCTATTGGCGCAGCAAGGGCGCCGCCGACGGCCAGGCGCCTTACAAAACCGCCATCGACCCCATCGAAATTCCGGCCCTGTTGCCTGGGCTCGGCATCATCGAAGCGCATCCGCAGGCCGATGGCAGCCTGCGCTATCGCTACCGCCTGCTCGGCACGGATCATTACACCGCTAATGGCGTCGAGCATACCGGCTCGTATCTCGACGCGCTGCATACCGATGAGGAGATGGCGCGGGTCGGCGCGCTTTATGCCCGATTGCTGGCCGGCAACCAGCCGCATTACTGGCGCCGTCCGGCCGCCGATCCCAATTTGCGCCATACCGGATTCAGCCGCATCCTGGCGCCGTTGCGCGATGCCGAAGGCAGTCCGCGCTTTCTGCTCGGCTATTGGCTATGGGAGCATCTGCGGCCGTATTGAAAACAGGCCGGGTCGAATCAAGCTGGCCGAATATCAATATAGGTATCGGCCAATTCGCGGATCAGCGGCAGCGTTTCGCCTTGGCGCACGGCGCGGTCCTGCATCTGCCAGAGGATGGCCTGCCCCCAATGCGGCATGCTGGGCGCGCCGTTCGCTTCGCGGGCGGGGGCGGTCGTCACGCGGGTTTCGCCGTCCAGCCAGAGATCGAACCAGAGCGCGAAGGCATGCAGCTCGCCATCCGTTGTGATCGGCAAGGCGATGCGGTCGAGTTTCGGCTGCGACCAGTCCGGCGGGTTGGCGAAGTCGATCCGCGCCACCGGCAGCGGCGCGGAAAGCGGCTGGTAATTCAGATGATCCAGCCGCTGCGTGGCATGGCCGGCGCGGTTGCGGAAACGGTCGAAGGGCGAAAGGTCGAAGCCGCAGATGTCGCGTAAGGGGTAAGCCGCGCGCAGGCCGGGCAGGGCGATGGCCTGCAGATACACATCCGCCTTGCCGGGAATCACTTTCGCGCCCGGCGCGGCAAGCCTTGCCAGCGCATCGCGCAAAGTGGCCAGCACGCCTTCGCCCAACAGGCCGGCATCCAGGATTTCCGATACGATCAGATCGGCCTTGGCGTTGCCCATATCGGTTTCGGGCCGCATTTCGGTGGAGCGTTTCGCCACCACGCGGATGCGATCCTGCCAGCCGTTGCGCGCCACGATCTCGGCCGCCGTTTCGGCGATGATCGGATGCGCCTCGCAAGCCACGATTTGTTTGGCGCCATGGCGCGCCGCCAGCATCCCCAGCAGGCCCGATCCGGTGCCGATATCGAGCGTCAGCGCGCTGCCGACCGCCGCCTTGGCGATCGCCTGTTCATAGGCCGCATTGCGCGCGGCATCGGCCAGCATGGGCAGATGCCAGGCCGGGATGGCGCGCGACAGATAACCCGATAATGCCGCCAGCACATCCTCGCGTTCCGGCGCCAGCTTCGCCGCCGCCTGGAAAGCCGCCATGGCCTTGCCGTGATCGCCGATCTCACGCGCGCATTGGCCCAGAGCCGACCAGGCATTCGCATCCTCGGGCAGGCCCTTCACGGCCTCGTCCAAGGCGGCGATGGCCTCGCGGAAACGATGGCGCTGATGCAGCAGAAAGCCGTAATTGCGCAGCATTTCCGCGCGCTGCGGCGCGCCGGCGGGCGTTTGCGTCAGCGCGGCGCGATAGGCGGCCTCGGCCTGCTCCAGCCGGCCGAGGCCGTGCAATTGCAGGGCTGCTGCGTAGGCGTCCGCCATGGCTCAATTCCGCCGGCGCAGCAGATACACGGCCTGCGCGCCGAAGAAATTCGCCGCGCCGCCGCGCAACTGCCAGCCCTCGCGCCGGCCATGGCCGTTCACGGCGATGCGCTGCTCCACGACGATGCCCTCGCGGGCGCAAAGCTCGTCGAAATCCCGGATGGTGCAGAGATGGATATTCTGGGTTTCGAACCAGGGATCGTCCAAAGCCGCCGTCATCGGCATGCGGCCGCCGAATAGCAATTGCGCGCGCACCCGCCAATAGCCGAAATTCGGAAACGACACGATGGCATGTTTGCCGATGCGCAGCAGCGAGCGCAGCACGCTGCGCGGATTGCGCGTGGCCTGCAAGGTGAGGCTGAGGATGGCGTAATCGAAAGCGGCATCGGGGTAATCGTCCAGATCGGTATCGGCATCGCCCTGGATCACCGAAAGCCCGCGCGCCACGCAGGCATTCACGCCGGCCTGGCGCACTTCGATGCCGCGTCCGTCCACCTGTTTCTCGCGCGCCAGATATTCCAGCAGGCTGCCATCGCCGCAGCCCACATCCAGCACCCGGCTGCCGGGCGCCACCATCTCGGCGATCAGCAGCAGATCGTTGCGGATATCGCGGTGTCCGGTTTGCACGGGCAGATTCATTTGCCAGCCCCGTTCAGGCCGCGCGCTTCGGCGCAGCCATTGATGAAGCCTTTCAGCGTGCGAAACATCTCCGGCTCATCCAGCAGGAAAGCGTCATGGCCCTTATCGGTCTCGATCTCCACGAAGCTGACATTGGCGGCGGCGGCGTTCAGCGCCCGCACGATGGCCTTGTTCTCGCTGGTGGGAAACAGCCAGTCGGAGGTGAAGGACACCACGCAGAAGCGCGTGCGGCTGCGCTGGAACACCCCGGCCAGATTACCGCCAGCTTGGGAAGCGAGATCGAAATAATCCATCGCGCGGGTGATGTAGAGATAGGAATTGGCGTCGAAACGCTCCACGAAGGTCGAGCCCTGATGGCGCAGATAGCTTTCCACCTGGAATTCCGCCTCGAAGCCGTAGGTCAGTTGTTCGCGGTTTTGCAGATTGCGGCCGAATTTGCGATGCAGGGCGGCTTCCGACAGATAGGTGATATGCGCGGCCATGCGCGCCACCGCCAAGCCGTTGCGCGGAATCGTATGGTGCGAGAAATAATCGCCGCCATGCCAGTCTGGATCGGTATAGATCGCCTGGCGGCCCACTTCATGGAAGGCGATATTCTGCGCCGAATGGCGCGCGGCGCAGGCCAGCGGCACAGCGGCGAAGCAGCGCTCCGGGTAGCTGGCCGCCCATTGCAGCACCTGCATGCCGCCCATCGAGCCGCCGATCACGCAGAACAGGTCGGGGATGCCGAGATGATCCAGCAGCATGGCCTGGGCATTCACCATGTCGCGGATGGTGATCAGCGGGAAATTCAGCCCCCAAGGTTTGCCGGTTTTCGGATCGGTATCGGCTGGGCCGGACGAGCCCATGCAGCCGCCGATCACGTTGGAGCAGATCACGAAAAAGCGATCCGTGTCGATCACCTTGCCGGGGCCGACCAGGGTGAGCCACCAGCCCGGCTTGCCGGTCACCGGATGGGTATTGGCCACATGCTGGTCGCCGGTCAGGGCATGGCAGATCAGGATGGCGTTGGATTTATCGGCATTCAGCCGGCCATAGGTGCAATAGGCGAGGTGAAACGGCCCCAGCTCGATGCCGCAATCCAGCTTCAGCGGCAGGGCCTCGCCCAGCAGCGCGCGCTGTCCCGGCCCGATTTTCTGGTCGGCCGGATCGGCTTTGTCATCCTGGCTGCTCATCCGCCAGTTCACTCCTCGGCTTGCGCCTGCCGGCCGGTGCCGGGCGCGGCATTTCTGCCATTCGTACTACCAATGTTTTCTTTGCTTTTCTACCGGCTAACGCCTATGACTATGCGGCGTTTTTTACCCCCTTTTTTCAGCGTTCAACCCGATGACCGAACATATTGCGAGCCTGGCCGATCTGCGGCACGAAATAGATGTGCTGGACGACCAGATCCAGGACTTGCTGCGCCGCCGCGCCGAGGCGGTGGAGAAGGTGGCGGTCGCCAAGCGCGCCAGTGGGTTGACCGATGGGGCTTTCCTCAAGCCGGGCCGCGAGGCGCAGATTCTGCGCCGCCTGATGGCGCGCCATCATGGCCCGCTGCCGCGCGCCGCCATGGCCCGCATCAACCGCGAGTTGATCGGCGCCCTGTATGAATTGCAGGCTCCGGTGCGGGTGGCGGTGCTGGCGCCCAACAAATCCGTGGCGCGCTGGGATCTGGCCCGCGACCATTTCGGCGCCACCGTGCCGATGACCCTGTGCAGCACGGCCAGTTCGGCCATGCGCGCCATCTCGGCCGAGCCGGCCGGCGTGGGCGTGCTGCCGCTGCCCGAGGATGGCGAGCGCGATCCTTGGTGGCCCATGCTGGCCAACCGCGGCGCCGATACGCCGCGCGTTGTGGGTTTGCTGCCGTTCATCCCGAATCCGCGCGGGCGCCTGGCCGATCTGGGCGCCTTTTTGATTGCCCGCTGCCCGGCGGAAGCCTCGGGCGACGATCGCAGCCTGGTGGTTCTGCGGCTGGGCGACGATGCGATCAGCCTGGACCGCCTGGGCCAGTTGCTGGCGCAGGCCGATCTGCCGGGCTGGCGGCTGCTGACCCAGCATCGCGATTCCGAACCCACCACCCGCATGCTGCTGGAAGCGCCGGGCTTCATCGCGCCGGACGATGCGCGCATCGCGGCTCTGGTGGCGGCCGGCGCCGGAGCCATCGCCGATGCGGTGGTGATCGGCGCTTACGCCATGCCGCTTAGTGACTAGGCCTTTTGCGCGAATAAGATTTTAAGCAGGAGCAACCGTCGTGACCGCACCCAAGCCCAATGCCGGCATTCTCGGTATCAGTCCCTACAAGGGCGGCGAATCCGCCGTGGCGGGCGTTGCCGATGTGCGCAAGCTGTCGTCCAACGAAACCCCGCTGGGGCCCAGCCCCAAGGCGGTGGAAGCCTATCGCGCCCTGGCCGGCGAATTGCACCGCTATCCCGATGGCGGCGCCGAGGCTCTGCGTCAGGCGATTGCCCGCCATCATGGCCTGCCGGCGGAGAATATCGTCTGCTCCAACGGCTCGGACGAGATGATCGCGCTGATCTGCCAGGCCTATTGCGGCCCGGGCGACGAGGTTCTGTATTCCCGCCACGGCTTTTTGATGTATCCCATCGCCGCCATGGCGCGCGGGGCCACGCCGGTAACGGCGGAGGAGGACAACTATACCTGCAGCGTCGATGCGCTGCTGGCCAAGGTGACGCCGCGCACCCGCATCGTCTTCCTGGCCAATCCGAACAATCCCACCGGAACTTATATTTCGGCGGCCGAGCTGCGCCGCTTGCGCGAGGGTTTGCCGGACGGCGTGCTTCTGGTGATCGACGCCGCTTATGCCGAATATGTCGGCCGCAACGATTACAGCGACGGCGCCGAGCTGGTGCGCGAACGCGACGACACGGTGATGACGCGCACCTTCTCGAAGATCTACGGCCTTGCCGCGCTGCGGCTGGGCTGGACCTATGCGCCCACGCCGGTGGCGGAGATCATCAATCGCGTGCGCGGCCCGTTCAATGTCAATTCCGCCGGCCAGGCCGCCGGCATCGCCGCTTTGGCCGATACCGCTTGGACCGACAAGGCCCGCGCCCATAACGACAGCGAATTGCCGCGTCTCGCCAAGGCGATCGCGGCCTTGGGCATTGCCGTACTGCCCAGCGTGGGCAATTTCCTGCTGATGCGGTTTCCCGGCGGGCCGGATGAAGCCAAGGCGGCCGATGCCTATCTGCGCGGCCAGGGCCTGATCCTGCGCGCCATGGCCGGCTATGGCCTGCCCGAGGCTTTGCGCCTCACCATCGGCACGTTGGAAGAGAACGACCGCGT
>JAYSEE010000130.1:0-10056 GCA_041914045.1 Ferrovibrio sp. | reverse complement strand
AGCGCGAAGAATTGCCGGGCGATCCGCATCGCCGCCTGGCTGCCATGCCAATCGGGGTCCAACTCGGCGGCCACGGGAGCGATGGTCACCGGCAGGTCGGAATAACGCTCGGCCACTTCATGCAGAATCACTTCCGCGGCGGCTACGCGGTTCTTCGCATAAGCGGGCACGGTGGACAGGTTCAGCCAGCCATCGCCATCCACATGGCTATAGTAGATGCGGCGGCCGTTCAGCGTGGAGGCATCGGGTTTCGGCAAGCCATCGGTATCGAAAACCTCGGCGAAGAATTTGAACGGATTGAGCTGCCACTGTGTGCGCAGAAAGGAAGGGTCGCGGAAAAAGATATAGCCCGACGCGGCGAAACCGCCATGCGGCCCGGTCATCACCAGATGGCTTGCGTTGCCGTTCTGGCGCTGCGCGATCAGGTGGGAATGCATGGCGGGGTTGGTCGGCTGATAATGCGAGAAGGCCGGCGGCGGGTCGCTGTAGGCGCGCTCGAAATCCACCATGTCCGGCGTACGGCGTTGCAGCTTGGCGCCGAAAGTCACCGGATCCCAGCCGCCGGCATCCTGAAAGCCGATCCGGCGCAAAGTTGCGTTCACGCGATCCATCGAAACGCCGGCGCGATTTTCGCTCTGCACCGGCAAATCGCCCATCATCGCCACTTTCAGGCCGCGATCCAACGCTGCATCCAGCCAGCGCCAGAAGCGCGCCGGTTCCGGCGGAGCTTTGGCTGATGCCCATATCAGCAAGCCGCGCAGATCGCTGCGCGCCGCCAGGTCGGGCAACGGCTTGCGGATATCCTGGTATTCCACCACCAACCCGAGATGATTGAGCGGCAACGCGGCGAATTGATGCGCATTGGAATACCGCAGCTTGGCTTCCACCTTGCCGTCGTAAAGCGCCAGGATGGTGCGCGGCACGACTTTGTCGGCCGCTGCCCCGTTGCTAATTGCCTTGTCGGCTGCCGCGCTCTGCGTCGCCACGGCAAGCAGGCTGCAAAACAGCAAAATGGCAAGCCGGCCGATCATTTCGGCTCCGCGATGACTTGGTCCAGCGCCGGCGTCGCCACATAGGGCAGGAAGCCATTGGCGCGTTGCAGGGCATACAGCTTGGCGATGCCGGGCTTGTCGGCCGGCTCCCAGTAATCCAAGGTCATGATATGCAAGGCCGGATTGCGGCCTTTGGCGCCGCGCAACTGGCGCAGATGCTCGCGGTATTCGTCTTCCGGCGTGTAGACATAGGTTTTGCTGCCGGCATCGAAACGGGCGCGCAGGCTTTCCGCGAGAATGAAATCCACCTTGTCGGCGCTGGCCTCGAATAATTCATAAGCGCGATTCAGCATGATCTGCGCCTTGGGAAAAGCCGCGCGCAGGGTTTGCACCAGATCGTTGGCTGCCTGGGTCATGCCCTTGAAGCGAACCGGGTCCGTGCGTTCCAGATGCGGCGGATTATCCAGCGTATCGAGGAAGAAGCCGTGGAAACCTTGGTCCCAAACACGGGCGGCCAGGCGCTTTACGATGCGCTCGGTCCAGCGCTTGTCGCGAATGTCGACGAAGTAGCTGCCCGGCCAGTTGGGATTTTCCATCAGCATATAGCCGGCATCGCGCACGCCGGCGAAATCCGGGCGATAGCTCTCCACTTCGCCCAGCGACAGATAGCCGAGCAAGGTAATGTCGCGGTCGAGCAATGGCGCCAGCGGAGGATGCTTGTCGGCGTCGAAGGCGCAGAGCCGATAGTCGAAAAACGCCCGCGTCGGCAGCGTATCGCGGTAATAGACCAGCCAGGGGTCGTAGCGGCGCTGGCGCACAGCCAGGGCCTGTCGCGGCAGGGCCAAGGCGGCAAGCCCGGCGCCGATGAAGCCGCGTCGGCTGGTCACGCAGGCGCTCCGATCGCTTGCGGCATGCTTGCCAGGGTGGCGCGCAGGCCGTCTTCCAGCGAGGTTTTCGCCGTAACGCCCAAGGCGGCGATGGCGGCGGCCGGATTGCCCAGCGACCGGCGGATATCGCCGGATCGCGCGGGGCCATGGCTGATGGTTGGCGGCTTGCCGGCCACGCGGCCAAGCGTAGCGGCCAGTTCCAGCAGATCCGTGGCCTTGCCGGTGCAGACGTTGAAAACGCGCGATGCCGGCGGATGATCGGCCATGGCGGCCAGCAGATGCCGCACCACATCGGCTACATAGACGAAATCGCGCACTTGCCGGCCATCGCCATGCATGGTGATGCCGCTTTGCGCCGCGATGCGTTCGGCGAAAATGGCGATCACGCCGGAATAGGGCGATTTCGGATCCTGCCTTGGGCCGAAAACATTGAAGAAGCGCAGCCCGGTATTGCGCAGGCCATGCACATGCCAGCCGACATGGCCGTGCTGTTCGCAGCCCAGCTTGTCGGCGCCATAAGCGGTCAGCGGGCGGGTGACGGCCTGCTCGTCCAGCGGCATGTTGGGATTGTCGCCATAGACGGCGGCGGAAGAAGCATAGACCACCGGAACCTTGCCGGCTTTCACTGCCGCGTCGAACACGCTGATCGCGCCGGTCAGATTGGCGCGATGAGCGCCCAGCCAATCCTCCACCGAGCGTTGCACGGAGGCGATGGCGGCCAGATGGAAACAGCCATCCACGCCGGCCATGGCGCGGCGGGTCAGGTCCGCATCGGCCACGTCGCCGATCATCAATTCAGCCTGGGCGGGCGCATTCTCTCGCCGTCCGGTGGACAGGTCATCGAGAATCCGCACCCGATCACCGCGGGCGATCAGGGCGTCGGACAAATGCGAGCCGATGAAGCCGCAACCACCAGTGACAAGATACAGGGCCATGGAACTCTCCGAATGGGGTGTTTTCTATACCGAGAGGGTTAATGCAATGCTGCGAAAGATGGAAATTACTTTTCTGCTATACCCGCCTTGCCTGCGCCGGATTCGGCCATAGTCTCGAATGCTTAGCCGAGTCGTAGCCGCTGGCGTTACCGTCAGGGAAGCGGTATTCTGCGCCGCATAGCCATTTGTGCTCGAATTGTTCTTGAGCGCCGGTTATACTGAACTATATGTGAATGAAGCCCAACCCGGCTGAGAGCCTTGGGAGTAGTTGGAATGAACGCGCGTAAATGGTCGCCCGACAGCTGGCGGGCGAAGCCGATCCTGCAGGTGCCAGACTATCCCGACGCCGCCGCCTTGGCGGGCGTGGAGGAGAAGCTGTCGAAATATCCGCCCCTGGTCTTTGCCGGCGAGGCGCGGAACCTGAAGGCGATTCTCGGCCGCGTGGCCCAGGGCCAGGGCTTCCTGCTGCAGGGCGGCGATTGCGCCGAGAGCTTTGCCGAGTTCAGCGCCAATAATATTCGCGATACCTTTCGCGTGCTGTTGCAGATGGCGGTGGTGCTCACCTTCGGCGCCGCCCTGCCGGTGGTGAAGGTCGGCCGCCTGGCTGGCCAGTTCGCCAAGCCGCGTTCCTCGCCCACCGAAAAGCGCGGCGATGTGGAATTGCCGTCCTATCGCGGCGACATCATCAACGGCATGGATTTCACGCCCGAGGCGCGGATTCCCGATCCCAACCGCCTGTTGCAGGCCTATAGCCAGGCCGCCGCCAGCCTTAATCTGGTGCGCGCCTTCGCCCAGGGCGGCTATGCTGATCTGCACAGCGTGCATCGCTGGAATCTCGGCTTCGTGGCGAAGAGCCCGGAGGCCGAGCGCTGGCAGGACGTGGCCAACCGCATCACCGAATGCCTGGATTTCATGCAGGCCTGCGGCATCACGCCGGAGCGCTCCACCGAGATGCGCACCGTGGATTTCTACACCAGCCATGAGGCGCTGCTGCTCGGCTACGAGCAGGCGATGACCCGTATCGACAGCACCTCGGGCGAATGGGTGGATACCTCCGCGCATATGCTGTGGATCGGCGACCGCACCCGCCAGCCTGATGGCGCGCATGTGGAATTCCTGCGCGGCGTGCTGAATCCGCTGGGCTTGAAATGCGGACCCACCACCGATCCGGACGAGTTGATCCGCCTGATCGACCTGCTGAATCCGCAAAACGAACCGGGTCGCCTCACCCTGATCGTGCGCATGGGGCACGACAAGCTGGGTAAGCATCTGCCCGCTTTGCTGCGCAAGGTGCGTGCCGAGGGCCGCAATGTCGTGTGGTCCAGCGACCCGATGCATGGCAACACGCTTACTTCGGCCTCGGGCTACAAGACCCGGCCGTTCGACCGCGTGTTGTCGGAAGTGCGGCAGTTCTTCGAGGCGCATCTGGCCGAGGGCACCCATGCCGGCGGCATCCATCTGGAACTGACCGGCCAGAACGTCACCGAATGCATGGGCGGCGCCCAGGCCATCAGCGACGACGACCTGTCGAGCCGCTACCACACCCATTGCGATCCGCGCCTGAATGCCTCGCAATCGTTGGAACTGGCATTCCTGATCGCGGAAATGCTGAAACTCGAGCGCAACAACCGGACGCTCCGCCATGCAGCCGAAGCCGACTGACGTTACCGCTTTCGTATCGCCCGCCCAGGCCGCCGAGCTTGAGCGCGATATCGCCGCACGCACCGATGTCTATTTCAAGAAGACCAAGTCGGTGGTGCAGCAATACGGCGACAAGCAGGTCACCTATGCGCTGTTCATGCGCCGTCCGGTGATCCTGTGTCCGCGCCTGATGATCGAGTGGCTGGAGCGTGTGGCCGCCGCGCGCGGCACCAAGTTCGGCATCGAGCTGGTGCATGACGAAGGCACCTGGGTGGGCGCCGGCGAACCGCTGCTGTATCTCACCGGCTCGATGGCGCAACTGGTCGATCTGGAAACCATTTATCTGCAAAAGCTGGGGTCTGCCTGCGTCGCGGCCTACAACGCCTATTCCATGTGCTGCGATCTGCCCAAGGTGCGCTTCCTGGCCATGGATGCGCGCCATTGTGCCGGCGCCGAGATGGCCGAATTGATGGCCTATGCGGCTTCCGTCGGCTCGAAGGCGGCGCGGCGCGATGTGGGCGCAGCGGGCTTCATCGGCAACGCCACCGATGCCACCGCGCATTATTTCGGCAATGATCACGGCTTCGGCACCATGCCGCACGCCCTGATCGGCTATGCCGGCTCCACCTTGCGCGCGGCCGAGCTTTATCACGAGACCTTCCCCGATGAGCCGATGACCGTGCTGGTCGATTATTACGGCCAGGAAGTGACCGATGCGCTGGCTGTCTGCGAGCGTTTCCCCGATCTCGCCCGCGAAGGCAAGCTGTCGGTGCGGCTGGATACCCATGGCAGCCGCTATGTGGAAGGCCTGGATCCGCAATCCTCCTATGCCGTGCTGGATCGCCATGTGCCCAATGCCATCCGGCAATACCGCACGGAGGCCGAATTGCGCTGGATGGTCGGCACCGGCGTTTCGGCCGCCGCGATTTTCCACATGCGCTCAGTTCTCGACCGGGCGGGTTTCCTTGGCGTGAAGATCGTCGGTTCGTCCGGCTTCAATGCCGCGAAATGCAAGGTGATGGCCAGCGTGCGGGCGCCGATTGATATCGTCGGCACCGGTTCCTATCTGCCGGACAATTGGCCGGAAACTTATGCCACCGCCGATATCGTGGCTTACGATAGCGTGCCGAGCGTGAAGGTCGGCCGCGAATTCCTGTTGCGCAAGCATGGGGCGGTTTGATCGGCTTTGTAAAAATTCGGTGTTGTTCAAAAAATCCAGAATCTGGGAGGATTGTCATGAATTTTCGTTTCACGCCCTTGGCGTTCGGCATGTCGTTGCTTGCGTCCATTGCCGTATCCGCCGCTGCCGATGCGCAGACCCGTGTAACTCTGAAGTCGGCCACCGCTTCCTCGTCCTATTACGTGATGATGGTGCAATTGGGCGAAGTGCTGCGCACCGAGAGCAAGGGCGCGATCCAGGCCACGGTGGAGGAAAGCCAGGGCAGCGTGCAGAATGTGAAGGAAGCCGCCAAGCGCCCCGGCGATTTCGTGTTCACCACGCCGCCCAGCCTGCTGGCCCAGGCGCGCGAGGGCAAGAAGCCCTTCGAGGGCGAAACCGGCTACGATGCCGTGCGCACGCTGTTCGTGGTGCCGTATGTGACCGTGCATTTCGTGGTGCGCGCCGATGCCGGCGTGAACAGCCTGGCCGATCTGGCCGGCAAGGATTTCATTTCCGGCGGCCGCGGCACCTTTTGCGATGGCCGCACGCGCACCATTTTCGGCCTGCTCGGGCTGGAGGGCAAGGTGAACTACGTGGATACCGAGCTTGCCTCGGCCGATAATGCGCTGAAGAACCGCAAGGTGGCTGGCTATGCCACCTGCTCCTCGCATCCCACGCCGCAATTGCAGGAATTGGCCACCACAACGCCGATCAAGATTTTGCCGATCAGCGGCGCTCAAGTCGAAACCCTGGTGAAGAGCGATCCGTCCTCCAGCCCGATCACCATCGCCAAGGGCACCTATAAGGGCGTCGATGCGGATACCCCCACCGTGGGCGTTCCGGTCGGCGCTTTCGCCACCACGCGAATGGACGATGCCACCGCCTATGCCATCGTGAAGGCTTTCTGGTCGAAGAAGGACGAGATGGCGAAGACCAATCCCTGGTGGGCTGCGGTTTCGCCCGATCTGGTCGCGGCGCTGAACGGCACCAAGCTGCATCCGGGCGCGGCCCGCTATTACAAGGAAGCCGGCGTGAAGCTGCCGGATTCCATGCAGTAATCAAGGCGCGATGCAGTAAGGCTTGCAATGCACGATACCGAGGCGTCGGCACGGCCGGGTAATGTTTTGCTCGTCTGTGCTGCGGTCACGGTGGGTGTGCATATCTGGATGATCTTCAGCGGCTTGGTGCCCAACCTGGTCAGCAGGCCGCTGCATTTCGCTTCCGCCTTGCCCTGGATATTCCTGTTCGCGGCGGCGCGCGGGCGAGCCGAGCGCTGGTTCGGCTTCTTCTGCTGCCTGCTGGGTTTTGCCGGCGCATTCTATATCATCATCGACCGCAAGGCGCTGCTGGACCAGTATGGTTCGCTGGATGGCAGCGCTTTTCAATTCGCCCTGGCGGTCGCCCTGATCCTGGCGGCTTTGGAAATGGCGCGCCGCGCCGTGCAGCCGGTATTGCCGGCGGTGGCTTTGATCTGCCTGCTTTATGGATTGTTCGGCGAATATCTGCCCGGCATGTTCGGCCATCCCGGCGTGCCGCTGGATTATTTCTTCGGCGCCATGGTGCTGGCGGAAGGCGGACTATGGGGGCAGCTCACCGGCACATCCATTGATCTGATCGTGCCCTTCATGATCCTGGGCGCGGCGGTGTCGGCGGGCGAGGCCGGGCGCGGCTTCATGGCGATTGCGACGCAGTTGGCCGGCGGCTATCGCGCCGGTGCCGCGAAGGTGAGCGTTCTGGCCTCGGCGCTGTATGGCACGATTTCCGGCTCCGCTTCCGCCAATGTGGCCTCGGTCGGCGCCGTCACCATTCCGGGCATGATCCGCATGGGCTATCCGCGTCCGGTCGCTGCCGCCACCGAGGCGGTGGCTTCCACCGGCGGACAGATCATGCCGCCGGTGATGGGCGCGGCTGCTTTCGTGATGGCCGAGTTGCTGCGCAAGCCTTATGCCGAGATCGCCGTGGCGTCGATCCTGCCGGCCATCCTGTTCTTTTTCGTGGCCTGGGTCGGCGTGCATTGCTTTGCATTGCGCTACGATCTCAAGGCCCTGCCGGCCAGCGCATTGCCGGGCTGGCGCGTGGCCTCGGCGACGGCGCCGTTCTTCGCGCTGCCGTTGGCGGTGCTGATCCTGTTTCTGCTGGTGCTCAGTTATTCGCCGGCCTATTCGGCGATGGTGGCAACCATCGTCACCGTGGCCATGCTGGTTTGGGATGGCAATGCCAGGCGCTTCGATATCGGCTTGTTCGGCCATCGCCTGGCGGTGGCCCTGGTGGATGCGGCGCGGCAAATCGCCTTGATCGCGGCGATCATCATCTGCGCCGGCTTGATCGTGGGCGTGTTCCACACCACCGGCCTGGGCGTGAAAATCACCGGCTTCATCCTGGATATGAGCGGCGGGCGGCTCTGGGTGGCCTTGCTGCTCACCGCCTTGGCCTGCACCATTCTCGGCATGGAATTGCCAACCACGGCGGCTTATCTGATCTGCGTCGCGGTGGCAGGGCCGGCCCTGGTGAAGCTTGGCTTGCCCGAGCTGCACGCGCATATGTTCGTATTCTGGTATGCGCTGCTTTGCACCATCACGCCGCCGGTTTGCGGCACGGTCTTCGTGGCGGCCTCGATTGCCGGCACGCCCTGGCTGCCGGTGGCCGGCATGGCCATGCGCATCGGCATGGGGCTGTTCATCATCCCGCTCGGTTTCGTCGCCAATCCCGATCTGCTGCATTTGGCGGAAGCGCCTTTTGCTGCGATCTTCGCCATGGTGAAGATCGGCACCGGCTTGGTCGGCCTCAGCTATGCGCTGATCGGCGGTGTGGGCAGCCTTTGGCTGCGCATAGCCTTCGGCTTGGCCGGCTTGGCGGTGATTTTCATCTAACCAGCCGCTCTAGTCTGCCAGGGCCTGTTCGCGCACCCAGTCGCGGAAGGCGCGGATGGCCGGTTCGCGTTCGCGGCCCAAGCGATGCACCAGCCAGTAACCTTCGCGGCGCTTCTGCCGATAGTCGGGCAGCGGTTCGGCCAGCCGGCCTTGGCGCAATTCCTCGCGCACCAGGAAATCCGGCACCAAGGCCAGGCCCAGGCCATTGATCGCCGCGTCGATCGACATGAAGAAATGCTCAAACGATGGGCCGAATTTCGGTTTGTCGGCCAGTTTTATGCCCGTGGCGGCCAGCCAGTCGCGCCAAGCCTGCGGCCGGGTGGAATGCACCAACAGGCTGTGGCGGCGCAGATCGGCCGGCCGGCGCAACGGCTTTTCCGCCAGCAAGGCGGGCGCGGCCACCAGGATAACGGTTTCCTCCAGCAGTTTTTCCGACCACAGGCCCGGCCAGGGCCCGCGCCCCACGCGGATCTGCATGTCGATGGGCTCGGCGGTCAGGTCCACCAGGCGGTCGGCAACCGTCACTTCCACGCCGATGCCGGGATGGCGGCGCTGGAAATCCGGCATGCGCGGCATGAACCAGCGCATGGCGAAGGTGGGCAGCATGCTGAGGCTGAGCCGGTCGCCGCGCGGACGGGCGCTCACCTGCCGCGTGGCGGCGCGCAGGCGTTCCAGCGCATCGCTCACCGGCGGCAGATAGGCCGCGCCGGTTTCCGTGAGTTCCAGTCGACGATGCAGGCGGCGGAACAGCGGCGCGCCCAACGTATGCTCAAGCTCCGCCACCAGACGGCTCACCGCGCCCGGCGTCACGTTCAGCTCTTGCGCGGCGCGGCTGAAGCTCAAATGCCGGCCGGCCGCCTCGAAGCTGCGGATGGCATTCAGAGACGGTTCGGCCATGGGCGTTTGGTTTGAGAAAAACTCATAACAGGCGCAGTTTATATCGGTTGAGCGCCGGCCGCCAGGGGCTAATATCCGGGCAGAAACGACCGCCCCATACCGCCCATACGGAGCCAGCCATGAACGCCCTGAACCCCACCCCGAAAATCGCCGAGCCGGTTGCCAAATCCACCTTGCGGCCGTTCCATCTCGCCTTCCCGGTGCGCGATATCGCGGAAGCCCGCAAATTCTATGGCGAAGTGCTGGGCTGCGGCGAAGGCCGTTCGGCTGAGCATTGGGTGGATTTCGATTTCTTCGGCCATCAGGTGGTGGCGCATCTGGCGCCCGAGGAATGCGGCGTGAAGGCCTTCAGCTCGGTGGACGACCATCAGGTGCCGGCCAAGCATTTCGGCGTGATCCTCACCATCCCGGAATGGGAAAAGCTGGCCGAACGCCTGACCGCCGCCGGCACCAAGTTCATCATCGAGCCTTATGTGCGCTTCAAGGGCGAGGTGGGCCAGCAGCACACCATGTTCTTCCTCGATCCCTCGGGCAATGCGCTCGAATTCAAGGCCTTCGCCAACGATGAGATGATTTTTGCCAAGTAAGCGGATTGCTTTTAGCCCAGGCGTTCCAGCGCCTGGGCGATGAAGGCTTCGCTCCATTCCTGCACGAAATGCCCGCCCTCGGGCAGTT
>JAYSEE010000129.1:0-10071 GCA_041914045.1 Ferrovibrio sp. | reverse complement strand
AGCACCGCCACCTGCGCCACGGCATCGTGGGATTGCAGCACGGCCTCCACTTCGGCGGCAGCGATATTCTCGCCCGAGCGGCGAATGATGTTTTTCTTGCGGTCGAGGAAATACAGCATGCCGTCTTCCGCCATGCGCACTGCGTCGCCGGTATGGAACCAGCCGCCCTTCCAGGCCTCGTCGGTGGCTTGCGGATTTTTCAGATAGCCGGAAAAGAATCCCCTGCGCGGATCGGGGCCGGCAAAGCGCACCAGCAATTCGCCCTCCTGGCCGCGCGGCACTTCATGATCCTGGGCATCCGCCACCTTGGCTTCCAGGCCCTTCATCGGGCGACCGAAAGCGCGGGTATCAATCTGCCGCGGCGCGTAGGCATCGGCCAGGATGCGGCCGGTCTCGGTCATGCCCCAAACCTCCACCAGCGGAAAGCCGAAGCGCGCCTCGAAAGCCGCGTGCAATTGCGGCTCCACGCCGGCGCCCAGGCCGAAGCGCACGCAATGCGCCTTCTCGTCCGGCGTCTCCGGCTGATTGAGCAAGAGCGGCGGCACCACGCCGAGATAATGGATGATGCTGGCGCGGGTCTGCGCCACTTCGCGCCACCAGCGCGTGGGGCTGAAACGCTCGGGCAGGATGATGCAATTGGCGGTGAGAATGGCGCAGGTGACGGTGATCGCCTGATGATTCATATGGAATAGCGGCAGCGGATTGTAAAACCGCTCTTCGCCATGCCGCACGTTCAGCAAGCCGCCGAAATCGCGATACCACGCGCCGGCATTGAGATAATAGAAATTGCTGAGGATGCAGCCCTTGGGCCGGCCGGTGGTGCCGGATGTGTAGAGCAGGCTGCATTCGGTGTCATGCCCGATGCCGCCTTGCCGCGCCGGTTGCCGGGGTGCAGGCCGGGGCGAAGGCAGGCGCGTCGGCATGGCCAGGCCATCCAGCACCGGCAACGGCTTTTCGCCGCGCTCGGCGGCCACGCGATGCAGATCGGCCATGCGATGCGGTAAAACCACGGCCAGGTCGGCCTCGGAATGCTGCATCTGATAGAGCATTTCATCATGCCGGTAATCCGGATTGATCGGCACGATGCCGCAGCCCAGGGCATTCAGCGCCAGGTAATGCAGCAGGAAGTCCGGCCGCATATCCAGCAGCAGGGCCACGCGATGGCCCAGGCCATAGCCGGCTTCGGCATAAAGCGCCCGCAGGCTTGCCACCCGCCGCGCGGCTTCGGCATAGCTGATCTCGCCGCCCTCGGGCTGCCAGTCGCGGTCGGCGCGCGCCGGCAGGCAGCAGAAGGCATGATCGGGATATGCGGCGGCCGTGTTGCTGAACGCCGCGAAAACGCTCGGCGGCAAATCCATTGATCCCTCCCGGCTGATTATGCTTCAGCGCAGGAAGAGTATCACCAGCATGACGCCGCCGAGCAAGATGCGGTAATAGGCAAACGGCACGAAGCCGTGGCGGTTGATGAAGGCGATCACGAACCGCACCACCAGCAGCGCGCAGAGGAAAGCCGCCGCGAAACCCAGCGCGATCACGCCCAGGCCTTCCAGGCTGAGATTGCTCCAGTTCTTATACAGATCATAGACCGTGGCTGCCGCCATGGTGGGCACGGCGAGGAAGAAACTGAATTCGGTGGCCGCCTCGCGCCGCACGCCGAGCAGCCGCGCGCCCATGATGGTGGCGCCCG
Source organism: Ferrovibrio sp. (assembly GCA_041914045.1). GTDB lineage: Bacteria > Pseudomonadota > Alphaproteobacteria > Ferrovibrionales > Ferrovibrionaceae > Ferrovibrio. The sequence continues at coordinate 8,384 of JAYSEE010000129.1, read as the reverse complement.
AACGCGACACGCCGGGGATCATCGCCAGACACTGAATGAGACCGATCTTCAGGCTGAGCCGGAAGCGGAAATCATCCACGCCGGCCACTTCGCCCTCGCCCGCATAGCGCTCGATGGCCAGGATGGCGAAACCACCCAGCACCAGCGAAACCGACACGACCCAGGGGCTGAACAATACGCCCTTGATGAAGCCATGGGCGAAAAAGCCGATCACCAAAGCCGGCAGAAAGCCGAACAGCACATTCGCCGTGAAGCGGTTGGCGCGATCATCGCGGCCCAGGCCGGCCAGGGTATCGAACAGCCGCCGCCAATAGACCAGGCAGATCGCCAGAATGGCGCCGAGCTGGATCGCGATCTCGAAAACCTTGCCCGGCGGCCCCTGGAAGCCCAGCAGATCGACCAGCAGGATCAGATGGCCGGTGGAAGAGACCGGGATGAACTCGGTCAACCCCTCCACCACGCCCAGCAGCAGGGCTTGCAGATGTGTGATGTCGAACACGGAGGCTTCCTCGAATGTGCCCGCCTGGCCTGGAAATGCGCCAGGGCCGGACACATATAGGCCGAACAGATATGCAGACTAGCCTGATTCGGGGCCTGCCGTCGCCGCCCAGGACGAATGGAAACCGCCCCCTCCCACGCCCCTCTTGCGGAGCGGGCTGGCTTTCTCTAAGACTTCCCGCTTGGGATGATGGAGCGCCATGTTCGGCTTTTTGTTCGGGAAAAAGAAGAAGAAATCGGCATCGGGTCAGCCGCTGATTCCGATGGCGCATGAGATATGCGCCACGCAGATGAACAGCAAGCCGGTAACCATCATCAAGGCCCCCTTCGCCGCCATCCAGACCGACGACACCGCACGGGTGGCGATGCGCTATTATCTGCGCGCCTTTCCCAACACCACCCCGGTGATGGTGACCCACGACCCGATGGACCCTGAAATGCGGGCGATCTTCATCGGCCCCCGGGAATTGACCGAGACTTTGCAGGCCCGCCAGCTGGGCGACTTCCAATTCACCCAGGTGCGGGTGGATGTGCCCTTCATCCCCTGGTTCTTCAAGGAAGACCTGGAGAAGAAGGCGCAGGCGCAGGAGCAGACCGAAACCGCCCCGGCCAGCGAAGAAAAGCCCAAGGAAGAGTAGCCTAGCATTCTCCCGGACTGGCTTGTCCTGGCTGGGCCGGCTGGGCCAGCCGCGCCAGTTCGGCCAGCGCCGCATCCCGCCGCATCGGCCGCACCGCGCCATCCGCCTGCCGCCAGGAAACGCTGTCCGCCGCCGCCTCCTTCGGCCCCACCGCCAACAGCACTGGAATGGCAGCCGCATGGGCCGCCGCCACCTTGCCGCCCAGCCGGTCGGCGCGGCTATCCAGCCGCACGCGCAGATCCATGGCTTGCAGGCTATCTGCCAGCGCATGAGCATAGCCGGCGGCTTCCTGGCTCTCGCCGATGCTTGCCACCATCACCTGCTCGGGCGCCAGCCAGAAAGGCAGCCGGCCTTCGTAATGCTCCAGCAGCATGCCGATGAAGCGCTCCATGCTGCCCAGCACGGCATGATGGATCAGCACCGGCCGGCGGCGATGATTGTCGGCATCCACGTATTCCGCATCCAGGCGTTCCGGCAGCACAAAGTCCAACTGCACGGTGCCGCATTGCCAATCGCGGCCACGGCCGTCGATCAGAATGAAATCCAGCTTCGGCCCATAGAAGGCCCCCTCGCCCGGCTGCACCGCATAATCCAGCCCCGCCGCCTCGGCCGCTGCCTGCAAGGCCGCTTCTGCGCGATCCCATAACGCATCGTCGCCGGCGCGACGCTCGGGCCGGGTGGAAAAGCCGACGCGGAATTGCGGAAAGCCGAAATCGGCATAGATCTCGCGCAGCATGCCGGCGAAACGCGCCACCTCGTCGACGATATACTCCTCGGCGCAGAAGATATGCGCATCATCCTGCACGAAGGCGCGGCCGCGCATCAGGCCTTGCAGCGCGCCGGACGGTTCGTTGCGATGGCAGGCGCCGAATTCGCAGTAGCGCAAAGGCAATTCGCGGAAGGAGCGCACCTGCTTGCCGAAAATCTGGATATGGCAGGGGCAGCTCATCGGCTTGAGCGCGAAGGGCCGATGGCCATCCTCCAGCACGAACATATGCTCGGCGAATTTCTCCCAATGGCCGCTGCGTTCCCACAGCGAGCGCGCCAGCATCTGCGGGCTGCGCACTTCCTGAAAGCCGGCGCGCCGCATGCGGCGGCGAATATAATCCTCCACCGCGCGATACAGCGCGAAGCCGCGCGGATGCCAGAAAGTCATGCCGGGCGCTTCTTCCTGCTGATGGAACAGCGCCAGGCGGTTGCCGATATTGCGATGGTCGTTGAGGTCCATGATGGGTCTCCGTTCTGCATGAAAATGCCGGAACGACGGCCCTGGAAACGACCAAGGCCCCGACGTTTCCGGCGGGGCCTTGGTGGGATGAGCTGTGAAGATCGCTTATGCGCGCAAGCCCATACCCGCCGGCCCGCCCAAGCGGGTCGTCGTGGTCGTGGTCTGCGTGGTGAGGCGCATCTGGCTCATGGGGCGGAGCTTTTATCCTGCGGTTTAAACGCCGTCAAGAGACCTTGTTGTTGGTGTTGAAGCCGCGCGGCACGATGCGGCCGGCTTGGGCGCGTTCGCCGAGATATTCCTTCAGCGCGGTTTCGGTCTTGGTGCGGCCGGCTTTGTCGGTCCAGGTCAGGCCCTGCTTCAGCACCAGGCCCTTGGCGTCCGAGAGCGTGGCATCTTTGTATTTCTGCAAGGTCACGCCGCGGCCCTTGGTCATCTCGGGCACTTCGCCGAGCGGGAAGATCAGCAGCTTGCGATTGGTGCCCACCACGGCGAGGTGATCGCCCTCGATGGGATTGCACACCGTGGCCTCGGCCGGCACGGAAACATTGAGTATCTGCTTGCCGGTGCGGGTCTGCGCCAGCATCTCGGTTTCGGCGCAGATGAAGCCGCGCCCATCGCTGGCCGCCAGGATGAACTTGCGGTCGCCGCGATAAACGAACAGGTCGATGATGTCCTGGTCGTTGCCGAGGTCGATCATCAGGCGCACCGGCTCGCCATGGCCGCGGCCGCGCGGCAGCTTGTCGCACAGGATGGTATAGGCGCGGCCGTTGGTGCCGAACAGGATCAGCTTGTCGGTGCTTTCGGCATGCAGCCAGAAGCGGCCCTTGTCGCCTTCCTTGAAGCTGGCGCCGCTGTCATCCTGCTGATGGCCCTTGATGGCGCGGATCCAGCCCTTCTCCGAGCAAATCACGGTGATCGGCTCGCGCTCCACCAGGGCTTCGAAGGCTTCCTCGGCGATCACCGGCGCTTCCGTCACGCTGGTGCGGCGGCGGCCCAAGGCGGATTTCGGACCGAACTGTTTTTTCAGCTCGGCGATCTCGCTGCCGATGGTCTGCCAGCGCAGATCCGTGTCGCCCAGCAGCTTCTTGAGGTTTTTGCGCTCTTCGCTCAATTCCTTGTGCTCGCGCTTGATCTCCATTTCCTCAAGCCGGCGCAGGCTGCGCAGGCGCATATTGAGGATGGCTTCGGCCTGATTGTCGGTGAGGTTGAAGCGTTTCATCATCACCGGCTTGGGCTCGTCCTGATGCCGGATGATCTCGATCAGCTCGTCGAGATTCAGATAGGCGATCAGGAAGCCGTCCAGCAATTCCAGCCGGCGTTCGATCTGGCCCAGGCGATACTGGCTGCGGCGCTCCAGCACTTCCAGACGATGGTTGAGATAGGCCTGCAAGGCCTCGCGCAGATTCATCACGCGCGGCAGTTTGCCGCCATCCAGCACGTTGAGATTCAGCGGGAAGCGGATTTCCAGATCGGTGGCGCGGAACAGACCTTCCATCAGCACCGCCGGATCGACGTTGCGGCTTTTCGGCTCCAGCACCAGGCGCACATCCTCGGCGGATTCATCGCGCACATCGCCCAGCAGCGGCAGCTTCTTTTCGTTGATCAGGTCGGCGATCTTTTCGATCAGCTTCGACTTCTGCACCTGATACGGAATCTCGGTGACGACGATCTGCCAGGCGCCGCGCGCCAATTCCTCGCTCTGCCAGCGGGCGCGCAGGCGGAAGCTGCCGCGACCGGTGCGATAGGCTTCCAAGCGGCCTTCCGGCGGCTCCACCAGAATGCCTCCGGTGGGGAAATCCGGGCCGGGCACCAGTTCCACCAGCTTTTCGATGCCGGCATTGGGATGCTTGATCAGATGCTGCAAGGCATCGCACAGCTCGGGCAGGTTATGCGGCGGGATCGAGGTGGCCATGCCCACCGCGATGCCGCTGGCGCCATTGGCCAGCAGATTGGGCAGGCCGGCCGGCAGCACAAGGGGCTCTTCCTCGGTGCCGTCGTAAGTCGGGCGGAAATCCACCGTCTCCTGGTCCAGGCCGGCCAGCAGCAGATCGGCGATCTGGGTCAGCCGCGCTTCGGTGTATCGCATGGCGGCGGCGTTATCGCCGTCGATATTGCCGAAATTGCCCTGGCCATCCACCAGCGGATAACGCTGGGCGAATTCCTGCGCCAGGCGCACCAAGGCGTCGTACACCGACTGGTCGCCATGGGGATGGTATTTACCGATCACATCGCCCACCACGCGGGCGCATTTCTTGTAGCCGGAAGCCGGGTCCAGCTTGAGCATCCGCATGGCGTAGAGCAGCCGACGCTGCACCGGCTTGAGGCCGTCGCGGGCATCGGGCAGCGAGCGCGAGGTGATGGTGCTCAGCGCGTAGGCCAAATAACGCTCGGACAGCGCCGAGGGCAGCGGCACCTCGCGAATCGATTCGGGGATGTCTTTCGGGGGAACGTGCTTGCTCATGGGCCGGCTTTATAAGGCCGGAGCCCCCAAAATGCCAGAAGCAGTATCGGGAGCGACACCAGATATGGCGGCATGCCGATGTAATATCTCAAGGGCTCGTAGGCGGGCCGCCGGCAATGGCGCATGCAGGCTGGCAAACAGCCGGTTTTCCAGGAAATGCCCGGTCAGCGCCATGCCGGCCAGCACATCGGTCATGGGGTGGTTGGCGGCCACCCCGCCCCGCCCTGGCACCAGGAAGGCCGGCAAGGCCAGCAGGCGACCGGCATAGGGCGCGGCGGCCTCGGCCCCCACCGCCCGGCCGCTTTTAGGCGACACATGGGTCAGCCCGCGCTCCGCCCCGCTGGCGGCGCAGCGCGAGAGATCGAGGCCATAACCCATCTCGGCGAGCAGGCCCAATTCCCAGCGCACCAGCAGCGCGCCCCAATCGGCCGGATCGCCCATGGCGGCCAGGGCATCGAACAGCACGCCGGTCGCCTCGAACAAAGCCGGATGCGGTTCGCGCTCAGGGAGCGCCGCATCCACCAGGGCGCAGGCCGAAACCAGAGCCGCCAGCCGCCCCGGATCGTCCAGCAGCAAAGCGGCGATATCGCGCACAGGCTCGAAACTGAAATTGCCGAGATGCTCGCTCAGCCGCGCCCGCCAGATGACGCGCACGCGCTGGCCCGGCTGCACGGCACCCGCCTTGCCTTGGCCCGAGCCGCGCAGCAGCCCGGCATGGCGGCCGCGCTCGGCGCAGAGCACGCTGGCAATGCGGGCATTCTCGCCATAATGGCGAATGCTCAGCACCAGGCCCTCGTCGCTCCATTCCATGGCGGCAGGTTAGCATGAATGCTTGGCGCGGAGAATGTCGGCCTAAGCCGTCCGATCCTGCAATTCGCCGAAAAAGCCGATCATCCGCGATAGCCGGCCATCGGCATCGGTTATGCCGATATCCAGCGAACGGGGCCCCGTGCTGCCATCGGCCCGCAGCAGATGCCAGTGGAAACGCAGCGCATCGTGATGGCATTCGAGCGGCGTAAGCTGCACCAGGCTTGCGCCGGGTCGTCCGGCGCGTATCGTGGCGATGCGCTCGCTCAAGGCTTGGCGGCCAACCAGATAAACCCCGGGGTCGCAATAAATCCCCGCCTCCGCCCAGCAGCTTTCCAGCAGGGCCATGCGGGTTTCAGGATCATCCTCGTTCCAGGCCGCCATATAGGCCGCGATCACGTCGTTCGGCTCGCGCTTATCCATCGCATTCCCCTCCCTGCCTGCGGCCAGTATAAAACCGGCCGGGCAAGATTAGAAACGCAATGTCAGGGTCTGGCCGCCCTCCAGATCGACGGCGATATCCGCGCCGTGCGATTGCAGCCGCATCGCCCGCGCCGGCAAGGCCTGGCTGCGCTTTTCCACCAGCTTGCCATGCTCGACCGTTAAGGCAACGAGGCGGCGGCCTTCGCGATCCGGCGTGACGATCCAATCGCCGCCCGGCCGCGGCAGCACGGCGGACAGCACGATTTCGGGTTGGCCGTAGATATGGTTGCTGTAGCCGGCCGCTTCGGCCAGCAACGGCAGGGCGCCGGCCTGCAAACGATAAACCCGCAAGATGCCGGAGAGATGCGGCGTGACGATCAGCGCGGCATCAAGCTTGCCATCGCCATCGAAATCGCCAGCGCCGATCGGCGCAAGCCAGCGATGCCCGGTGCCGATGAAAGGCCCATGGGCCTGCAAAGCGATGGATTTTCCGGCAAGGCCGTAAAGCGCCAGCCGCGCGCCCTGCCGACTATCGCTTTCCACCACCATGGCCAGATCGCCAAGGCCGGGCAGTGCAAGCAGACGCGGCTGGTGGTCCTCGAACACGCGGTTCTCGGGCAGCCGGAAACGCAGCTCGGCGCCATCGCGCAGACGGAAAGCCAATGCGCCGGCTTCGATGCTGTCTCCTAAAGCGCCATGGGCATAGCGGCTGGTCGGTTCGGCCAACCATGCTTGGGCAATGCCGCCGCTGCCCTGCGCCACGCTGGTGCGCGGCACCAGATCCGCCGGTTCCGTTGCCGAAGCCGGCAGCGCGAAAAGAAGGAGGAGCGCAAAAAGAAAAGGAGCGGCCTTGCGGCCGCTCCCGATCTTGCTGGCGATGCCTTGCAGCATGCCGTTGCTTATTCGGCGGCGTCGCCGACGGCAGCCTGCAATTCGCTTTCCAGAGCATCGGCGAAATCGCGGTCGCGCTGGGCGGCCAGAGACTTCATCCGGCTCATGATCGCGCCGGTGCCGGCCGGGATCAGGCGGCCCACGATCACGTTCTCCTTGAGGCCGATCAGGCTGTCGGTCTTGCCGGCAGTGGCCGCCTCGGTGAGCACGCGGGTGGTTTCCTGGAACGAGGCCGCCGAGATGAACGACCGGGTTTGCAGGCTCGCCTTGGTGATGCCGAGCAGAACCGGCGTCGCCTTGGCAATCCTGCGGCCCTCGGCCTGGGTCTTGGCGTTCTGTTCGTCGAACTCGGAACGATCAACCTGTTCGCCGATCAGGAAGGTGGTATCAGCCGGATCGGTGATTTCCACCTTCTGCAGCATCTGGCGGCAGATCACCTCGATATGCTTGTCGTTGATCTTCACGCCCTGCAGGCGATAGACCTCCTGGATTTCGTTGACGAGGTAATTCGCCAACGCTTCCACGCCAAGCACCTTCAAGATGTCGTGCGGGGCCGGATTGCCGTCGAGCAGATGATCGCCCACGCGCACGAAGTCGCCTTCCTGCACCGCGATATGCTTGCCCTTCGGGATCAGGTATTCCACCGGCTCCAAACCCTCTTCGGCCGGACGGATCAGCAGGCGGCGCTTGGCCTTGTAGTCCTTGCCGAATTCCACACGGCCGTCGATTTCGGCGATGACCGCATGATCCTTCGGACGACGGGCCTCGAAGAGTTCCGCCACGCGCGGCAGACCGCCCGTGATGTCGCGGGTCTTGGTGCCTTCCACCGGGATACGCGCCAGCACGTCGCCGGCATGCACCTTGTCGCCATCGTTCACCGAGAGGATGGCGTCGGCCGACAGGTAATAGCGGGCTTCGCCGCCATTGGCCAAGGTCAGCACCTCGCCGGCATCATCGCGCAGGGTGATGCGCGGACGCAGTTCCGCGCCCTTCGGGTTCTGCTTCCAATCGGCCACCACGCGATAGGTGATGCCGGTGGCTTCATCGGTGGCTTCGCGGATCGACACGCCTTCCACGAGATCGCGGAAGTTGACCGCGCCGGCGCGTTCGGTGATGACCGGGCGGGTGTAAGGATCCCACTCGGCGATGCGCTGGCCCTTCTTGACATGGCCGCCTTCATCGACCGCCAGACGGGCGCCGTAAGGCACCTTGTAGCGGGCGCGCTCGCGGCCATTGGCATCCACCAGCACCACTTCGCAATTGCGGCCCATGACCACGAAGCGGCCCTGGCTGTCGGTGACGAGGTTGCGGTTGACCACCTTGATCGCGGCGTCATACGGCGCTTCCAGGCTCGACTGCTCGGCCACCTGGGCCGTGCCGCCGATGTGGAAGGTGCGCATGGTGAGCTGCGTGCCCGGCTCGCCGATCGACTGCGCCG
>JAYSEE010000128.1:0-10113 GCA_041914045.1 Ferrovibrio sp. | reverse complement strand
TATCGCGGCCATCGAACAAAATCGCGCCGGCGGTGGGATCGAGCAGCCGCACCATGAGCTGCGACAGCGTGGATTTGCCGCAACCGCTTTCGCCCACCAGGCCCAGCGCTTCGCCGCGCCCGAGCCGGAAATTCACGCCATCCACCGCATGCAGCTTGTCAAGGTATCGCTTGGTCGTCTCGAAGTTCTTATGCCGCGCCAAGCCCTGAGTGGTCAGCATATCCACCTGGCGCAGTTTCGCACCATCTCTTCCTGCTTGTATATTTTTCCCGGCATGCGGCCCTCCTTGATGCCTAAAACAAGACATCAACATGGACCGCTTCAGTGGGAGCGGATCGCTCTGTTAGTGTCAGCCAAGCGCCTTGCTAAGGAATTCCACACTGCGTTTGCGAGCCAGTTCGGCGGCGGGGGGATTGAATGAGGCCCGTTCGTTGCAGTTGAAGCCATGACCAGCCTCATAGACGTGGACTGCAACTTCGGGATGGCCGGTCTTCATTTTTTCGACCACATCCATCGGAATTGACTGATCCTGGTTGCCGAAATGCGCCATTGTCGCGCAGCGCGGCTTTTCACCGAGCAGATTGCCGATGCCGCCGCCATAATAGGGTATTGCGGCTGCCAAGCCTTCGAGCCGACAGGCAGCGGCCCAGGCGACCGTACCGCCCCAGCAAAAGCCAAGTATCGCGGTTGTGCCGGCTTCGGCGATAAACGCCTTGGCCGCCGTTACATCCGTCAGCGCATTATCGAGGCTGGCCTGTTTCATCAGTGCGATGCCAGACTGCATGCCTGTTTGATCGTAACCAAGTTCGACATTCTTTTCGATACGGTCGAACAGAGCGGGAGCAATGGCGAGAAAGCCATCGGCGGCATAGCCGTCGGTTACGGCACGAATGTGGTTGTTCACGCCGAAGATTTCCTGGCAGACCACCAGTCCCCCTTTCGGCTTGCTCGTGGGCTTGGCCAGATAAGCCGTGATGTTCTGATTGTCGGCGGTTTGCAGCGTAACGAACTCACCCATCACTCAGGCTCCTTGTCGTGATTTCAAAACGAATTTGCGGAATTAGATAGCGACGGTGCGCAAAGGCGGCGCGGCGTCTTTTTCTTGATCGGCCAAAACCGCGAGCGCCGTCTTTGCGGCGTTCTCTACATGATTGACGCAGATCGTCCAGGCGGCGTCGGGATCGCGCGCCTTGATCGCATCGAGCAATGCACGGATTTCACCAATCGATTCCTTGGCGCGCTGCGGCTTCGCGAGAGACGTGGCGCGCAATTGCGATGCCCGGATATGGATATTGCGCAGCATCTGACCTGCGATTTCGTTGCCGGCCCCTTCCAAAAGGATGTTGTAGAAATGCGCTTTGGTGGTGAGAAATGCCTTTACCTCGAAATCGCGATAAACGGCCTCAAGCTCATCCACGGCGGTGGATAGCTCCGCAATCTGCTGGTCTGTCGCCCGGGAGGCGAAGAGGCGTGCGGCCAACCCCTCCAGAACGGCACGAAGTTGGTAAATCGCTTCCGCCTGCTTGGGGCTGATCACGGATACCATCGGCCCTTTGTTGGGTACAACGGTGACCAGGCCTTCGGTTTCCAACTCGCGCAGGGCTTCGCGTACGGAGGTGCGGGAAACGCCCATCAATTCGCAAAGATTGCGCTCCACCAGCCGGTCTCCAGGAAAGAAGCGGCCCTCGGCTATGGCCATGCGCAAACGGGCCGAGGTCATTTCCCGTACGCTTGGGGCTGCAACGATTTTCAGGGACATATCGGAGGTCATTCTCTGCCCTTCATGCGCGACTCCAAGCTGTTAAGGGAGCTTACCCCAGCCAAAGGAAGCTTGGAGAGCATCGGCGTTATTTCCTTGACTCATTAATAAATATTGTATGACAATAAGTCAAGAATATAGACTGGTAAAAAAGATCGGTAATGGCAGGGGGCCAAGTTGCGAAAGAAAGAACAATCTCCATTGTTCGAGCGGGGCCTAAAGGCGCGCCGTGAGGTGCTTGGCTCGGACTATGTCGATGGCTCGCTGGCCGGCGCCAACGACTTCATGATGGCCTTCCAAGAAATCACTACCGAATGGTGCTGGGGTTATATCTGGAACCGAGAAGGCCTGCCCCGCAAAACCCGCTCCATGCTGAATCTGGCAATGCTGACGGCGCTCAACCGCCCGGCGGAAATCCGCCTGCATGTGCGCGGCGCCATCGCCAATGGCGTGACGGTGGAGGAGATCAAGGAAATCCTGCTGCAGGCCACGGTCTATTGCGGCATTCCAGCCGGCCTCGATGCTTTCAAGGTGGCGAATCAGGTGTTGCAGGAATTGGATGCGTTCGGCGTCAAACCTGCTGAGCAGAAATAGGCCATGGCGATGCAGCGTCATGCCGAGATAGCGGGCGGGGGCATTGCCGGTCTGGCGGCGGGCATGATGCTGGCGCGCGCCGGCTGGAGCGTGCGGGTGCATGAGCGCTCGCCCGAAATCCGCGAATCCGGCGCCGGCATTTATCTGCGCGACAACAGCCTGAATGTACTGGATGAATACGGCCTGTTCGAAAAGCTGGCGGAGCAGGGCACCAAGCTCGAGCGGGCGCTGTCCATCGACCGCAACGGCGCCGTCCGCCAGGATATACCGGTGCCGAAGACGGCGCGCTCCTATGTCGTGCCGCGCCAGGCGCTGGTCGATGTGCTGGCCTATGGCGCGCGCGCAGCCGGGGTGGAGATCGCGCTGAATTCGGAAGTGCAATCGGCGACGCCCGATGGCCGGCTGCTGCTCGGCGATGGCCGGGCGCTGTCGGCCGATCTGGTGATAGCGGCGGATGGCTTCAATTCCCGCGTGCGCGACAGCCTCGGCCTGGGCGCCCGTCATTGGGAATTGGCCACTGCGGTGAACCGGCATTTCATTCCCAACCGCATCATCACGCCGCAACCAGAAGCGATCCAATATTGGTCCGGCAATCGGCGCATCGGCGTTGCGCCGTCGGGGCCGAACCATACCTACGTATTCAGCGTGATGCCGAACCGTGATGCGGCCGCCAAGCATCTGCCGCTCGATCTGGCGGATTGGACCCATGCCTTTCCGCTGCTGCGCGAGCAATTGCCGGTAATTGCGGCCGCTCCGGTTACGCAATACCGCTATGTGATGGTGGATTGCCCGCGCTGGCATAACGGCCGCATCGCCATCATCGGCGATGCCGCGCATGGCTTGCCGCCGACACTGGGGCAGGGGGCAGGGCTTTCCATTATGAATGCCCGCACCTTGGTCGAGGCGCTGGGCCGCGAAAATGATCCGCTGAAGGCTTTGCCCTATTGGGAAAGCTGCATGCGCTTCATCAGCGATCAGACGCAGCTCTGGTCCTGCCGTTACGATCTGTTCACCCGGGCCTGGCCGACGCAGCTCGAATTCCTGCGGCCCTTGATCTTCTGGGCCTTCAACAACTTTCCATCGCTGACCGATCGTATGCGCATCGCCGATAGAGGGCTGACGCTTACGCCGCTTCGGCCAGCATCAGTGAAAACGGCTTGAATCGTCAACGAAAAGCAACAGGGGGTAATTGAAATGATCCGACGCAGTTTCATCATGGCAGCCATTGCCGCCGCCATCGCCGCGACCGTGCCGATGGCCGACAGCGCGGCGCAGGAGAAATCCACCTGGGCCGCGATCCGCGAGCGCGGCACTCTGCGCATCGGTGTGGCGCAGGCCGAGCCCTATGCGTTTAAGGATCCGCTCAGCAAGGAATGGTCCGGCATCGCGGTTTCCTACGGCAACAACGTGGCCAAGGCACTGAACGTGAAACCGGAATTCGTCGAAGTGACCTGGGGCACGGCGGTGGCCGCATTGCAGTCGAACAAGATCGACATCATGCCGAATCTGAGCGTGACGCCGGAACGCGCCGTCACCATCGAATACACCAACATGCCGATCTCGTTCTCGGCGCTTTCGGTGTTGGTGCCGAAGAATTCCAAGATCGAGAACTGGCAGGATATGAACAAGTCCGACATCACCGTCGGCGTGAATCAGGGCTCCAGCCAGGATGGTTTCGTTACCGAACGCCTGCCTAAGGCTAAGATCCTGCGTTTCGGCAGCTATGCCGAAGTGATCGCGGCTTATCAGAACGGCAATATCAATGTCGCCGCGATGTATTTCCCGACCCTGATCCTGCTGGCTGAAAAGGCCGGCGATGCCAAGGTGGTGATTCCGAAGCCGACCCAGCATCAATTCTCCGATGTCGGCATCCGGCGCGAAACCGACAAGACGCTGCGCGATTGGCTCGCCACGGTGAATCTGTATTTCTACAATCTCGGCATGCCGCAGGCTTGGTACGAGGAATTCCTGATCAAGCGCGGCATCGATCCGAAGCGCAGCCCCGCCATCATCAAGGAACAGTGGTAAACCCGCGGCAGGCCGGGCGCGGCAGCGATGCCATGCCCGGCCTGCCGCCGCCGCGCGAGCAGGTTTAAGCGATGAATTATGTGTGGGAATTCGGGGCCATCGCGCGCTACCAGACCCTTCTTTACGAGGGTTTGGCGAATACGCTCCACCTGACCATCCTCGCCTATCTTTTCGGCCTGCCGATCGGCATCGTGCTGGCTCTGGGCCGGTTGTCGCGTTTGCGCTGGCTGGGGGTCGGCGTCGGTTTCGTGATCGATTTCTTCCGCTGCACGCCTTCGCTGGTGCAGCTTTTCTGGTTTTTCTTCGCCTTGCCGCGCCTGACCGGAATTCGGCTTTCGCCCTTCGAGGCCTCGCTGATCTGCCTCACCATCCTGTCCAGCGCCTTCGTGGCCGAGATATTCCGAGGCGGCATCGTTTCCATCGAGCGCGGACAATGGGAAGGCGCCCGGGCGCTGGGCATGAGCTATCGCAGCATCATGGCGCGCATCATTCTGCCGCAGGCCGTGAAACGCATGATCCCGGTCTTCCTGGAGCGCGCCATCGAATTGCTCAAGACCTCTACCATCGCGGCGGCGATTTCCTATCCCGACCTGCTGTTCCAGGCCAACGAGATTTCGCATCGCACCTATCGTCCGCTCGAAGTCTTCACCACGGTCGCGCTGATCTTCCTGATCGTCGTTACCATCGGCAGTCAGCTCACCCGCCTGCTGGAGCGCCGCCTGGCGCGCAGCGGCGAGTCGACGGTGCATTGAGGGCGGCGGCATGAACGATATCCTCCGCTACATGCCGGTTTTCGCCGAGGGCCTTTGGGGCACGGTGCGGATCGCGCTGGTTTGCCTTTGCGCCAGCCTGCCGCTTGGCCTGCTGATCGGCATGGGGCGCTATTCGCGTACCTGGTATTGGGCGATCCCCAGTCGAATCTATGTCGAGGTGTTCCGCAACACGCCGGTCCTCGTGCTGATCATGTGGTTCTTCTTCGCCTTTCCCACCATCGCGCCTTTCGATGTGGATGCCTACACCGCCGCGACGCTGGCGTTGACGCTGAATTCAAGCGCCTTTTTCGCCGAGGTGTTCCGCGCCGGCATCCAGTCGCTGAGCCGTGGGCAATGGGATGCCGCCAAGGCGCTGGGCATGAGCTATCGCTGGCAGATGCAGCGGGTGATTCTGCCGCAGGCGATCAAGCGGATGATCCCGGCCATTACCAACCGCTGGATCGAGCTGTTCAAACTCACCTCGCTGGCCTCGGTGATCGCCTATCAGGATTTGATCCATACGGCGAAACTGATTTCCAGCGCCTATTTCAATCCAGTGCAGACCTTCACCATCGCCGCGCTGATCTATTTCGCCATGATTTATCCGATGGTGCGCATGCTCTATTTCATTGAAGCCAAGCTGAAGCGTAGCGAATAGGAAAGGCTCGCGATGAGCGATGCGATCAAGATCGTCAAACTGCGTAAATCCTTCGGCCCGCTCGAGGTGCTGAAGGGCATAGATCTCGATGTGAAGCGCGGCGAGACCGTGGTGATTCTAGGCGCGAGCGGTTCCGGCAAAAGCACGCTGCTGCGCTGCATCAATTTTCTCGAAATGCCGAGTGCCGGCCGCATTTATGTGAATGGCGCGCTGATCGGAACCCCGCTGCCCGGCGCGCCGGATGGCGACATGCTGCAATACCGCGACAAGGAATTGCAGCAGGTGCGCACTTCGGTGGGCATGGTGTTTCAGCATTTCAATCTCTTCCCGCATATGACCGTGCTGCAGAATGTGATGGAAGGCCAGGTTACCGTGCTCAAGCGCGATAAGGCGACCGCTGCCGAGCGCGCGCGCGTGCTGTTGGCGAAGGTCGGCCTGGCGGAAAAGGCCGGGGAATATCCGGCCCGGCTGTCCGGCGGTCAGCAACAGCGCGTGGCTATCGCCCGCGCGCTGGCCATGGATCCCGATGTGATGCTGTTCGATGAGGTGACATCGGCGCTGGATCCGGAACTAGTCGGCGAGGTTCTGCGCGTGATGCGGTCGCTGCGCGACGATGGCATGACTATGGTCATTGTCACCCATGAACTGGGCTTCGCCTATCACGTCGCCGACCGGGTGATCTTTCTCAATCAGGGAGAAATCTACGAATCCGGCACGCCGGCCGAAGTGCTGGGCCAGCCCAAGCGCGAGAAGACCATCCAGTTTCTCAATGGCCATAATCAATTCCGGTTGCCGTGATGGACGCTTTTCTGGCCGCCAACGATCTGCGTTTCCGCTATCGCGACGAGGGCGCGGGCGAACCCATCCTGCTGCTGCATGGCGTGGGCGGCCGGCTTGAGGTCTGGGATGGCGTCGTGTCCGAATTGCAGGATACCTGGCGTCTGATCCGCTTCGATCAGCGCGGGCATGGCGAATCCGCCAAGCCGAAAGGGCCTTATACGCTGGATGATTTCGTCGCCGATGCGGCGGGCGTCGCCGATGCGCTGGGTTTGCAGCGCTTCCATCTCGCCGGCTTTTCGCTCGGCGGCCTGGTGGCGCAGGGTTTCGCCCTGGCGCATCAGAAACGGCTGATCAGCCTGGCTTTGCTCAGCACCGTGGCCGGCCGCACGGCGGAAGAGCAGGCGCGCGTGATGCAGCGGCTGGCGCTGGTGGCGGAAGGCATTCCGGGCGCGCATTTCAAGCAATCCATGCTGCGCTGGTTCACCGAGGATTTCGTGGCCCGCAACCCGGCGCTGATCGAAGCCTATGCGGCGCGCAACGCTCAAAACGATCCCGATGCCTATGCGGCCGCCTATCGCGTGCTGGCGGAATCCGATCTGGCCGACAGCCTGCCCGCCATCGCGCTGCCCAGTCTGGTGATGACCGGCGAGGAAGACCAGGGCTCCAATCCACGCATGGCGCGCCTGATGCACCAGCGCCTTGCCGGCTCCGAACTACATCTGCTGCCTAGCTTGCGGCATTCCATTCTGATCGAAGCGCCGCAGCAGGTTGCCGGCATCCTCCGGACTTTCTTTTCCAAACACCACTGAAGCGCAGGAACCCGCCATGTCTTTCACCATTCGTAAGATTGCCGTCTACAAGGAAATCCTTTCCATGGAGGGCGGCCGCGCCTTGCCGAGGCCGATTGCGGTGGTCGGCGCTGCGGCCGTGATCGTCAATCCCTGGCTCGGCCAGGGTTTCGTCGAGGATTTGCACCCTAAGCAAGTCGAGGGTTGTGCCGATATCGGCCGCCGGCTCAGCGAAGTCGTGCTGGCTGAGTTGAAGAACGAAGCGCCGATGGAAGCCTATGGCAAGGCGGCAGTGGTGGGATTGAATGGCGAGATCGAACATGCCGCGGCGATTATCCATTATCTGCGCTTCGGCAACGAATATCGCCGCGCCGCCGGCGCCGAGAGCTTCCTGTCCTTCGCCAATAAGCGCGGACCAGCTGGCTGCTCGATCCAGATTCCGATGAAGCATCTGCATGAAATCGCCACGCGTTCGCATTTCATCACGCATGAAATGTTCATACCCGACGCGCCTGGACCTGATGAAATTGTAGTCGCGCTTGGCGCCTCGACGGCGGGGCGTCCGCATGCGCGGATCGGTGACCGTGCGCGGGATAATCGGGAATTGGAGAAGATGGCACAAACCGGGGCAGAGTAAGGCTTTTGATCTCCCCCCACTGTAATGGTCCATGTTGATGTAGTGTTTTAGGCATCAAGGAGGACTGTATGTCGGCAAAATATACAAGCGGGAAGAGATGGTTGCAAAGCTGCGTCAGGTGGATGTGCTGATCTCTCAAGGTTAGGGCGTCGCCTGAGGCGCTTCGCCAGATCGGGGATATCGAGGTGCCTTACTAGGAACTGGCCACGGCTATGACAATGTTCGCGTTATCGTGCAGGCGATCAAGGAAGCCGGCTGCGACGGTTCAGTGAAGGTGCGCGACGCCCTGGCGAAGGTTAAATTCCAGGCCGCGATGGTTCGCGATAAGTAGCATTTGTTCGCGCAGTAAAAGAAAAACGGCGGGAGGTGCATCCACTGCCGCTTTTTTCGTTTCTATCCGATACAGATCAGGTCAGGGGCGGCAATTTCGCCACCAACTGCGCCTTCAGCACTTTGCCGGAACTGTTGCGCGGAAAATCGCTTTCGACGAAAACGCGCTTCGGCTTTTTATAGCGGGCAAGTTTTTCCTGGCAGAACGATACCAGCGCTTCCGGCGCCGCCGCATTGCGAAGCTTGACGAAGGCGGCGATCTCTTCGCCGAATTCGCGCGACGGCCAGGCAACGACCACGGCTTCGATCACATCCGGATGCGCCATCAGCACGGCTTCGATTTCCGCCGGATAGATATTCACGCCGCCGCGAATGATCATGTCTTTGCTGCGACCGCGTAAATAGACATAGCCTTGTGCATCGCGTTCGGCCAGATCGCCGGGATAGAACCAACCATCGCGAAAAGCCTCCAGCGAGGCTTCTGGATCGCGGAAATAGCCATCGGCAACGCCAGGGCCGCGATAGCGCAGCTTGCCGACCTGCCCGACGGCGAGCGGCTTGTCCGTGTCGTCCACGATCTCTACTTCCACGCCGAAAACCGGCCGGCCCACCGAGCTGCCATGGCTCGCTTGTTCCTGCGGCATCAGGAGCGACACGCCGCCGCCTTCGGTGGAGGCATAATATTCGGAGAAGCCGGCGCAAAGCCGCTGCTTGATGCTGCTGCGTTCTTGCGGCGTGAGCGGCGATCCGCTGGATATCAGCAGGCCCATCCGCTGCATGGGCGCCAATTGGCTTTCCGGCAATTCCAGCAGGCGACGAATCTGCGTCGGCACCAGAAACATGCTGGTGGCCTCGTGGCGCTGCACGGCATCTATCAGCGCTTCCGGCTCGAAAGGCGGTGCGAACATCACCACCGTGCCGCCGGAAAACAGCACCGACATGCAAAAAGTGCGACCGCCGCCGAAATAGAGCGGCGTGGCGCAAATAAAGCAATCCCGGCTGTTGAGGCCGAGATTGATCCAATGCGTCATGAACCGACGGAAGAAATGCCGGTGTGTGATCATCGGGCCTTTCGGCCGCCCGGTGGTGCCGGAGGAGAGCGAGACCAGCAGGCTGGCTTCACCGTCATTCTCAAAAAACCGCGCCGGATCCTGGCCGGCAACCGCCTGCTGCCAATCCGCATCGAGGCGGTGCAACTGGATGCCCTCCAGCGCTTCGGCATCAGGTTCGGCCACAACGAAATGGGCGCCGAAATGGGCCGCGACGCGCTGTTTCTCGCCATTGGTCCAACGGATATCCATGGGTAGAATCACGCGGCCGGCACGTGCTACGGCGTAAAGCAGCACCAAATTTTCGAGGCTGTCCTTGAGGCAGATGCCGATGATATCGTCCGGTGCGGAGAGGCTTTCGATATGGCCCGCAGTCTGCCGCACTAGGCGGGCCAGGCTGGCATAGTCGATGCTGCGTTCGCCATCTATGATTGCGATATGATCGGGGCGGGCTTTTGCGTTGATATCCAGCCCTTCAGCCAGATTCATCATGCCGCGCCACCGATCTTGTACAGACGCAGCACATTGTCGCGCAGGAATTTGCGCTTCGGCACCGGGCGCAGATTGAGTTCCTCGATCTCCTTGCGGGTGCGCATGAAATCGAGAACCGGGAAATCGGTGCCGAAAATCACCTTGTCCTGGCCGTAGGTGTTTATGTAATTCACGAAGGAAGCCGGCCAATGCTTCGGGGCATGGGCATCCGAACCGATATAGACATTGGGATGCTTCCAGGCCATG
>JAYSEE010000127.1:0-10128 GCA_041914045.1 Ferrovibrio sp. | reverse complement strand
CACGCGCCCATGGCGATCTCAGCGAGAACGCGGAATACCATGCCGCCAAGGAACGCCAGGGCTTCATCGAAGGCCGGGTGATGGAGATCGAAGACAAAATCTCCCGCGCCGAGGTGATCGACACCAGCAAGATGACCGGCAAGACCGTGCGCTTCGGCGCCACCGTGGTGCTGGCCGACGAAGACAGCGGCGAAGAGAATACCTATCAGATCGTGGGCGTGGACGAGGCGGATATCAAATCCGGCCTGCTTTCCATCACCGCGCCGCTCGCCCGCGCCCTGGTGGGCAAGTCGGAAGGCGATGCCGTCGAAGTGGCGGCGCCGGGCGGCTCCAAGGGCTACGAGATCGTTTCCGTCGTTTATAAATAAGGACACCCATGGATCGGGCCGCGCTGGACAAGCAATACAACTTGCGCCAGGCGGTGCCGGGACATGCGGAGGATTTCGCGCGCTGGCGGCGGCTGAGCGATGCCGCGCGCGCCGCCTTGCCGCATCGCGCCGATCTGGCCTATGGCGCGCATCCTTTGGAAAATCTCGATTTCTTCAGCGTGCCGCAGCCCGGCCGGCCCATCGTCGTGTTCATCCATGGCGGCTATTGGCAGGCCATGGACAAGGCGGATTTTTCCTTCGCCGCGCAGGCCTTTGCATCGGAAGCCGCCGGCCATCTGGCCAATGTGGCTGTGATCAATTATCCGCTAGCGCCGGAGGTGCGGATGGACCGCATCGTGGCCGCCAACCGGCGCGCTTTGCTCTGGCTGTGGCGGCATGCCGCCGAACTGGGGGCCGATGCCGGCCGCATTTATGCCTTGGGGCATTCGGCGGGCGGGCATCTGGTGGCCGATGCGGCCCTGGCCGATTGGCCGGCCCTGGCGGCGAAAGCGCCGCGCAATCTGCTGCGCGGCGGCCTGGCGATTTCCGGTTTGTTCGATCTGCGGCCGATCCAGCTTTGCTACCTGAACGACGGTTTGCGCATGGATGTGCCGGAAGCCGAGCGCAACAGCCCGCTGCTGCGCCTGCCCGGCGCCCCTAAGCCTTTGGTTCCCATGGCCTTGGCGGTGGGCGAGCGGGAAACCGAGGCCTTCCACGGGCAGCAATCGGCGTTCGCCCAGGCTTATCACGCCGCGGGCGGGGAGGTGATGGCCGTCACAGAGCCGCACCGGCACCATTTCGATATACTGGACGGGCTTGGGCGGCCGGATGGTTCGATACAATCCGGCCTGCTTGAATTGATGCGGAAATCTGGCTGAAGCGGCGATCTGGAGAAGCGGCTGATGAGCGGACAAAAACGGGTTTTGCTGGTCGATGACGACCGCACCCTGCAATCCCTGTTGGCCGAGCAGCTCGAGGCCACGCGGGAATTCGCGACCGTCTGCGTGAACGATGCCAATGCCGCCCTGGCGCTGCTGCAAAGCGAAAGCTTCGATCTGATCCTGCTGGATGTCGGTCTGCCCGATATGGATGGCCGCGAAGCCTGCAAGCAGATGCGGCGGCTGAATGTGCGCACCCCGGTGATCATGCTGACGGCGGCCGACAGCGATGCCGACACCATCATGGGCCTGGAAGCCGGCGCCAACGACTACATCGCCAAGCCGTTCAAGATGGGCGTGTTGATCGCGCGCGTGCGGGCGCAGCTGCGCCAGTTCGAGCAGAGCGAGGACGCCACCTTCACCATCGGGCCCTATAGTTTCCGCCCGGCCAACAAGATGCTGTTCGACAATGAGAAGGCCGGCAAGAAGGTGCGGTTGACCGAGAAGGAAACCGCGATCCTGAAATTCCTGCTGCGCGCCGGCCAGAAGCCGGTGGCGCGCGACCGTCTGCTCACCGAGGTTTGGGGCTATAATGCCGAGGTTTCCACCCATACGCTGGAAACCCATGTCTATCGCCTGCGGCAGAAGATCGAACGCAATCCGGCGGAAGCCCGGTTGCTGCTGACCGAGCCGGGCGGCTATCGCTTGGCGCCGTGATGTCCGGATCGGCTGCCGTTCAGCATGCCATGGTTCATTCGCCGGTGAAGCGCGGCGGACGCCGCTCGGCCATGGCGCGCTGGCCTTCCTGGAAATCCTTGGTGCCGAAACTGGCCGCGCCGCGGTCGCGCGCCGCGCGCTCGTCGAAATCGTCGCGCGCAATCTCGTTGAAGCTCTGCTTCATGCCGCGCAGCGCCAGCGGCGCCAGACCGCAGATCGTGTCGGCCAGCGCTTGGCTGCGGCTTTCCAACTCGGCGGCGGGCGCCAGCCAATCCAGGAAATTCATCCGCAGCATCTCGGCCGCATCGAAGGTTTCGGCGGCCAGGAACAGCCTTTTGGCGGCGCCGATGCCCAGCCGGCTGGCGGCGCGCCGCAAGCCATGCGGATGGTATTGGATGCCCAGCTTGGCCGGCGGGATGAAGCAGCGGATGCCTTCCGCGCCGATGCGGAAATCGCAGGCCAGCGCCAGATCGGTGCCGCCGCCATACACGCCGCCTTGCAGGATGCTGAGCGTGGGGCAGGGCATGGCTTCCAGCCGGTCGGCGGTGCGCTCCAGCGGATTGTCGCGCCAGTCATGGCCCGCCACCGCAGTGAGATTGACGCCCGAGCAAAAGCTTTTGCCTTCGGCGCGCAGGATCAGCAGCCGCAATTGCGCATCGGCGGCCAGTGCGATCAGCGCGGCATCCAGCGCATCCAGGTCGGCGATGTCGAGCGCATTATGCTTTTCCGGCCGGCTCAAGGTGATGACGGCGCGGCCGGCGGATTTTTCGAGCGTGAAGGCTGTCGACATGACGGGGATGGCCCTGCGTGATTCTGCGAGCGGGCATTTCGTCATGGATGTTCATCCGGCGCAAGCGTTGGAGTCGCGTCATGGCGGCTGAGGATTTCTTCGTCCGCTTTTGGGGCGTGCGCGGCTCGATTGCCGTGGGGTCGCCCGAAGTGATGCGCTATGGCGGCAACACTTCCTGCCTGGAAATCCGCTGCGGCGAGCATGTGCTGCTGTTCGATGGCGGCACCGGCATCCGTGCCGCCGGCAATCTGCTGGCCAAGCAGGCGCCGCTGGATGCGGATCTCTACATCACCCATACGCATTACGATCATGTTTGCGGCCTGCCGCATTTCTGCCCGTTCTTCGATCCGCGCAATAGCTTCCGCGTGCATGCCGGCCATGTCACCGACACGATGGGCATCAAGGGCGTGCTGAAGACGATGATGACATCGCCGCTGTTTCCGGTGCCGCTGGAAATCTTCCAGGCCAAGATGAGCTATCACGATTTCCGCCAGGGCGAGACCGAGCATCCCTATCCCGGCGTGGCGGTGCGCACGGTGCCGCTGAGCCATCCCGATCTCGCCACCGGCTATCGCGTGGATTATCGCGGCAAGTCGATCTGCTATCTCACCGATACCGAGCATCCGCCCGGCGCGCCCGATCCGGCGCTGGTGGAATTCGTGCGCGGCGCGGATATCGTGATCTACGATTCCATGTATACGCCCGAGCAATATACCTGCCGCAAGGGCTGGGGCCATTCCACCTGGGCGGCCGGCGTGGCCTTGTGCAATGCGGCCAATGTGAAAACCTACGTGGTGTTCCATCACGATCCCGAGCATGACGACGACGAGATGGACCGCATCGCCGAACAGGTGCTTGCCGCGCGGCCGGCATCCGTGGTGGCGCGCGAAGGCATGATCCTGCGGCCTTGATGGAAACCTGGCGCATAAGATCGCGTCGGCTTTGGCTGGGGCTGCGCACGCTGCTGGGCGGCAAAAGCGGCTTTTTCATTCCCTATCGCTATGCCGCCGGCATCGCCGACAGCCAGCCGGTCTATGCCGAGATCGAAGCCTTGCTGCGCGCGGCCGAACCGGATTTCGCTGCCGTGCTGCAACGCATTGCCGCATACGAGCCGGCCTTGCAGGCGTTTTCCGGCCCGCCGCCGGCGCCGCGTTTCGATCAAAGCTGGTTTCCCACCCTGGATGCGACGGCCTGCTATGCGATCATTCGCGATGCGCGGCCGCGGCGGATCGTTGAAGTGGGGTCGGGCCATTCCACGCGCTTCATCGCCCGCGCGGCGCAAGATGGCGGATTCGCTTGCGCCATCACCTGCATAGATCCCGAGCCGCGCGCCAGTTTGCGCGGCTTGGCCGTGGATTTCCGGCCCGGCATCGCGCAGACCGCCGATCCGGCGATCTATGCCGGTTTGCAGGCCGGCGATGTATTGTTCATCGATTCAAGCCATATCCTGATGCCGGGCACGGATGTGGATTTTCTGTTCAGCCGCGTGCTGCCGCGCCTGCCTGCCGGCGTGCTGCTGCATGTGCACGACATTTTTCTGCCCGACGATTATCCGGCCGCCTGGCTATGGCGCGGCTATAACGAGCAGCAGCTTCTGCCGCCCTTGCTGATGGCCGGCTGGCGGCCGCTTTTCGCCAGCCATTACGCAGCCACGCGCATGGCGGCGGCGGTGCAGGCCGGCCCGGTAGGCCGCCTGCCGGCCTCACCCGAGGCGCTGCCGGCCAGCCTTTGGTTACGCAAGCTTTAGATTGGGGCTACGCAAGGGCTAACCGGGCCGCGCAGTTTTAGCGATACGGGTCCGCCGCGTCGCGCAGGCCGTCGCCGAAGAAATTGAAGGCCAGCACCACCACCACCACCGGGATAGCCGGGGCCATCAGCCAGGGATACAGCGCCACCACGTTGATATTCTGCGCTTCGTTGAGCAGCACGCCCCAGCTGACGATGGGCGGGCGCAGGCCCAGGCCGAGGAAGGACAGAGCGGTTTCGCCCAGGATCATCGAGGGGATCGACAAGGTGGCCGAGGCGATCAGATGGCTGAGGAAGCTGGGCATCAGATGCCGGCCGATGATGCGGCTGGGGCTGGCGCCCATGAGCTGCGCCGCCGTGCAGAAATCCTCCTCGCGCAAGGACAGCAGCTTGGAGCGCACCGCGCGCGCCAGGCCCGGCCAGTCGAGCAGGCCGAGGATGATGGTGATGCCGAAATAGACCAGGATCGGCGACCAGGTGACGGGCAGGGCGGCCGAGAGCGCCATCCAGAGCGGCAATTCCGGCAGGCTGCGGATCAGTTCGATCAGGCGCTGAATCACATTGTCGATCCAGCCGCCGTAATAGCCGGATATGCCGCCCAGCACGATGCCGATGATGAAGCTGATGGCGATGCCGATCAGGCCCACGGTGAGCGAGATGCGGGTGCCGTAGACGATGCGCGAGAAGATGTCGCGCCCCAGCCGGTCGGTGCCGAACAGATAGAGATTGCCGCCTTGGGCCGGGCAGACGAGATGGAACTTCATCGGCGCCAAGCCCCAGAATTCGTATTCGTCGCCCTGGCAGAAGAAGCGCAGCTTCTGCACCTGCTTGGTATCCTCGGCATATTCGCGCTTCAGCGTGCTGGTATTCAGCCGGAAGCGCTGGGCATAGACGAAGGGGCCGACGAATTCGCCTTCATGGAACAGATGGATCGCCGTGGGCGGCGCATAGATGGCGCGCGGATTGCGGGTGCCCACCGCATAGGGCGCGACGAATTCGGAAATCAGCGCCGAGAAATAGATCAGCAGCAGGATGGCGGCGCTCCACACGCCCAGCCGGTGGCGCTTGAACTTCCACCACATCATCTGCCATTGCGAGGCGCGGTAATAGCGCTCCTGCTCCGGCGTGAGTTTTTCCACCGAATAGGGGTCGAAGGGCTCCTTGCTGACCCAGTGGGTGAGGCGGCTGTCGTTGGCGGCGTCGCTCATCGTGCAAATCCTACTTCGCGGCGCCGCCCGTCAGCCGGATGCGCGGATCCAGCAGGGCGAGCAGAATGTCGGAAATCAGCATGCCCACCACGGTGAGCACGGCCAGGAACATCAGGAAGGAGCCGGCCAGATACTGGTCCAGCGATTGCAGCGCGCCCAGCAGCATCGGGCCGGCGGTGGGCAGGCTCATCACCACCGACACGATCACCGAGCCCGACACAATGGAGGGCAGCAGGTTGCCGATATCGGCGATGAAGGGATTCAGCGCCATGCGGATCGGGTATTTCACCAGCAGCTTCAACGGCGGCACGCCCTTGGCGCGCGCGGTGGTGACGTATTGCTTCTGCAATTCATCCAGCAGGTTGGCGCGCAGGCGGCGGATCATCGCCGCGGTGCCCGAAGTGCCGATCACGATCACCGGCACGATCATATGCATCAGCAGCGACTTGATCTTCTCCCAATGCCAGGGCGCGTCGATCAAGTGTTCGTCCACCAGGCCGCCCACGCTCATGCCGAACCACACATTGGCGTAATACAGCATCACCAACGCCAGCAGGAAATTCGGCGTGGCAAGGCCCAGATAGCCCAGCAGGGTGAAGCCGTAATCGCCCCAGCTATATTGCCGCGTGGCGGAATAGACGCCGATCGGGAACGACACCAGATAGACGAAGATGATGGTGAAGAAGTTGATCACGGCGGTCATCGCCAGGCGGTCGCCGATCAACTCGCCCACTGGGCGGTTATATTCGAACGACCAGCCCCAATCGCCCTGCAGCAGGCCGGCGAAGCCGTTGGGGCCGGGGATGAAGCCCATCCAGATGCCGTATTGCTCCAGCACGCTGCGATCCAGCGCATATTGCGTGCGCAGGAATTCGGCGCGCTCCAGCGCCGCTGTCTCGCCCTGGGCGCGCAGTTCGGCGATCTGGTTGCTGAGGAAGTCGCCCGGCGGCAGCTTGATGATCAGGAATATCAGTAGGCTGATCACCAACAGGGTCGGGATCATCAACAGCAGACGACGGGCGAGATACATCAACATCGGGATTAAACCGCCTTACTGCTTCATCCAGAAGGTTTCCGGACGATACATGCCCACCTGGGCGCCCGGATCCCAATTGAAGATGCCTTCATCGGGCACGTTCATCAGCTTCTGGTTCGCCACGATGGGCTGGAATACGCCGGCGATCACGCCGATGCTGTACATGCGGTCGGCATGGATGGCCAGCATGCGCTGCCAGATCTGCTCGCGCTTGGCCAGATCGCCGGTGGCGACCCATTGGTCATAGAGCGTAAGCAGCTCCTTCGCCTCGGGCTCGTCGGGCGCTTCGCCGCTCTGGCCCTTGGTTTCGTAATACTGGCCCCATTTCGGCCATTGCAGCTGGTATTGCGAGGTCGGCGCCAGTTCCACCGGGCTGGTATTGGCGGTGGGTACGCCGTTTTCCAGACCGGTCCACACGCTCATCAGCGCTTCGCCGGCGAAGATGCGGTTGCGCAGCATGTCGCGCTGGCTCGGCTTGGGAAACAGCTTCACGCCGGCCTTGATCCAGGTTTCGGCGATCAGTTCCAGCACGTCCACCTGCTCGCTGCTTTCGCCGGCGGTTTCGATGATGATTTCCAGCGGCCGGCCATCGGGCAGCAGGCGCACGCCATCGGCATTGCGCTTGGTCAGGCCCAGTTCATCCAGCAGCTTGTTGGCGCGGGCGAGATCGAAAGCCGCATCCTTGCTCTGGTAATCCGGCTTGAACAGCGGGCTTTCCGGCAGCACCGTGTTGTTGGACGGCAGCGCCAGACCATAGAACAGCGATTGGTTCACCGCTTCGCGGTCGATGGCGTGCGACAGCGCCTGGCGGAAGCGCGCATCGCGCAGCAGCTTGCGCCAGACCGGATCGTTGGCGTTCATGTTGGGGAACAGCGCCAGATGCGAGCCCTTGGCGGTCTTCCACAGCAGGGTGCGATAGCCGGCGCGCTTTTCGTTTTCCTTCAGGAAGGTGAAGTTGCTGAAAGTGATGGTGCGGAATTGCAGATCGGCTTCGCCCGCGCCGGTCTTGGCCGGAATCAACTTGCCATCGGCCTGCGCCATGATCACGCGGTCGAGATAGGGCAGCTGCACGCCGTTCTGGTCCACGCGATGGTAATACGGATTGCGCACGGCCACGAAGCGGATGGCCGGCGGACGGGTCTGGATCATCCAGGCATCCAGCGTGGGCAGTTCGGGGTTGTCGGTCTCGATCATGTTGTCGAGCTTGTTGTGCAGCGAAGCCCAATTGGCGCGGCGCTCCTTGGCGGCCAACTGCGCCAGCGTGGCGGCATCGGTATAGCGGGCATGGAACTGCTTGAGGTATTTCGACGGCCGGAAAATATTGAACGGCGCGGTGCCGGCGATGCGCGGCAGGAAATTCGGATTGCGCTTGCTCCAGCTGTAGCGCACGGTCAGTTCGTCGGGGAATTCCACCTTGGCCAATTCGCCATCGGCGAACAGGTCGATCGGCGGGCCGGACGGGCTGATTTCCTTGTTGTTGGCGATGTCTTCCCAGTAATAGCGGAAATCCTCGGAGGTGAAGGGCGAACCGTCGGACCATTTATGGCCTTTGCGCAGCTTGAAGGTGAACACCTTCTCATCTTCCACCGTGAAGCTTTCGACGAGGTCCGGCACGAATTCGTATTTGTCGTTGTAGACCACCAGGCGGGTATAGCTGAGCGTATTCAGGATGCGCACGTCGCGGGCGCGGGCGATCAGCATGCGCGCTTCGCCGCCCTGCTGGCCCGGTTTGTAGGCCCCGGTAAGATTCATTTTCAGCGGCGCGGCCGGCAGGCGCTTGTCCACCGGCGGCAATTTGCCGGCAGCCACATCGGCGGCAAGGCTGTTGCTTTCCTTGTATTGCGCCAGGGCCGGCCCGGACGATAGGGGCAGCGCCGAGCAGGCGAGCAGGCCGATCAATGCATAGGCGAAAGGTTTCATGCCACAAGCTCCCGGACATCGGCTTCGGCCGAGGCCCGTACAAAATGCCCGTTGCCGAGAGCGATCAGCGCGGGGCGGGTGGTGCCGTCGATGGTGAAGGGGGCGGGCCAGAGCGCCGGATTGGATGCCTTGCCTTCCATCAGCAGCCGCAGATCGAGGCGGCAGGACGGATCGGGCTTGGGCACGGCGGACAGCAAGGCCTTGGTATAGGGATGCACCGGCTGCTTGAACAGCAATTCGCGCGGCGCCAGTTCGACCAGCCGGCCGGCGCACATCACGGCGATGCGGTCGGCGATGTAATCCACCACCGCCAGGTTATGCGAGATGAACAGGTAGGTGAGGCCGAGTTCCTTCTTCAGGTCCTTCAGCAGATTGAGCACCTGCGCCTGGATCGACACGTCGAGCGCGGAAACCGGCTCGTCGCAGATCAGCAGGTCGGGCTGCAAGGCCAATGCGCGGGCGATGCCGATGCGCTGGCGCTGGCCGCCGGAGAAGCTGTGCGGATAGCGCCGCAGATGGCGCACATCCAGGCCCACCAGGGTCATCAATTCCTTCACCCGCTCGAAGCGCTCGGTCTCGTTGCCGATATTGTGGATCACCAGCGGCTCGGAAACGATGTCGAACACCGTCATGCGCGGGTTGAGCGATGAGAACGGGTCCTGGAAAATGAACTGCACCTTGCGGCGATAATCGAACAGGCTCTGGCCTTCCAGCTTCAGCACGTCCACCTGCCGGCTGCCGTCGTGATACTGGATGCTGCCTTCGTCGGGCGAGACGGCGCGCATGATCATCTTGCTGGTGGTGGTCTTGCCGCAGCCGCTTTCACCCACCAGCCCTAAGCATACGCCGCGCCGCACGTTGAAGCTGACATCGTCCACCGCCAGGGCGGAAGCCGCCGCCTTGGGCGCGAACAAGCCGCTCTTGCGGATGGTGAAGCGCTTGGTGAGATGGCGCACTTCCAGCAGCGGCGTATCGGTTTCGGCGGGCGGCGGGGTAGTGCGCTTGAGCAGGCCGCCGACTTCCGCCTTGATCTCGCGGATCGGCACCAGGCGCTCGCCGGGCTTCATGTCGAAACGCGGCACGGCATTCAGCAGCGCCTTCAGATAGGGATGCTCGGGATTGCGGAAGATGTCTTCCAGCGAGCCGCGCTCCATCACCCGGCCGTGATACATCACCACGATTTCGTCGGCCATGTTGGCCACCACGCCGAGATCGTGGGTGATCATCAGCACGGCCATGCCCAATTCGGCCTGCAGATCCTTGATCAGCTTCAATATCTGCGCCTGGATGGTCACGTCCAAAGCCGTGGTCGGCTCGTCGGCGATCAGCAGGGCCGGATTGCAGACCAGCGCCATGGCGATCATGGCGCGCTGGCGCAGGCCGCCGGAAAGCTCGAAAGCATAGGTGTTCAGCGCGCGCTTGGGATCGGGAAAGCCCACCATGCGCAGCATGTCGGTGGCCAGTT
>JAYSEE010000126.1:0-10181 GCA_041914045.1 Ferrovibrio sp. | reverse complement strand
CATCAGCACCTTGGGCCTGAACCTGCAATGGGGCTTCACCGGACTGATGAATGTGGGCATCGTCGGCTATTTCGGCGTCGGCGCCTATGCCACGGCTTTTCTTACCGGGCCGCATTATGCCGATGCCTTCGGCGGCTTCGGCCTGCCGGTGCCGGTGGGCTGGATCGGCGCGATGCTGGTCTCGGGTTTTTTCGCGTTGATCGTGGGCATTCCCACCATCCGGCTGCGGCATGATTTTCTCGCCGTCGGCACGTTCGGCATCGCAATTTGCATTCATCTGCTGGCGATCAACTGGCGCAGCGCGACGCGCGGCTTCGATGGCCTGTTCAGCATTCCCAAGCCGTTCGGCGGCTGGCCGGGCACGTCGCTGGGCAACAATCTGGTGTTTCTCGGCATCGTGATTTTCCTGGTCGGCTTGGTCTATTGGGCGCTGGAACGCATGCTGCGTTCGCCCTGGGGCCGCGTGCTGCGGGCGATCCGCGAGGATGAGGAGGCGGCCGGCGCGCTGGGCAAGAATGCCTTCAGCTTCCGCCTGCAATCCTTCGTCATCGGCTCGATGCTGATGGGCCTGTCTGGCGCGCTCTATACCAGCTTCACCGGCTTCGTCAGCCCGCAGGACATGCTGCCGATCTATACCTTCCAGGTTTTCGTGATGCTGATCGTGGGCGGCAACGGCAACAACAAGGGCGCCATTATCGGCAGCCTGCTGATCTGGGGCCTGTGGACAGTGACCGAAACCATTCTCGGCGCCGTACTGCCGGCGGTGCTGAAAAATCAGGTGGCCTCGGCGCGCGTGGTGCTGGTGGGCCTGATCCTGGTGGGCATGCTGTTGTATCGCCCGCAAGGGCTGGTGCCCGAGGAGCGCGTGGTCTCGCCCGAGGCGAGGCTGCCGGAGAAGTAACGCTCAGGTCACCGCCAGGCGGGTCTGGTATTTCTCATCGCGCCAGGCGTTGCTTTCCAGCACGGCTTTCAGCCGCTGCACGGCTTCGAAAGTCTCCGCATGCGAGATGTAAAGCGGCGTGAAGCCGAAGCGCATCAGGTCGGGCGCGCGGAAATCGCCCACCACGCCCTGATCCGCCATGGCGCGCATCACCGGATAGCCATGCTCGAACCGCAGCGAAACATGGCTGCCGCGCCGCGCCGGCTCGCGCGGAGTAACGGCTTCTAAACCGAAATCACCGCATTCCTGCGCCACCAGGTCCATGAACAGGCTGGTGAGGCTGAGCGACTTGGCGCGCAAGGCGGCCATGTCCACATCGCGCCAGAGCGCCAGCGCGGCCTGCAAGGCCACCAGGCTCAGCACTTGCGGCGTGCCGCAGAGGAAGCGCTTGATCGCCTCGCCGGGTTCGTAATCCAGCGAAAAGGCGAAGGGATTCTTATGGCCCATCCAGCCGCTGAGCGGTTGGGTCAGGCTTTGCGCGATGCGCTTCGTCGCATAGGTGAAGGCCGGCGCGCCGGGGCCGCCGTTCAGGTACTTGTAGCTGCAGCCCACGGCGAAATCGGCATTGCAGGCCTTGAGATCGAGCGGCACCGCGCCGGTGGAATGCGAGAGATCCCAGATCGTCAGCGCGCCATTGTCATGCGCCGCCTTGGTGATGGCCGCCATGTCGTACATCGCCGCCGTGCGGTAATTCACATGGGTGAGCAGCACCACGGCGGTTTGCCCGTCGATCAGCGGGATCGGCGATTGGCCCGGCGCGGTATAGCGGATTTCGGCATCCAGCAGCTTGGCCGCGCCCTGGATGATGTAATTGTCGGTGGGGAAATTCTCCGCCTCCGTCACGATCACCTTACGGCCGGGCCGCGCTACGAGGGCGGCGCTCAGGCATTTGAACAGGTTGACCGAGGTGGAATCGCCCACCACCACATCGCCGGCATCGGCGCCGATCAGCGGCGCGATCATATCGCCCACCAGCAGCGGCAGCGCGATCCAGCCCGCCTTGTTCCAGCTTGCGATCAGGTCGTGGCCCCATTCATCGGCAATCGCGCCGCTCACGCGTTCGGCCACGCCCTTGGGCAGCACGCCCAGAGAATTGCCATCCAGATAGATCACGCCCGGCGGCAGGGCGAAGCGGGCACGGAAATCGGCCAGCGGGTCCGTGACATCCAGAGCTTCGGCATCTTTGCGCGTGATCATCTTGGCCTCATGGGATCAGCGCCATGGCGGCCGCATGCAGCGGCGCGCCGGGCGTGGAAAGCTCGAAAAGAATATCGAAATGGTCGCGGCCTGGTCGCAGGTCGAAGCTGCAATGCTTGAGCGAGGGGGCCCAAGCGGCCTGCAAGGCCTGGCTCTGGCGGCGGAACTCGGCGGATTCATCCTGGCCGATCGCGATATGCACTGGAATATCCAGCAACGGCTTGGCCGTCAGCAGGTCCAGCCGTGCCCTCTCGGCCGCATCCAGTCCCAGTGCATCATTCACATAGCAGGCGGCAATCGGCGGCAGGTCGTATACGCCGCTGATCGGTAGCAGGCCGGCGATGGCGGCGGGTCCGCGCTGTTCGGCCAGCGCGCCGGCAATCAGCGAGGCCGCCAGATAGCCGCCCGCCGAATGGCCGGATACCACGATGTGGCCGGCATCGCCGTTGAAGCTGGCGGCATGGGCGATCACCCAATCCATCGCCTGGCGGATTTCAGCGATGATGGCGGCAAGGCTTGCCTCGGGTGCCAGCGTGTAGTTCAGCGCGATGAAAATCATGCCTCGGCTGGTGAAAGCGGGGGCGGCAAAGCCGGCATAATCCTTGTTCAAGGCTTGCCAGAAGCCGCCATGGATGAAGACATGGATCGGCGCGGGGCCGGATTGCGGCGCATCCGGCAGATAGATATCGAGCAGCTGGCGCGGGGCTGTGCCATAGGCATGCTGCTGATATCTGCCCTTATTGCGCGCTTCTGTTGTCTGCGCGGCATAGCGGTCTAGATCGCCTTGGAAATCCTTGGCGATGCGGCTGGGCGAATATTGCAGGTCCAGGCTGGCGCGGTCATAGCTGCACCAGCGATGGGGCATGGTTGCCGGCATGCTGTGTTAACCCAATGCGAGAGGAAACCCGGGCGAGAGGAAACCCGGCAGGGTGAAATTACTTTAAATATAAAATATATCGAATGCGCCGGCTTGGGAATAGAAAAACCTATCGCCCCAGCGCAAAGGCGATGCTGGCTTCGGTCAACACATCCACGCTGTCGATGGCGGGGACGCCATCGGGCGTCGCATCGGCGATCATGGAGAATTCGCTGCAGCCGATCAGCAGGATGCCGGCCCCATGCGCCTGCAATTCCCGGCCGGCCTCGGCCAGCACCTGGCGCGGCATCGGATCGCCGCCGGATATCTTCAGAGCGCGGATCGCCGCCAGCAGCCTGTCCTGATTTTCCGGATAGAGGCTTTGCAGGCCCAGCTTGGCGAAGGCTTTGTCGTAGATGCCGGTGATCTTGATGGCCGGCGAGGCCAGGATGCCCACCGACTTTGCATTGCCGATGGTTTGCAGAATCTTCCGGGCAGTGAGTTCCACCATGTCGAGCAGAGGAATTCGCACCGCCTGCTGAATCTCGGCGGCATAATTATGCGCGGTGTTGCAAGGCATGGCGAGCGCCTCGGCGCCATAGGCTTCCAGCTTGCGCGCCATCTCGGTCAGCGCCGGCACCGGATCCGCGCCCTGGCCTTCGATCAGCCGGCGGATGCGCGAGGGTATCTGCGTGTTGTTGTCCACGATCATCGGGATGTGATCGGAATCGTCGGCGGCGCTGGTGCGCTGGATCACGCGCGCCATGAATTGCACGGTGGCTTCCGGCCCCATGCCGCCGAGGATGCCGATCCGGCGCGGCTTATTCATGCTGTCCTCAATTCATCTTCCAAGATCGGTCGTAATCGAAGGCATTGAGATAGCCGAACAGGCCGACCGCGCCGCCGGTATGGATGAAGACGATGCGCTCGCCCTTGCGGAAATGGCCCTTGCGGATCAGGTCGATCAGGCCGGCGGCGCCTTTGCCGGTATAGACCGGGTCGAGCAGGATGCCTTCCAGCCGCGCGAATATCTCGATGGCCTCGATGGTATCCGGCCCCGGAATGCCATAGCCCTTGCCGACGTAATCGCTGTTGGCCAGCACATCGCCGCGCTGCACGGCATCGGGACAGCCCAGCTTTGCCGCCGTGGCCTGGGCGAGCTTGAAAACATTATCTTCCTGTTTATCCTTCGGGGCGCGTACGCTGATGCCCAGCAGGGGAATCTGCGCATTCAACGCCTTCAGCCCAGCCACCAGGCCGGCCTGCGTGCCCGCGCTGCCGGTGGCATGCAGGATATGGTCGATCTTGAGGCTGCGCTCATTGGCCTGATGCAGCAATTCCAAGGCGAAATTGGCATAGCCAAGGGCCCCGGTGGGATTGGAGCCGCCGCCGGGAATGGTATACACCTTCAGGCCCTTGGCGCGTTCGCGCTCGGCCACGGCTTCCATTTCGGCATTCATATCCGCGCCGCCCGGGCGCTTTTCCGCCGTGGCGCCGTGCAGGAAATCCAGCAGCACATTGCCGTTGAAATTGTAATTCTCGTCATTCGAGCCGGTGCGGTCTTCCAGCAGGATATGGCAACGCATGCCCAGCTTGGCGGCGAAGGCGCTGGTTTGGCGCGCATGGTTGGATTGCGTGGCGCCCTGGGTCATCACCATATCGGCGCCCATCTGCTGCGCCTCGGCCATCAGGAATTCCAGCTTGCGGGTTTTATTGCCGCCGGTGGAAAGCCCAGTGCAATCATCGCGCTTGATCCAGATTTCCGGCCCGTTCAGGGCTTGCGACAGCCGGGTCAGCGGTTCCAGCGGCGTGGGCAAATGGGCGAGGTGTATGCGCGGAAAGCGGGCAAGATGCATCGGGCGTTGTTCCTCATCCGAATTCGTTTGTCGTTGACCGAAGTATGCCGCAGCCTTGCCGGTGCGCCAAGCAGCGGCCAGGGCAGGAATGGCGAGGGCTTTCTTGCGATTGCAAGAAATTATACATTTGTATAAAATAGCCGCAGGTTCCGCTAAAGCCGAAGGTGCGCCATGACCCTGCATAACAGCCAAATCCTGACTCAGGCAGCCCATGCGCTGGTCCGCGATCATTTCGCCGTGGCGAAGGGCGAAAGCGTGTTGATCACGGTGGATACCGCCACCGACACCGCGCTGATTGATGCGGTGTTCGGCGCGGTGACGGCCTATGGCGGCCGCCCGCTGGTGGCGTTGATTCCGCAATTGCCTTTCCAGGGCGCGCTGGCCGATCCTTATATCACGGACTCGCTTGCCGCCGCCGCCGAGGCTTCGGATGTCTGGTTCGATTTCTGCTTCCCCTATATGGCAGGCTCGAAAATGCAGGATCGCGCCATGAAGGCCAATCGCAGCCGCTATTGCCTGCTGGCGACGGCTGGGGCCGAGAGTTTCGCCCGCATGTATGGCGGCGTGGATTTCGGCGCGCTGATGGATTTCCAGGTGATGGTGTCGGACTTCATCGGCAGCAAGGCCGGCTCCCAGGCGCGATTCACCTGTCCGCTCGGCAGCGACATCACCTTCACCATGGATAAGGTGAAGCTCAAGCGCCATCGCGTGGCCAATGTGCCTGGCATGCATACCGTGCCGGGGGCGCAGAATCTCTATCCGGTGATGGAGAGCGTGAAGGGCAAAGTGGTTTTGCAGGCGTTGTTCGATGAAATCTACCGCCCGCTGCGGCGTCCGATCACCATCGCGGTGGATGGCCGCATACAAGGCTTCAGCGGAGCCGCCGCCGAGGATGTGGCGCGCTTCGAGCGTTCGCTGCGGCGCGCCAGCGGCACCGGCAATGCCAATTACGGCTTTTGCATTCACTTCACCATGGGCTTCCATCCGGCCACGCGCCTCACCCAGCGGCATTTCGTGGAGGATATCCGGCTGCCCGGCACCAATGCCATCGGTATGGGCCTGCCCTGGTGGGAGGCCGGCGGCGGCGAGAATCATCCCGATGGCGTGATCTTCGATCAATCCTACTGGATTGATGGCGAGCAGATTCTGGATGCCGGCAAGCTGGTAGGTCCGGCGCCGCTGGTGGCGGCTTATGAAAAGCTGCAGCCGAATTTCATTTAGTCGGCACGTTGATGCAGCGCGCCTGCAAGCAGCACCAATACCTGATCGGCCAGACGCGCCGGATCAATGCGGTTCGGCGCCAGGCTCCATTCCAGCCAGATGCCCTTGAGCAGCGCCATGATGGCGATGGTCAGGGTGGGGGCTTCGATATCCGCTCGATTGACCTGGGCCGCCGCGCGCACCAATTGCAGCAGGCGCTTTTCGAAACGGCTGTAGATTTCGTCGTGCACCTTGCGCACTTCGCCATGGCTATGGGCCAGATGCCAGAACAGAAAGCGCGCGCGGACATAGTCCTGATCCAGGATAGGCGGCTTCAAGCCGGCCAGGATATAGGCGCGCAATTGCGCCGCCGGATCGGGCGCGGCTTCCGCCAGCGCTTTGGCGGTAGCTTCTTGCAGCAGCAGGGAAAGATGCCGGTAGGTGGCGGCCAGCAGAGAATCCTTGCCGCTGAAATAATGCCGCACCATGCCGATGGAAAGTCCGGCTTCCTCGGCGATGCGCCGCACCACGGTGGCTTCCATCCCATCGCGGCCCAGGCAACGCAAGGTGGCTTCAATCAATTGCAGCCGGCGCTGATCGGCCGATTGCTTGGTGAAGCCGCGCCGCTGCACGGCGATTTTCGGGCGTTGCGATGGCATCGGATGCACTCCAGGATGATCAAGTCTAGACTTTTGCCGGGCTTGGGCAAAGCTTCGGCGCTAAGACAAACCGAAAGGCTTTGACGTGCAGATTGGCATTGACGGTATAGTAATTCTTGGCGCCGGCCAGGCCGGCGGCCGTGCGGCGGAACATCTCCGCGCGCAAGGCTATGAAGGCAGCATCACGCTGATCGGCGATGAGCCGGAATTGCCCTATGAGCGGCCGCCGCTATCCAAGGAATTCCTTTATGGCGATGCCGTGGCTGAGAGCCTGCGCCTGCATCCGGCGACGTTTTATGCCGAACAGCGGATCGAGCCGATCCTGAATACTCGCGTTGCCGCGCTCGATCCGGCGGCGCATAGCCTGCGCCTAGCCGATGGCCGGAGCATCCGCTATGCCAAGCTGCTGATCGCCACCGGCGCGCGGGCGCGGCCATGGCCTGGCCTGACGCCCGATGGCCGATTGGTGCATAGCCTGCGCAATATGGCCGAGGCGGCAGCGATCAAGCAGGCGCTGCGGCCCGGCCGGCATCTGCTGATCATCGGCGGCGGCTTCATCGGTTTGGAAATCGCCGCCAGCGCAGGGCGGCTGGGATGCAGCGTCACCGTATTGGAAGCGGCGCCGGCCTTGCTGGGGCGCGTGCTGCCCGCAAGCATTGCAGCAAAGATTGCCGATCGGCATGCCGCCGAAGGCGTGAGCATCCGCACCGATGCGCGGATCGACCGCATCGAAACCACGCAAGCCGGTGTGCAGCTGCATCTTGCCAATGGTGAGATGCTGCGAGGCGATCTGGCGGTGATCGGCATCGGCGCGTTGCCGAATACCGAGCTTGCGGAGGCGGCTGGCTTGACGTGCCAGGATGGCATTCTGGTGGATGAAAGCTGCCGCAGCTCGGATCCGGATATTTTCGCTGCCGGCGATGCCGTGCGGTTTCCCAGCCGTTTCCATGGCGGGATGCTGCGCCTGGAGACCTGGGATAATGCCGAGAAGCAGGCCGCCATCGCGGCCCAGGCGATGCTGGGCAAGGCGGCCGTCTATGACGAAGTTCCCTGGATGTGGACAGACCAATACGATCTGAATATCCAGATGCTGGGCCTGCCGGAAGCCGGCGGCGTTCAAGCGACGCGCGGCGAATTCGGCCAGGGTCCGTACATGCATTTCACTTTGGTGGATGGCCGTATCCGCCAAGCCGTGCTGATCAATGCCGGGCGCGAACGTCGCCAGGTCGCCAAATGGATGAAGGAAGGCGCGCAACTGGCGGCGGAAAAGCTGGCCGATGCCGCCATTCCGCTGCGCAGTCTGGTCGGTTAGCCGTCGAAATCGCCGGGAGCGTAGCTGAACACGCCGTTCGCGCCGGTTACTTCGCTGGCGAAAGCCATGTCCGTCGGGCTTTGCATCCGCATCGGGTAAAGCACGCCGTCGAGATGATCGCATTCATGCTGCAGCAGCATGGCGACATAACCTTGCCAATGCTCTTCGATCCGCTTGCCTTCCAGGGTGGCGTAACGGATCACGATGGCGTTGTGGCGCGGCACTTTGGCATAGAGGCCGGGCAGCGACAGGCAGCGTTCCCACATCACCCGCTTGTCATTGCCCACCGGCTCGATCTCGGGATTGATCATCGCGGTCCATGGTATCGGCTTTGCCTTGGCGCCGGCCGGAATGCGGTGTTCCGGCAGGCAATACAGCACGATGCGCAACAGTCGGCTGATCTGCGGCGCCGCCAGGCCGATGCCGTTCACATCCTCCAGCGTATCGCGCATATCCTGCACCAGGGCGCGGATTTCCGGCGCGGTGGGATCGGCCACCGGCGCGGAAATTTTCAGCAGATCGGGATTGCCGAAGCGAAGTATGGGGCGAACAGCCATGTCCGGTCTCCTTCGCCGCGTTCAGGGCAGGTCGACAAGGATGTCGTCGCCATCCACCCGGGTGGGATAGCTGGCCAGCGGGCCTTTTGCCGGACCTTCCAGGGCCGCGCCGGTCTTGATATCGAAAATCGCCTGATGCAGCGGGCATTCGATGCAGCCGTTCTCGATATAGCCGTCCGACATGAAGGCGCGCTGATGGGTGCAGATATTGTTGGTGGCGTAATAGCCGTCGTCCAACCGATAGACCGCCACTTCCACGCCGTTCACTTCCAAGCCCACGACTTGTCGGTCGGTCAATTGAGCTGTTGTCGTTGCTTTATGCCAGGCCATGATGCTGTTGCGGCTCCTGTCGTTTTGCTGGTGATTGTTCAACGCTGCTTCGGCTTGGCCGCGGGCAGCACGATTTTCGCCCCATAAACGCGCTCGGCAGGGGCCTTGCCGGCCGTCACCTCGCGCAGCACATTGATGAAGGCTTGCTCGGCGCGGGCCAACTGCGCCTTGGGCGAGGAGACCAGATACACGTCGATGGGCGTCGGATTATCGTAAGGCGGCAAAGGCCAGAGCAGGCCTTCATTCACATCCCTCTGCATCACGTGCACGGGCAGGGCGCCGATGCCGAGGCCGGCGATGATCATGCGGCGGATTTCTTCCAGATTATCGGATACGCCGACGAAGGGCATCGCCAGATTGGCCTGCCGATACATGTTGGCGACCGAATGCAGCACTTCCGAAACCGTGAAGGCCTTGAAGGAAACCGCGCTTTCGCCGGCCAGTTGCTCGAAGGCAAGTCCGCGCTTGCCGAAGAAGCGATGTTTCTGTCCGCAGAAGAAAGTGAAATATTCCTTGTAGAGATGGAAGTAATCCAGATCCGGCACTTTGTTGCCGACCAGGCAAATGCCGAAGTTGATTGATCGCGTCAGCACTTTTTCCAGCACGCTGGCGCTGGTCACCAGCGAGACATCCACGGTCACATTGGGGTAGCGCTGATGGAAGAGGGAGAGCGTGTCGTCGATCACGTCGCTGATGATATGGCTTGCCATCGTCACCGAGAGCGTGCCGGCCAAGGAATCCGAATTCTCGCTGATCAAATTCGGGATATGGCAGATGGTGTTGAACACCTCCTTGCATTCCCTGTGCAGCAGATTGCCGGCATCGGTGAGTTCGAAACTGGTGGCGCTGCGCAGCACCAGTTTCGAGCCGATATTCTGTTCCAGCCGTTTCAGCGCGGTGCTGATGGCGGGCTGCGTTCGTTGCAGCACATCGGCGGCGCGGGATATGCTGCGCTCCTCCGCGATCACCAGGAACACGCGCAGCAGATTCCAGTCGAGCGAACGGGCGACAGGATTGCTGCCAAGCAATATCGTCATGTCCTTGCTGGTGCCGCCTGCCATCTTGCCGCCTTTGCTTTCATGCCTCGCTTTCCGCAATATAAAACAAATTAATGCGGAGATAAGATCAATTTATTTGATTTATGTTGCCATATCCAGGCAGCATTGTCCATGTCGAGGTCGTGCTCTGGCGCAGTCAGGTGCGGCCGTATGGTTTGGCCATCCGCATGAGACGGTAGCAGCAATGAAGGTGTTTTTTTCACCCACGCAAAAGAT
>JAYSEE010000125.1:2558-10208 GCA_041914045.1 Ferrovibrio sp. | reverse complement strand
CATCGGCGGCCAGCAGAAGATGCGCCTGCCCCGGCGTGGCGACATTGGCGGCAATCGCGCGGCGCACATCCGCCGCTTCATCGACCGCCAGGAAATACAGGATCTCCGGCTGAATATCCTGGCTCCGCGCCAGCGCCAACCGCACGGCGGTATCCTTGGAGGCGGCCAGCGCCTTGGCGCTTTCGTAATCCATGCTCATCTAGGCAATGTCCTGATCGGTCGCGGCGGGCAATTCGGCGATATGCATGCGCCCCTTGCCGCCCTTCTTGGCTACATACATCGCGGCATCGGCGCGCGCGATTAATCCTTCGGCGGTTTCCTGCATATCCAGCCGCGCGAAAACCGCGCCGATGGAAAAGCCCAGCGGATAACCCTCCACGCCCCATGTTTTGCTGATTTCAGCCGCCGCCTCCATCAACCGGGCGGCGATGGACTTCGCCGCATCGACGCCGGTCTCCTCCAGCCAAAGCAGGAATTCATCGCCGCCGATGCGGGAGGCCAGATCGACGACGCGCAAGGTATGCCGCGCGGCTTCCGCCACCGCCTTCAACACCTCGTCGCCGGCCTGATGACCGCGCACGTCGTTCACTTTCTTGAAATTGTCGAGATCGAAATAGATCAGCGTGCCGACCAGCCCATTGCGGAAATGCCGCACCAGCCGCTTATCCAGTTCCTCGATGAAGGCGCGGCGATTGAGCAGGCCGGTGAGGCCGTCGGTATTGGCCAGCAGGTTGAGCTGCTTATGCGCGCGGCGCAAAGCCTCCACGCGCTCGCGCGCCTCGGTCACGTCGCGCGCCACGCCGCGCACGCCGTTCCAGGCGCCGGCCGCATCCTTGGCCGGCATGCAGGACACTTCGAAACAGCCGACCGCGCCATCCTTGAAGCGCAGGAAAACCTCGGCGCCGCTCATCGCCTCTTGCGCCATGAACGGCCAGCGGCTGGGGCGCGGATGCTCGGGCGAATCCACGGCGGCGAATTCCTCCGGCAGATGGCCTTCCAATTCGCGCGCGCTGTAGCCGAGCGCGCCGCGCGGCGACACGAAACCGAAGCGGCCATCCGCCTTGGTCTCCCAGGCGAAATCCGTGGAGCAGGCCACCAGATCGCGGAACAATTGCCGCGACTGCATCAGCGCCTGC
This sequence comes from Ferrovibrio sp., assembly GCA_041914045.1. GTDB lineage: Bacteria > Pseudomonadota > Alphaproteobacteria > Ferrovibrionales > Ferrovibrionaceae > Ferrovibrio. Next base: position 9,072 of record JAYSEE010000125.1, on the reverse strand, counting down.
AGCATATTGCGCTCCAGCGTATTGTCGCGGCCCAGCAGCAGCAGACGGCGCCGCTCGCGCTCCGGCCCGCCATGGGGCAGCAGCGTGATCTGCAAGGCCGCGCCGCCGCGCAGGCCGGGCAGATCGGCCTTGTCCTGACGCGGCAAGCCATCCTCCAGCGTGGCGTCGATGGCGGCCGCCAAGGCCGGCAGCTTATCTTCGCCCAGCGCGGTGAGCAGCACATCGGCGGCGCGATTGGCGTCGATGGCCCGGCCCTCGGCATCGAACAGCACGGCCGGCCCCGGAAAGACCGAGAGCAGCATTTCCGGCTGAAGCGTCATATCGTAAGGCAGGGTATCGCTCATGCGCCCGACAGTTTCATTTCCACCTAAATCTTATAGCCGGGCCGCCGGAGCCTCGTCATCGGCCCCGCGCTGGCATATTTTAGATTTATGATAAGCGACCCCGCCGAATTGCACAGCGCCGAAACCTGGTTATTCGACCTGGATAACACACTCTACCCCGCCCAGTACGACTTGTTCGCGCAGATCGACCGGCGGATGGGCGAATTCATCGCACGCAGATTTGATCTGAGCTACGACCAGGCCAAGCTGCGGCAGAAAGCCTTCTTCCATAGCCATGGCACCACGCTGCGCGGCCTGATGGTGGAGCATGGCGACGACCCGGCCGAATTCCTGGGCTATGTGCATGATATCGACCTCAGCCCGCTGCCCGCCCTGCCCGCCCTGCGCGCTGCGCTGGAAGCATTGCCGGGGCGCAAGCTGGTTTACACCAACGGCACCGTGGCCCATGCCGAACGCGTGATGCGCCATATCGGCATCGAGGATTGCTTCGAGGCAGTGTTCGATATCGTGGCATCGGATTATCTGCCCAAGCCGAATCCGCAGCCCTACGGCAAGCTGCTGGCCGAACATGGCGTGGCGCCCGAACGCAGCGTGATGGTGGAAGACATGGCCCGCAACCTGGCGCCGGCGGCGGCGCTCGGCATGCGCACGGTCTGGGTGCCCACAAAGTCGGATTGGTCCGCGCCGCGCCCAGGCGAGGAAGACCACATCCATCATGTGGCCCCCGACCTCACGGCGTTTTTGCAGCGCGTGGCGGGCATGTAACCGCCCGTCATGCCCGTACTCGTTACGGGCATCCATGGTTCGGCGGCTTTGCCGCGTCAGGCATGGACTCTCGGAACAAGTCAGAGAGTGACGATCAGGGTCAAAGCCCCAGATAAGCCTGGCGCACGCGGTCGTCGTGCAGCAATTGCTGGCCGCTGCCCTGCATGGCGATGCGGCCGTTTTCCAGCACATAGGCCTGATCGGCAAGCTTCAGCGACACCGCCACATTCTGCTCCACCAGGATGATGGTGAGGCCGCTTTCATGCAGCAGCTTGATGATGCGGAACACTTCCTGCACCACCGCCGGGGCCAAGCCCAACGACGGCTCGTCGAACATGATCAATTCCGGCTGCCCCATCAGGCAGCGGCCGATGGCCAGCATCTGCTGTTCGCCGCCGCTCATGGTGCCGGCCAATTGGCCGCGCCGTTCGGCCAGACGCGGAAACAGGCCATAGACCTGCTCCAGCGTTTGCTTCTCCTTGCCGCGCGCACGCGGCAGCATCGCGCCCATTTGCAGATTCTCCAGCACGCTGAGGCTGGGGAAAATCTGCCGGCCTTCCGCCACCTGGCCGATGCCGAGATCGCAGACCTTGTGGCTGGGCAGCCCGGCGATTTCCTTGCCGCCATAGCGGATGCTGCCGCGGCGCGGCTTTTCGATGCCGGCGATGGAACGGATCAGCGTGGATTTTCCCGCGCCATTGGCGCCGACGATGGCGAGGATGCCGCCGCCCTGGGCGGTGAGGCTCACCTCATCCAGCGCCTGCGCATCGCCATAGAAAACATCCAGGCCGGCGATTTCGAGAGTCGGTTTGGCCGAACTCATATCTCGGCCTCCTCGCCCAGATAACATTCCAGCACGGCAGGATCGCGCACCACGGTTTGCGGGTCGCCATGGGCGATCACCTCGCCATGATGCAGCACCACCACTTTTTGCGACAAGGCCATCACCGCGCGCATCACATGCTCGATCAGCAGGATCGTCAGGCCCTCGCGCCGGTTCAGGTCGCGGAACACCGCAACCATCTGATCGGTCTCGGTGGGGCGCAGGCCGGCCATCACTTCATCGAGCAGCAGGATGCGCGGCTTGGTGGCCAGCGCCCGCGCCACTTCCAGCCGCTTGCGCTCGGGCAAGGTAAGCTGCCCGGCCGGCTGGTTGCGCTTGTCGAGCATGCCGAGGCGATCCAGCACGGCTTCCGCGGCCTTGCGGGCCTGGCGGGTATCGCTTTCGGTATGCAGCGCGCCGACCATCACGTTATCCAGCGCGCTGAGTTCCTTGAACGGCTTCACGATCTGGAATGTGCGGCCGACGCCGGCATGGCAGATCAGGTCCGGCCGCAAGCCGTCGATGCGCTTGCCATCCAGGGTGACGCTGCCTTCGTCGGGTTTATAGACGCCGGCGATCATGTTGAAGCAGGTGGTCTTGCCGGCGCCGTTCGGGCCGATCAGACCGACGATGCCGCCCTTGGGCACGCTGAGCGAGGCGCGCGACACCGCGCGCAGGCCGCGGAAGCTTTTGGTGATGCCGTCGACAACGAGAAGATCGCTCATTGCCGCATCTCCAGGCCCAGCTTGCGCCGCAGCACCGGCCAGATGCCATGCGGCAGATACATGATCACCACCGCCAGGCAGATGCCGTAGAACACATGCTTGATGCCGGGAATATCGTAGCCCAGGCCATGCACGGCTTCGTAAAGCCCTTCGGCCAGCAGGGTGAGCACGAAAGCGCCGAGGATCGGGCCGAACAGCGAGCCCAGCCCGCCGATGATCGGCCCCAGGATCAGTTCGATGGAACGACTGATATGGAAAATCTGCTCGGGGAACAGATTGTTGTAATAGAAGGCGAAGAACACGCCGCTGAGCGCCGTCATGCCGCTGGAAATCAGCACCGCCAGCATCTTGTAGCGGAAAGTGTTGATGCCCAGCGTCTGCGCCGCTTCCTGATCCTCGCGGATCGCCTGCCAGTAATAGCCGATGCGGCCGGTAAGCAGCCAGCGGCAGAAGATGAAGGCCGCAGCCGTAAGCGCCAGCAGCAGGTAATAGAACATCACCGGCCGGCCGCGCAGGTTGAGCAGATCGTTGCTGGTATATTGCTCCACCGGCAGGAAGAAACCGCCCGAACCGTTCACCCAGGCGAAGTGATCGAAGCCGACGCGGGTGAATTCGGCAAACGCGATGGTGAGCAGCGCGAAATACGTGCCGCCGATGCCGAAGCGGAAAGCCAAAAAGCCGATGCCCGCGCCGAACGCCATGCTGACGGCGATGGCCGCGAAGACGCCGAGCATGGGCGGCAATTGGAAATGCACGTAAAGCGCCGCCGCCGTATAGGCGGCCAGGCCGACATAGAGCGAATGGCCCAGGCTGAGCTGGCCGCAGAAGCCCATCATCACGTTCCAGGCCTGGCCGGTATAGGCGAAATACAGCACCAGGATCAGGATCGACAGCAGATAGGCATCCACCACGAACGGAGCGACCAGCATGGCCGCGAGCAGCAGGCCGAGCAGCAGCAGTGCGCGTTTCGGCACGCCATCAAGAAGCCTGCTCATCATGCCTTCTTCCCCAGCAGGCCTTGCGGCCGGAACAGCAGCACCAGGATCAGCAGCGCAATGGCGAACATGCTCTTGGCCGAGGGTGCGAAGAACAGGCCGGACAAGGCCTCCGACAGCCCGATCAGCACGCCGCCCAGCAGCGCGCCAGGCATCGAGCCCAAACCGCCCACGATCACGATCACGAAAGCCTGCAAGGTGAAGGCCGGGCCTAGATTGGGCGTCACGTCGATCAGCAGCACCATCATCGCGCCGGCCGCGCCCACGCAGGCCGAGCCCAGGCCGAAGGTGAAGGCATAGAGCCGCTTCACATCCAGGCCGACGGTGAGCGCGCCCATGTAATTATCGGCGCAGGCGCGGATCGCCTTGCCGGTGCGGGTCAGCTTGAAAAAGGCGAACAACCCGGCGGTGATCGCCAGGGCCAGGCCGGCGGTGATCAGGCGCACCTTGTCGGCCAGCAACGGCCCGATCTCGACGGAGTCGAGCGCGTAATCCACCAAAGTGGTGCGCGCATCGGGGCCGAAAATCATCAGCAGCGCATTCACCATCACGATGGCGACGGCGGCCAGCAGCATGAACTGGCTATGCTCCGGCCGGTTGATGAAGGGATTGATCAGCCAGGCCTGCATCACATAGCCCAGCGCGAACAGCAGCACGGCGATGGGGACCATCGAGACCAGCGGGTCGATCTGCCAGACGCCGAAAGCCACGATGGCGCAATACATGGCGATGGTCATCATCTCGCCATGGGCGAAATTCACCACGCGCACCACGCCGAAAATCACGCTGAGGCCAAGCGCCATCAGGCCATAGACCAGCCCGGTAAGCAGCCCCTGCAAGGTTACGTTCAGAATGAGTTCGATCGGCATTCCATCAAAACACCCACGGCGCGTTGGGCGCCGTGGGTGCCACCCCTTTGGTTGATCGCCTTAGCCGCGCTTGGTCCAGCCCGGCATCGGCAGCAGCAGATTGTCTTCCGACACGTCGAGCGGCAGCACCACCTTCGGGCGCTGGCCGATATTCTGCAGCGTCACCGACTTGATGTTGACGTTCTGGCCCTTGGCGTCGAATTGCAGCGTGCCGCCGGCCATTACATGCTGCTCGATCTTGGTGGCGCGGATGGCATCGGCCAGTTCCTTGCCATTGGTGCTCTTGGCGCGGTTGAAAGCATCCACCGCGATCATCATCGCCTCGAACGAGAAGCCGACATTCAGCTCGAACAATTCGTTCTTGTAGGTCTTGGTGAATTCGTCGAGCAGCTTCTGCGTGATCGCCGCGCGCGGGTTGTACCACGGCACATTGGTCAGCAGATAATCGGAATACTTGCCCAGCGTGCGATAGAACTGGCCTTCATAGAAGCCCGGCGCGCCGGGGCTCATGATCACCTTCGGCTCCCAACGCTGCTTCACCATTTCGCGGATCAGCAGAATGGCGTCGTTCAGGCGAGTCACCGGCATCACCATTTCGGCGCCGGTGGCCTTGGCCTTGGCGATTTCCACCGACAAATCCTTGGCCTGCGGATCGTAGCTGATGGTCTCCACGATCTGGAACGGCAGGTTGAAGCGCGGCGCCATCGCCTTGATCGCGCCGGCCATGGACTGGCCGAAGGTGTCGTTGGCATGCATGAATACGGCGGTCTTGGGCGTCACGCCGCTCTTCTCGAACACCGCCTTCATCAGGTTCAGGCCGTCGCCCACCAGCATCGGCGCGGTGGGGAAGTTGCGGAAGACGAACTTATAGCCCTGCTCGGTGATCTGCGGCGCGGCGGCCACGTTGATGATGTAGGGCACGCCCTTCTGCTCGGCCACCTGGGCGATGGCGGCTGACTGGCCGGAATCGAAGGCGCCGATCAACACATTGGCGCCGTCGTTCACCAGCTTTTCGGCGCGGCTGCGGGCGATATCCACATTGGATTCGGTATCCGCATTCATGATCTGCACTTCGGCATTCATGCCCAGCGCCTTCAACACCTTCGGCGCGATGTCGATGCCGCGCTGGCAGGCCAGGCCGAGCTGGGCCTGGAAGCCGGAACGCGGATGGATCGAACCGATTTTCAGCACGCGGCCCTGGGCGCGCACGATGTTGAACGGCGCTGCGCCGGCCATCAGCGCACCGGCGGCAGCGGCAGTCGCCGTCTTCCGACCGAATTGGCGGCGGGTAAGCTTGCTGGTCATTCCTTTATCCTCCCGTTTTCGCCGCCCTGTTTTGCCCCTTCGGAGCGACGGCCTTGGTTGCAACTGTAGCGGATCATTCTTTCCCGGTGAATGCCCGCATCCCTAATAAATACGTTCAAGCAAACGCATAAGCTGCTGGCGTTCCGCTTGATCCATGTGCGAGGCGATGCGCTTGTCATGCTCGCTGACGCGCTGGCGCAGATTGGCTGCCGTGCGCTCGCCCTTGGGCGTCAGATGCAGGCCATAGGCGCGGCGGTCATGCGGCGCGGCGCGGCGCTCCACCAGGCCCAGCCGCTCCAGCCGGTCCACCATGGTCATGGCGCCGGAGCGCGCCACGCCAAGCGCCTGCCCCAGCTTGCCTTGCTGCAAGCCGGGATTGCGCTCCACCAGAATGAGCGCGGAGAACAGCGCCGGGCTGATGCCGGTGCCCTTCATGCAGCGGAAAAAATCCTCATACAGCCGCATCTGCGCCCGGCGCAGCGCATAGCCGATGAAATCGGTGAGCGCGCCGTAATCCACGGCATCGGACGCCGCGATCAACGCGGCTGCGGGGCTTGCTTCGCTATTCCGAGAAATCTTTGCCGCGCGCGCCATCGCCGCTTACAGCCTCCCGATATTTCCGCCCTGTTGCAGCATCGACGGACTTGCCGCCGCCTTGTTTCGTAGGGCATTGTAGTGCCAAGAATTT